>CAYGWM010000036.1:0-35265 GCA_964353555.1 uncultured Spirochaetales bacterium
ACGACGACCGGCTTCGTGAACGCGCAGATCTACCCGAAGATCCAGGGCTACCTGCTGAAGCAGGGCTACAAGGACGGCAGCGCCGTCGCGGCCGGCGACCTGCTCTTCGAGATCGACGCACGGCAGTACAAGGCCGCGCTCGATCAGGCGAAGGGCCAGCTCGAACGCGCGCAAGCGGCGCTCGGCAAGAGCGAGCTGGACGTCAAGCGCTACGGGCCGCTCGCCGCCGAGGGCGCCGTGAGCCAGCAGGAACTCGACGACGCGATCCAGGCACGCGCCGCGAATCGCGCGGAAGTGGATTCGGCGCGAGCCACGCTCGAGAACGCGCAGCTCAACCTCGCGTGGACGAAGGTGCAGGCTCCGATCGGCGGCGTCGCGGCGATCGCGACCGCGCAGGTCGGCGACCTCGTCAGTCCAACGACGCTGCTGACGACGGTGTCCCAGCTCGAACCGATCAAGGTCACGGTTCCGATCAGCGAGATCGAGTACCTGAAGTTCGCGAAGCGGTTCCGCGAGCAAGAGGCGACGGGCACTGCGAAGGAAGCGCGGCCGCTGTCGCTGATCCTCGCCGACGGCACGACCTACCCACACCCCGGCCGTCTCTACGTGACGGGTCTCGAAGTCGCCCAGACCACCGGCACGATCACCGTGCAGGGCGAGTTCCCGAACCCCGAGAACCTGCTGCGGCCCGGTCAGTTCGCGAAGGTGCGCGCGGTGACCGATCGGCTGCCCGGCGCGCTGGTGATCCCGCAGCGCGCCGTGAGCGACCTGCAGGGCGCGAGCATGGTGGGCGTCGTCGACGCCGAGAACAAGGTGACGCTGAAGCGCGTGACGCTCGGGTCGCAGACCGGAAGCAACTACGTCGTCACCGAGGGACTCGCGCCCGGCGACCGCGTCGTCGTCGAAGGCGTCCAGAAGATCCGCAGCGGCATGGTCGTGAAGCCCGTCACCGAGGCCGAGCGAGCGGCCGCTGCAGCAGCCCCGGCGGCGGCCCACTAATCGATGTCCCGCTTCTTCATCGACCGCCCGATCGTCGCGATCGTGATCGCGATCCTGACCGTCATCGGCGGCCTGGTGATGCTGCAGCGCCTGCCGATCGCGCAGTACCCCGACATCGTTCCGCCGATCATCCAGATCAAGACGACCTACACGGGCGCCGACGCGCTCGCGGTCGAGAAGTCCGTCGCCACGCCGATCGAGCAACAGGTCAACGGCGTGCAGGGCATGATCTACATGAAGTCGATCAACGGCAGCGACGGCACGATGACGCTGCAGGTGTCGTTCGACGTCGGCACCGACGTGAACCTCGACCAGGTCTTCGCGCAGAACCGGCTCTCGCAGGCGACCTCCCAGCTGCCGACGTCCGTCGTCGAGTACGGCACCACGGTGCAGCAGACCGTCGGCCTGCCGCTGCTGGTGATCCCGATCTACTCGCCCGACGGGAGCTTCGACGCGGAGTTCCTCGGCAACTACGCCACGATCAACGTGATCGACGAGGTCTCGCGGGTCTCCGGCGTGGGTCAGGTGATCCTCTTCGGCGCCGCGCAGTACGCGATGCGGGTCTGGGTGCGCCCCGACACGCTGGCGAAGCTGTCGATCACCGTCACCGAGGTGATGAATGCGATCAAGGCGCAGAACGTCGTGAATCCCGCCGGCCAGGTCGGCGCCGAGCCGGCGCCACCAGGCCAGGAGTTCACCTACAACGTCACCGCACAGGGTCGCCTGATCGAGGCGGAGCAGTTCGGCAATATCATCGTGCGCGCCAACCCGGACGGCTCGATCGTGCGGCTCGCCGACGTCGCGCGCATCGAGCTCGGCTCGCAGACCTACATGCAGCGCGGTCGCTACCAGGGCAAGCCCGCGGGTATCGTCGCGGTGTACCAGGCGCCTGGCTCGAATGCGCTCGCGACCGCCGGGGCCGTGAAGGCGCAGATGGAGAAGCTCGCGAAGCGCTTCCCCAGCGGACTCGCCTACGAAGTCGCCCTCGACACGACGATTCCGGTCAGCGAGGGCATCACCGAGATCGTGCACACGATCTTCGAGGCGATGGTGCTGGTGATCATCGTCGTATTCCTGTTCCTGCAGGGCTGGCGCGCGACGTTGATCCCGCTGATCGCGGTGCCGGTCTCGCTGATCGGCGCGTTCCTGGTGTTCCCGATGCTCGGCTTTTCGATCAACACGCTGTCGCTGCTCGGTCTGGTGCTCGCGATCGGCCTCGTCGTGGACGACGCGATCGTCGTGGTCGAGGCAGTCGAGGTGGGCATCGAGCACGGGCTCTCACCGCGCGATGCGACGATCAAGGCGATGGACGAGGTTTCGAGCCCGGTCATCGGCATCGCGCTGATCCTCGCGGCGGTCTTCATTCCGACGGTGTTCATGACCGGGATCACTGGCCTTCTCTACCAGCAGTTCGCGGTGACGATCGCGATCTCGGTGCTGCTCTCGGCGTTCAACGCGCTGACGCTCTCGCCGGCGCTCTCGGCGCTGCTGCTGCGACCGAAGCAGCCTGCACGCGGTCCGCTCGGCCGCTTCTTCGCAGCCTTCAACCGCTTCTTCGATCGCGTGACCGCGGGCTACGTGAACATTTCGCGCGGCGCGATCAAACGCGCGGCGCGCAGCATGATCCTGCTCGTGGGTCTCGCGGTGATCGGCATCGGCATCGGCCGCATCCTGCCGAGGTCGTTCGTGCCGAACGAGGACCAGGGCTACTTCTTCATGCAGCTCCAGCTGCCGGACGCGTCCTCGCTGCAGCGCACCGACGCGTTCGCGCTCGAAGTCGAGAAGATCCTCGCGGAGACCGAGGGCATCCAGAGCTATACGACGATCACCGGCTTCAGCCTGCTCTCGAACATCTCGCAGACCTACGCAGGCTTCTACTTCGTGCAGCTCGAACCATGGGACGAGCGCGGCGCGCGGACTGCCGACGTGATCATGCGCGAACTGAACCAGCGGCTGCGCGGGATGCCCCAAGGGCAGGCCTTTGCGTTCGGTCCGCCCTCGATTCCCGGTGTCGGCAACGCGGGTGGCTTCGACATGATGCTGCAGGACCGCAGCGGCGCCGACGGCGTCGAGTACCTCACCGCGAACGCCAAACGCCTGATCGAGGCCGCGAGCAAGCGTCCCGAACTGACGGGCGTCTTCACGGTGTTTCGCGCCGACGTGCCGCAGCTCTACGCCGACGTGAACACCGACAAGGTCTACAAGCTCGGCGTGAACTCGACCGACTTGTACTCGACACTGCAAGCGCTACTCGGCTCGGCGTACGTGAACCAGTTCAACCGCTTCGGGCGGATCTGGAAGGTCTTCCTGCAAGCGGAGCCGGAGTTCCGCCAGAAGGCCGACGACATCGGCAGCTTCTACGTGCGGAACGAGGACCAGCAGATGGTCCCGCTCTCGACGCTCGTGAAGGCCGACCCGTCCGTGGGTCCCGCGTTCACGAATCGCTACAACCTCTTTCGCAGCATCGAAGTGATGGGCTCGCCGGCGGAGGGCTACAGCTCCGGCCAGGCGATGGCGGCGGTCGAGGAAGTCGCGAAGGAGGTGCTGCCGTCCGACGTCACCTTCGAGTGGACGAACATGTCCTACCAGGAAGCCAACGCCGGCGGCGCCGGTGCCGTATTCGCGCTGTCGCTGGTCTTCGTGTTCCTGATCCTCGCCGGCCTCTACGAGAGCTGGTCGCTGCCCTGGAGCGTGCTGCTGACGACGCCGATCGCGATCTTCGGCGCGTTCCTGGGGATCTGGTGGCGCGGGCTCGACAACGACGTGTTCGCGCAGATCGGCTTGGTCATGTTGATCGGCCTCATCGCGAAGAACGCGATCCTGATCGTGGAGTTCGCGAAGGCCGAGCTCGAAGCGGGCGGCAAAACCGCGACCGACGCGGCGCTCGCCGGCGCGAAGAGCCGCCTGCGCCCGATCCTGATGACCAGCTTCGCGTTCATCCTCGGCTGCGTGCCGCTGTGGACCGCCTCCGGCTCGGGCGCGATCTCGCGGCAGAGCATCGGCACCACCGTGATCGCGGGCATGCTCGCCGCGACGGGCATCGCGATCTTCATCGTGCCGGTGCTCTTCGTGCTGGTGGAGCGCTTCGCGGGTGGCGGTGCGGGACACAGTCCAGCGCCGCCCGCTGCGCCGGCGTCACCCACGCCGCCCTTGGTGCCGGAGCACTCGAAGTGATCGCGCGTCGCCTCGCCGCGGGTCTCGTGCTGCTCTCGTTCACCACCTCGTGCGCGATCGGCCCGAACTTCGTGCGCCCGTCGGTCACCGCGCCGGAGGACTATCGCGGGCAGGTGCAGCCGTCCGAGGCGACTTCGATCGCGGACCTGCCGTGGTGGGAGGTCTTCCAGGACGATGTGCTGCAACAGCTGATCGAGGAAGCGCTCGCCGCGAACTACGACCTGAAGATCGCCGTGCAGCGCGTCGAGCAGGCGAGGGCGCTGGCGGGCGTGGCGCGATCGCCGTTCTATCCGCAGATCGGCTACGAGAGCAGCGGCGGCCGGCAGCGGCAGCCGCAGTTCGAGGACACGCCCGGAGTGACGACCGATCTGTTTTACGGCGCATTCGCGCTGGCGTGGGAACTCGACATCTGGGGCCGCATTCGCCGTTCGAGTGAAGCAGCGCAACAGTCGCTCTTCGCCACCGAGCAGTTCCGCCGCGGCGTGTTGCTGTCGCTGGTGACCGGCGTCGCGCAAACCTATCTGACGCTGCTCGAACTCGACCAGGAACTCGCGATCGCCCGCGCGACGACAGAATCCTTCCAGGAAACCCTCGACCTCTTCACACGCCGCTTCGAGGGTGGCGTCGGCAACAAGCTGCAGGTCGCGCGCGCGCAGGCCGCGCTCTCCGAGACGCAGGCGCAGGTCCCAGAGCTGGAACGCCGCATCGTGTTCCAGGAGAACGCGATCAGCGTGCTGCTCGGGCGCAATCCGGGACCGATCGCGCGAGGCAAGTCGTGGAGCGAGCGTTCGCTGCCGCCGCCGACGCCGCCGGGTCTGCCCTCCGCGCTGCTCGAGCGCCGCCCGGACGTCCTCCAGGCGGAACACGAGATCGCGAGCGCGAACGCTTCGGTCGGCGTGGCGATCGCGAACTTCTTCCCGCGCATCGGTCTCACGGCGCTCTACGGCGGCCAGAGCACCGAGCTCTCCGACATCGCGAAGGGAAACTTCAGCATCTGGAACGTCGCCGGGAATGCCGCGGGCCCGCTCTTCCAGGGCTTCTCGCTGCTCGAGCAATACCGCGGGCAGAAGGCGGTCTGGGAGGAGACCAAGGCTTCCTACGAACAGACCGTGATCACCGCGTTCGCGGAGGTCTCGAACACGCTGACCGCCCAGACCAAGCTCGCCGAGGCGCGCGACGCGCAGCAAGTCGCCGTGCAGTCCTACCAGGAGTCGGTGCGGCTCTCGCGCATTCGCTACGACTCGGGTCTCGCCAGCTACTACGAAGTGCTGGAAGCGCAGCAGCTGCTCTTCCCGTCGGAGATCGCGCTCGCGCAGGTGCAACTGGACCAGCTCCTCACGGTCGTGACGCTCTACCGCGCGCTCGGCGGCGGCTGGCAGCTTCCCGACGAGCAGTGGACCCAGAAGCCGTAGTCGAGACGCGGCTCGCAGGAGAGGCGCGATGCGGATCCCGGAGCAGGGCTGGTCGAAGCAGCGGGTGCTCGAGACGCTCGAACGGTTCCGCGCGGGCGACATGCCGTGGCGCGACGGGCGCACCTGGGCGTACGTCTACGATCCCGGACCCGAAGCCGAGGAGGTCATCAAGCAGGCCTTCGCGATGTACCTCAGCGAGAACGCGCTCGATCCGACCGTGTTTCCGAGCGCGCTGCGGATGGAGAACGAGCTGATCGCGATGGCGGCGGCGCATCTGTCCGGGGACGAGCAGGTGGTCGGCAACTTCACCAGCGGCGGCACCGAGAGCATCATCCTCGCGGTCAAGACCGCGCGCGACCGCGCTCGGGCGTTGCAGCCGCAGATCCGCGAACCCGAGATCGTGTTGCCGACGACCGCGCACGCCGCGTTCCACAAGGCCGCGCACTACCTGGACTTGAAGGTGGTGCTGGCGGACGTCGATCCGAAGACCTTCAAGGCCGACGTCGAGAAGGTGCGCGCGGCGATCACGCCGAACACGATCCTGCTGGTCGGCTCGGCGGTCTCGTACGCGCACGGCGTCGTCGATCCGATCGAAGCGCTGGGCCAGCTCGCGCTCGAGAAGAACCTGCTGCTGCACGTCGACGGATGCATGGGTGGCTTCCTGCTGCCGTATCTGCGCCGCGCCGGTGCGCCGGTGCCGCGCTTCGAGTTCGACGTGCCCGGCGTCACGTCGATCTCGATGGACTTCCACAAGTATGCGTTCGCAGCGAAAGGCGCGTCGGTGATCCTGCACCGGAACAAGGATCTGCGTCGCCATCAGATCTACGCGTGCTCGAACTGGACCGGCTACACGGTGATCAACCCCACCGTACAGAGCACGAAGTCCGCCGGACCGGTCGCGGCCGCATGGGCCGCGCTGCACTTCATCGGCGATGCGGGCTACCTCGAGTTCGCGCGCCAGGTGCTGGGTGCGACGCGGCGCATCGCCGCGCACGTCGATGCGAGCCCGGATCTGCGCTTGCTCGGGCGACCCGAGATGAACCTCGTCGCGTTCACATCGGATACCGTCAGCGTCTTCCACGTGATCGACGAGATGAAGACGCGCGGTTGGTACATCCAGCCTCAGCTCGGCTACGGCGATTCGAAGGAGAACATCCACCTGTCGATCAACCCTGCCAGCGTACGCTGGGTGGACGCGTTGCTGGCGGATCTGGACGCGTGCGTCGCGAAGGCGAAATCGATGGCATCGCGCGGCCTGGCGGCCAGCATCAAGGCCGCGTTCGGCGATCTGGATCCCGACACGCTCGGCGACGACACCTTCCAGGGCCTGCTCGCGATGGCGGGCGTCCAGCGCAGTGCGCTGCCGGGCCGGATGGCCGAGGTCAATGAGGTGCTGAACGCGCTGCCGGTCCCGATGCGCGAGCGGCTGCTGGTCGAGTACCTGAACGAGCTGTTCCGGCAGCCGGAGTAGGCAACTCGCCCGCGAATCCGGTTTCCCCGGGCGCGAGCCGCCCGAATTGTGCGAGAATGCTTCCGCCAATCGGGAGGATCGGGACATGCCTGCACGGTCACAGCTGCGTCTTGCGCTCGCGTCGGGTCTGGCATTCGGGCTGATCAGCGTCGCCGAACCGGCACACGCCGGGCGACCGCGGACGCACGAAGCCGTCGGCTTCCAGCTCTTCGAGAGCCCGCAGGTGAACCCGATCGTGCTGAACGAGACGGGCACCCGGCTCTACGTCGCGAACACCACGAGCAACTCGGTCAGCGTCGTCAACACGGCCGACAGTTACACGATCGGCACGATCGAAGTCGGCCTCGACCCGAGCTCGCTCGCGGTGCGGCCCGGCGCGAACGAACTCTGGGTTTCGAATCACGTTTCCGACAGCGTCAGCATCATCGACATCGCGCCTGGCTCTCCGACAGAAAACCGCGTCATCGACACGATCCAGTCGGTCGACACACAGGGCGTGACGCTCTTCGACGAGCCGGTGGGCATCGCGTTCACCGCGGATGGATCGAAGGCCTTCGTCGCGCTGTCCTCGCGCAACCAGATCGCGGTGATCGATCCCGCGACCCGCACGGTCACCAGCAGACTCAATGTTCGCGCGCAGGAGCCGCGCGCGATCGCAGTCCGCAACGGGCTGCTCTACGTGATCGCGGAGGAGTCGGGCAACCGCACGGAACTCTCGGCCTGCGGCGTCGCAGGCGACACGAATGCGAGCACCGCCTGCTCGCTCACGCTGAACGATCTGGCCACCTTTGCCGCCAACCCGAACATTCCGAACCGCACCAAGCACATCCAGACCGATCCCGATGCGCCGGACCGCGATCTCTTCATCTTCGACACGGCGACGGGAGCCGAGGTCACCACGGTCTCGGGAATCGGGACGCTGCTGAACGGCATCGCCGTTTCGAGTGCGGGGCGCGCTTTCATCACGCAGACCGACGCGCGCAACGTCGTGAACGGGAACCACGGGCAGACGCTCGCAACGCTCGGCAATCGGATGTTCAACAACCGGCTCGCCGCGGTTACTTGCTCGGGCGCGAGCTGCGGCGCGGTCCAGCAGAAGGATCTCGAGCCCGCGAGCCCGACCGACGCGACCGCGCTGGCGACGCCTTATGCGGTGGCGCTCTCGGGCAACGACGCCACGCTGGTGATCGCGGCGGCGGGCTCGAGCCGCGTGGTCACGCTCGCCGCCGACACGCTGAACGTGCAGGACATCCTCGATCTCGGCTCGGTTGGGAATGGCGACTTCGGCCAGCAGATCCCGCGCGGCATCGCGCTGCTGTCGAACGGCGCGGGCGCGCCGCAGAAGGCGTACGTGCTGAACACGCTCGAGAACACCGTCTCGGTCATCGACGTGACGAATCCCGCCGACATCGCGGAGCTCTCGCAGTTCCCGGTCGGCGCGGACCCGACGCCCAACGCGGTGCGCAAAGGCCGTATCGCGTTCCACAACGCCTTCGCGTCGACGAAGGGCACCTTCTCGTGCGGCAGCTGCCATCCGGATGGCAACACCGATCAGCTTTTGTGGCGAATCGGCGGGCGCTGCTTCCTCAGCGGCTGCGGCACCGAGGACGAGATCCGCTCGACGATGCCGGTACGCGGGCTGAAGAACACGCTGCCGCTGCACTGGGACGGCGCGCTCGGCGATCCGTTCGGCGGCGGCAATGGTTCGGTCGGCTTCAATGGCAACGGCGGGACGGACTGCTCGCTCGGCGGCGCCGATCTCGATCACGATTGCTTCCTCGACCTCGCGCTCGGATCTCTCTCGGGTGTGATGTGCGACCAGAGCGGATCCTGCCCGCCGGGCGGCAACAAGCTCACCGTGCAGGAGCGCGACGACCTGGCTACGTTCCTGGCTGCCGTTTCCTACTCGCCGCCGCGCTCGCGCCGCATCGACGACACGCTCTCGACGCCGGTCGCGCCCGTCGTCGTGCCGAACGGCGACGGTTCGCCGAGTGCGCTCAGCGCCAGTGCAACCCGCGGTTTCTCGCGCTTCTTCGTGAACGTCGGCGGCGCGGTTGCCGACCCGGACACCTGTGCCGACTCGACGGCCGGCTGCCACACGCTGCCGCTCGGCGCGGCCACCAACTCGTCGACGCTGAACGGCTTCGACGTGCCGACGATGCGCGGCATGACGGATCGCTTCCTGCAATTCTCGCTCGGGCTGACGCAGCCGGTCGAGATGCAGCAGCAGGCGAGCATCGACACGACACTCACGATCCAGGGATTCAATCTGGTCGTGAATGCGGTGGAAGAGCCGATCCGTTGGAATGCGACGCAGGGCTATCGCGAGATCGGGACCTTCGGCACCGCGTTCCTGTTGTTCTTCCCGGCCTACGCGACGCGGCCCCTCGACATCTGGCAGATGTTCGAGGAGGCGAGCACCGGCTACTCGGGCGCGATCGGCCGGCAGGTCGAACTGAACGCGCGCACCACGACCGGCGGCGAACTCACCCAAACCGACACGCTGATGGCGGCGTTGGAACTCGCCGACACGCGCGGGCTGGTGAACCTGCGCGCCGTGGGCATGCGCAACGTCGGGACCGGCATGCTGCCGACGACGCTCTCGTACCGCAGCGACGGCACCTACAAGAACGACCCGCAGACGCTCTCGCTGACCCACGCCCAGCTGATCGCAGAGGTGCAGGCCGGCACGACGGTCATGACGCTCACCGGCGCGCTGCGTTCCGGTCTCCAGGTGCCCGGCACCGGCGTGCCGCAACCGCTGCTCGGGATTGGTACAGGCACCGGCGTCACCGGCGATCCGCCGCTGCCGAACTTCGTGTCGGGCGGGGCCTCGGATCCGCCGGCCTTCACCGCGGTGGGCACCGACGTGCGGACCGACGCCGCACTCTTCGTCGACGGCGCACCGGCGGCCGGCACGCTCACCTGCTCAGCGGGGATCACCGGCAACTTCTGCAACAACGGCAACGTCTCGATCGACCTGGCCGTGAAGCCGGCGATCGGCCTGCACCTGGTGCAAGTGTTGAACCCGACGGGACCGCTCAGCAACGAGTTGCCGCTGTGCGTGGGCACGCAGCTCCAGTGCCGCTAGCACCCGAGCTCTGACGCGAAGCTCCGGGCTCGTCGCTAGACGAGGTCGCGGGGAACGCGCAACTCGACCAGCGCTCCGCAGCCGGGGCGGATCTCGTCCCAGCGCTCGATGTCGAGTTCGAGCACCGCGAGGGCGGCGGTCGGGAAGCCCTCGCGCAGTCGTGCACGCGCCGCGCCGTCGCCGCCGGCGGTGAGCCGCAGCGCGAGTTCGTGAAGCCCCGGGTTGTGACCGATCACGAGCACGTTGGCTTCGCGATCGTCGACCTTCGCGAGTTGCGCGAGCAGCGTGTCGGGGTCCGCGAGATAGAGCTCGCGCACGGTCTCGACGGTCAGGTCGAGGCGTTGGCGGAGCGGCTCCAGCGTGTCCTGCGCGCGCCGCGCGCTCGAACACAGCGCGAGCGACGGCGGGGCACTGCGTTGGGCCACGTAGAGCCCCACCAGTTCCGCAGCCCGGCGTCCGCGCGGCGTGAGTGTGCGGTCGTGGTCGCTCCCTCCGGGGTTGCTCCAGCTCGACTTTGCGTGGCGCAGCAGCAGCAGCGTCTTCATCCGTAGCAGGCCTCCTGTCAGAATCCGAGTTCGGCGAGATCGACCGGGCGGCCCAGTCGCGCCGAGCGCTCGCCCGCGATGCCCATCGCCACCGCGAGCGCGCCATCGTAGACCGACACGACCGGCTTGCCGCCGCTGCGGATCGCATCGCGAAACGCGACGTGCTCGAAGAACGTCGAGCCGTGATGCGCGCCGGCTTTCGCGAGGTTGCCGTCGACCGGGAACGTGATGGTCGCGGGCTCATTGCGATCGCGCCGCGTCACCACGAGCCGGTGCGCCGGGAGGAAGGCCTCCACCTTGCCTCGATCGCCGGTGGCCGCGATCTCCATCTCGTTCGTCGAGTTCTCCGCGAACATGCACAGGTCGAGCAGCGCGCGGGCGCCGTCGGCGAAATCGACGACCGCGAACGCGTTGTCGAGGATGTCCGGCTGCTCGCCGTCGTAGCGCTCGCCCCGATGGTTCACGTCGGCCGCGCCGGAGGCGTAGACGCGAATCGGGTGCTGGCGAACGATCACGTTCATCAGATCGAAGAAGTGGCAGCACTTCTCGACCAGCGTGCCGCCGGTGTTGCGGTTGAAGCGGTTCCAGTCGCCGACCTTCTTCAAGAACGGGAAGCGGTGTTCGCGGATCGCCAGCATCACCAGCCGGCCGACCGCGCCGCCGTGCACTTCCTCGACGAGCCGCTCGACCGGTCGCATGTAGCGATACTCCATGCCGACCCAGAGGATCCCCGGATGCTTCTCCGCTGCGTCGATCGCCCACTGACACTGTTCGATCTCGGTGCAGAGCGGCTTCTCGACGAGCGCGTGCACGCGCGTCTCGAAGATCGCGCGCAGCACGTCGTGGTGCGTGAAGTTGGGCGTCGCGACCACCACCGCGTCTACGCGCGCGTGGCGCAACAGCTCGCGGTAGTCCTGGTAGATCTCGACGTCGCGGCCGACCGCGATGCGACCCCAGTTGCGGCTCGCAGCGTCCGAGTCCGCGATCGCGGTGACTTCTACGCCGGGCACCAGCGCGAGGTTGCGGATGTGCTCGCAGCCCATCATGCCGGTGCCAATGATCCCGTAGTGAAGCGTCTCGTGCGCCAAGCCTTCCTCCATCTCGCGTGTGATAGCTTAGGCCGCCGATGGATGCCCTCCCGATTGCGCGCGCGCCGCGCCTCGCCCCGAACGAGGCCGACGCGCCCGTCGAAGTCTCGTGGTTCTGTCCGCTCTGTGATGACGACTACGAGTATCTGGGTGTGCCGGATCCCAAGCTGCGCAGCAGCTTCGCCCATTGCAGCGACGTGTTGCTGCGCGCCGAACGCAACGGCTTCGACAACATCCTCTGTCCGTCGGGCTACGCGCTCGGCATCGACTCGATTGCCTTCGCCGGCGGCGTGGCGCCGCAGACGTCGCGCATGCGCTTGCTCGTCGCGGTGCGCTGCGGCGAGATGTGGCCGCCGCAGCTCGCGCGCCAACTCGCCACGCTCGACCGCATGCTCGGCGGCCGCCTCGCGGTGAACATCATCTCGAGCGACCTGCCCGGTGCGCCGGTCGCGTCCGAAGCGCGCTATCAGCGCACGCGCGAGTGCATGCAGCTGCTGCGTGCATTGCTGGACGGGAAGGGCGTTTCGCAGCGCGGCGACTTCTACTCACTCGACCTCGAACCGCCGGCCGCGCGCACCGTGTCGGGCCGCGCGCCGCTCTTCTATTTCGGCGGCCTCTCGGAGCCGGCGCGCCGCGTCGCCGCCGAAGAGGCCGACGTGTACTTGATGTGGCCGGAGCCGATGCCGGCCGTAGCGGCGCTGCTCGATGACATGCGCACCCGCGCCGCGCGGGTCGGTCGCACGCTGCGCTTCGGCTATCGCGTGCACGTGATCGTGCGCGAGACCGAAAAGGACGCGCGCGCCGCAGCGCGCAAGCTGCTCTCGCGCCTCGACGCCGAAACGGGCGACGCGATCCGCAACCGCTCGCTCGACGCCGCCTCCGAAGGCGTGCGCCGTCAGGCCGAGATGCGGTCCTCGTCGGACGACGAGGGTTACATCGAAGACCAGCTGTGGACCGGAATCGGCCGCGCCCGCAGCGGCTGCGGGGCGGCCATCGTCGGCGATCCCGATCAGGTCGTGGCGAAGCTGCGCGCCTACGCGGCGCTGGGCATCGAGGCCTTCATCCTCTCGGGCTACCCGCACGCCGACGAATGCGACCACGTTGCGCGCACCGTGCTACCGCAGCTCGCTCACGGACCTCTCTAGCACGCGCTTGCTAGGGAGCGGGTTTGGGCGTCACCGCAGGCGCTTCCGCCGGCGGGGCCTTTGCGATCTCCAGCAGTTCGACATCGAATGCCAGCGCGGCTCCCCCCTTGATCTTGGGCGGGAAGCCGCGATCGCCGTAGGCGATTTCGGACGGGCAGGTGATGTGGGCCTTCTCGCCGACCTTCATGGTCTGGACCGCTTCCGTCCAGCACGGGATCACGCGGTTCAGCGGGAACTCGGCCGGCTCTTTGCGCTCGACCGACGAGTCGAAGACGGTGCCGTCACGCAGCGTGCCGTGATAGTGAACCTTCACGGTGTCGTCGGCCTTCGGCGTCGCGCCTTCGCCTTTCGTGATGACGCGCTTCACGAGCCCCGTGGCGCTCTTGGTCGCGCCCGACACGGCGGCTTCCTTGGCGAGGAATTCGTCCGCCGACTTCTTCTCGACGCCAGCCGCAACGACCGAGCGTGCCTGGCCGAACGTGCTGATCTTCGGGCCGAACTCGTCGATGGGCACTTTTGCCGTCGCGCCACTCGCGCCATCGCGCAGGCCGGCGATCATCAAATCGATCTCCGCGGGCGAGAGCGCAAAGCGGTCGAGGCTGCCCGCGAGCGAATAGCCCATCGCGTAGATGGTCTTCTGATCATCGGTCTCGAGCGTGGGCTCGGCGCTCCGAACGGGTGACGAGGTGACCGCAATCGCGACCGCGATGGCGAGCCCCAAGATGCGACTGGTCTTCATGGATACCTCCGGGCGGCGGAGAGTAGCCGCAGACCTTCGCCGCGAAAGGCCACGGCGCGCTTGTTCCTCCGGGGCTGCTTCGCGCCCGGGGGGCCGGGCTGGAAGGGCACGTGGGACATCGCGCTCTGCGACGGCAGCCTTCGCGTCGCCGTGCGATGATGCGCGCTCGCCCAATGGAGCCCCCGAAATGAAGGTCATCTCGCTCGCCGAAGCTGCTGCGCTGGTCCGGCCGACCGATACGCTCGCAGTTCCGCTCGGTCCCGGTCAGCCGACTGCATTCCTGCATGCGCTCAGCGAGCGCGACGATTGGCAGGATCTCGCGGTGTTCGGCGCGCTGCTCGTCGACTTCTTCCCGCTCTTCACGCGCAAGGGCGTGCGGCTGCTGTCGGGATTCTTCGGGCCGGTCGAGCGCGCGCTGGTTGCGGGTGGTCATGCCGTGCACTTCATCCCGTCGGACTTTCGCCGCTTCGCGAAACTCGCGCGCAGCATGGCGCCGCGCGTGATGGCCACCGCCGTTGCAAAGCCCGACGCGAACGGATTGATGAGTCTTTCGCTGCACGCGGGTGCGACCGTCGACGAGCTGCTCCGCTGTGGCCGCGATCCGAAGCGCGTGCTGGTGGCGGAGGTGAATCGCAACCTGCCACGCACGCTCGGGCTGCCGCCCGAATTTCCGCACGCGCTGCACGAGAGCGAAGTGGATTTCGTCGTCGAGAGCGAGCGGCCGGTGATCGCACTGCCGGAGGTCCCGCCCGACGCAATCGAGCGTCGCATCGCCGCCCATGCGCGCGCATTCATCGAGGACGGCGCCACGCTGCAGACCGGCATCGGCGGCGTGCCGAGCCTGATCGCACAAATGTTGGCCGACGGCCCGGGCGGCGACTACGGCATCCACTCCGAGATGTTCACCGACGGGCTGATGCACCTGTACCAGGCGGGCAAGGTCAGCAACCGCAAGGGTCTGCACGACGGCGTTTCGATCTCGACCTTCGCGATGGGAACGCGCACGCTCTACGACTGGCTCGAAGGCAACGAGGCCGTGCGCTTCCTGCCGGTGGACCAGGTGAACGAGCCCGGGCTGATCGCGCGCAATCGCCGCGTGATCTCGATCAACGGCGCGCTCTCGGTCGATCTGGTGGGGCAGGTGGTGGCCGACCGAATCGGCGAGCGCGAACACTCCGGCATCGGTGGTCACGAGGACTTCGTGACCGGCGCTGCGTTCTCAGAAGGCGGCCACTCGCTGATCTGCCTACCGTCCACCGCAAACACAGCCAACGGATGCATCTCGCGCATCGTCGCCGACTTTCCGCTCGGCACCTGCATCACCACGCCGCGCCATCAGGTGGACGTGATCATCACCGAGTACGGGGCTGCCGAACTCGCCGGCAAGACCGCGGCGGAGCGCGTGTCGGCGCTGGTCGCGATCGCGCATCCCGCCGTGCGCGACGCACTGCTCGCGCGCGTCGCCGATCTCCCGCTGATCCCGAGCGAGCCCGGCGAGCCGGGCGCGTAGGTGGGCGCCGACGCGCTGTCCGATGCGTACCGGAGCGCGGTCGCGCGGGTAGGCGCTACGACGCTCGCGGCGCTCGAAGGCATCGAGGTGGCCGAGCGGCAGCTGCATCCGCCGCAGATTCCGCGGCTGCGGCAGCTGCTCGGCGTTCCGCGCGATCGCCTCGAGGAAGCGCTCGAAGCGTTTGGACAGCACGCGCCCGACGACCCGGTATTGCGCGCGTTTCACGATCGCCTCGCGCAGGGTGCGGGTGAAGCGCTCGACGCGCTGCGCCTCTTCGTCGATCCGGGTGCACCGCACGAAACCACCGCGCGGGTGCTCGGAAGCCTCGCCCGACACCGCCGCGCGCAGGCGACGCTGTACTCGCTGCGCGGTGTGCTGCCCGCGCTCGGCGGCTACTTCGTCGAGCCCGCGCTGCGCGCGCGCGCGGCGCGCTTCGATCCCGAGCCGCCCGCGGAGCTGCGCGTTGGCGTACTGGAAGCGCCGGGCACGAGCGGGGATCGGGGAGGCTTCTCACTCTACGTCCCCGAATGGTGCGATGGGCAGACGCCGTGGCCGCTGGTCGTCGTGCTGCACGGCGGCTCCGGCCACGGCCGCGACTTCCTGTGGAGCTGGCTGCGCGAAGCGCGCGGTCGCGGCTTGCTGCTGCTGTCGCCGACGTCGCTCGGCTCGACCTGGTCGCTCGACGCGCCGGCGCTCGATGCGGCGCGGCTCGCGTCGATGGTGGAGTTCGTCGCGCAGCGTTGGCCGGTCGATCGCGCGCGAATCTTGCTGACGGGACTCTCGGACGGCGCGACGTTCACGCTGCTCGCGGGATTGCTGGAAGGCGCGCCGTACAGCGCGCTTGCGCCGGTGTCGGGTGTGCTGCATCCGGCGAACGTCGGGAACGGCAACCTCGGCCGCGCGCGCGGCCGCCGTATCCACCTCTCGCACGGCGCGCTCGATTGGCTGTTCCCGATCGCGCTGGCCCGCCTCGCACGCGACGAACTCGCCGGCGCGGGCGCGGATCTCGTGTACCACGAGATCGAGGACCTCTCGCACACCTATCCCCGCGAAGAAAACGACCGCATTCTCACGTGGTTCGATCCAGCACTCGCGCTGCCGAGTTAGAAGCAGCGAGCGGGCCGTCGTAGGACGGGTTCCTAGCCGAGCAACGCCTCCAGCTCGGCGAGGTCCGCGATCTGATGATCCGGACGCGCGCCGGTGTGCTTCGCGAGCGCGACGGCCGGATCGGCGACGCGGCGCGTGATCCACACGGTGCGGATCCCGAGCGCCGCCGCTCCTGTTACGTCGGCCATCAAGTTGTCGCCGACGTGCACGGTCTCCTCGGGCGTGACGCCGAGGGCGGCGAGCGTCGACTCGAAGATCTCACGGCGCGGCTTGCGCAGGCCGTGGTCGGCCGAGATCACCACCGCGTCGAGCGACGCGCGCAGCTGCGTCGCATCGAGGATCGCGAGCGCCGTCGGCGTCCAGGTCCAGTTCGAGCAGAGGCCGATCCGGAAGCGCTCGTGCAAACGCGCGAGCAGCGCGGCGTGGTGCACCGGTGCCACCGCGATCGATGCGAGCATGCCCATGTGCACGTCGGTCAGGATCCCGGGAAGCTCGGGATCATCGAGGTCGAGCGCCTTCGCGACGCGCGCGAAGCGATCGAGCGTGGTGACCTCGCGATCGCGCTCCCAGTGCGTCGCACGCCACTCGCGATCGACTGCGACCAGCGCACGCACGAAGTCGTCGAACGCGATCGGCGCGTGCGCGCCGAGTGACTCGTGCAATGCACCGGTCGTCGACATCAAAAGCCGGCCGTCGATCTCCACGCGCGGCAGCGTGTCCATCGGCAGGTCGACGAGCGTGTCGAAGAGATCGAAAATGACGGCGCGGGTCGGCATCGCAATCGGATAGCATCGGCCGCTGATGGCTGCGATCGAAGTGGATGCGGTGAGCAAGCACTACGGCGACGTCGTCGCCGTGGATCGGCTCTCGTTGCGCGTCGAAGCCGGCGAGCTGCTGGCGCTGGTGGGGGGCTCGGGCAGCGGCAAGACGACGACGCTGAAGATGGTGAACCGGCTGATCGAGCCCGATGCCGGCACGATTCGCATCAACGGTCGCGACGTGCGCGGCGAGCCGGCGCCGCGGCTGCGCCGCCGCATCGGATACTGCTTCCAGCAGATAGGGCTCTTCCCACACCTTTCGGTTGCGGAGAACGTCGCGGTGACGCCGCAGCTGCTCGGCTGGACGCCAGCGCGGATCCGCGCGCGTGTCGACGAGCTGCTCGTGTTGGTCGAATTGGACCCTGCGACGCATCGTGATCGCGCTCCGTCGCAACTTTCCGGTGGCCAGCAGCAACGCGTCGGTCTCGCGCGCGCGCTCGCCGCCGAGCCCGAAGTGCTGTTGATGGACGAGCCGTTCGGCGCGCTCGATCCGCAGACGCGGGAGACGCTGCAGCAGCGTTTTCAGACGATTCGCCGTGCGCTCGGTGTGACGACGCTGTTCGTCACGCACGACATGGGCGAGGCGCTCGCGCTCGGCGATCGCATCGCGGTGCTGGATCGCGGTGCGCTGGTGCAGATCGGCACGCCGGCCGAGCTGCTGCGCAGCCCGGCGACCGAGAGCGTCGCGCATCTCGTCGCGACACCGCGCCGCCATGCGGAACGCGTCGAGGCGCTGTTGCGTGCAGCGGAGCGCCCCGCGTGAACGATCTGTTCGCACTGCTTCCGGAGTATGCCGGCGCGCATCTGGAGCTGTCGCTCGCGGCGCTCGCGCTCGCGACCGCGATCGCGGTGCCGTTCGGGATCGCCGTTACGCGCCGGCCGCGGCTCGCGCCGCCGCTACTCGGCGTCGCGGGCGTGATCCAAACCGTGCCGAGTCTCGCGCTGCTCGCGCTGATGGTGCCGCTCTTCGCGGTGGTCGGCGGCTTCACGGCGCGCCATTTCGGTATCGAGATCCGTGCGATCGGCGCCGGCCCCGCGTTGGTGGCGCTGGTTCTCTACGGCGTGCTGCCGATCCTGCAGAACACCGTCGCGGGTCTGCGCGGCGTCGATCCCGCGGCATGCGAAGCGGCGCGCGCGGTGGGCATGACGCCGAACCAATCGCTGTGGCGCGTCGAGCTGCCGCTTGCGCTACCGGTGCTGGTTGCGGGAGTGCGAACCGCGGCGGTGTGGATCGTCGGCACCGCGACGCTCTCGACGCCGGTCGGCGCGACGAGTCTCGGGAATTTCATCTTCAGCGGACTCCAGACGCGACGCTTCGCCGCGGTGTGGCTCGGCTGTCTCGCGTCCGCGGCGCTGGCGCTGGTGATCGATCGCGCGATCCGGCTGCTCGAGCAGGGATTGCAACAGCGCCGCCGGGGCTTGCTTTGGGCATCGCTCGCGCTGTTCGCGACCTTGGTCGCCGGCATCGCGCTTGCGCGATCGAGCGTCGCTTCGGGCAGCGCGGCACCGGTCGTGACGATCGGCGCCAAGAGTTTTACCGAGCAGTACGTGCTGGCCGACCTGATGGCCGGCTTCATCGAACGCGGCACCGGCGCGCGCGCGAAGACGCTGCCTTCGCTCGGCTCCACGGTGCTCTTCGACGCGCTTCGCAACGGCGAGATCGACGTCTACGTCGATTACTCGGGCACGCTGTGGGCGAGCGTGCTGCAGCGCAGCGGCGCACCGGGAAGTCGCGCCGCAGTGCTGGACGACGTACGGCGCACGCTCGAAGCCGAGCACGGCGTCTCGGTCGTCGCCGCGCTCGGCTTCGAGAACACCTATGCGCTCGCGATGCGCGCGAAGCGCGCGGCGGAGCTGCACATCGAAACATTGAGCCAGCTGGCGGGAGCGGCGCCCGCGCTGGAGATCGGCGCGGACTACGAGTTCCTTTCGCGACCCGAGTGGCGCGCGCTGGTCGGAGCCTACGGCTTTGCGTTTCGGAAGTCGCGCAGCATGGATCCGTCGCTGATGTACCAGGCCGCGGCGGCAGGCGAGGTCGACGTGATCAGCGCGTTCTCGACCGACGGCCGTATCGCCGCGTTCGACCTGCGCGTGTTGCGCGACGACCGCGGCGTGATTCCGCCGTACGACGCGGTGGTGCTGGTGGGGTCGCGGCTCGCGCGCGAGCGTCCGGGCGTGGTTGCGCAGCTCGCGCGACTCGCCGGCGCGATCGACGCCGCGACGATGCAGCAGATGAACGCTGCGGTGGATCAGCAAGGGCGCGCGCCGGCGGACGTCGCGCGGGAGTGGCTCGAGGCCCATCCTGACTAGCGCGGACGCATCACCGCACGAGCCTGCACGATCGCCATCCAGCCGAAGCCGAGCGCCAACAACAGCAACGACGTGGGCTCGGGAACGCGCGCGGGGGCTTCCGGCTCCAGGTGTTGCTCGGCAAACAGCGACGGCAGCGGCGTGATCTCGGGCGCCGGATGGCTCGAGAACGGATCGGCGTCGAGGAAGCTCGCGCCGAGCTGGGAAGCCGCCGGATCCGCGCAGTAGAGAGCGATCTCGATGGGTGTGAGCGGCGCGCAAGGGGAGGGTGAGTTCGCCTCCACAGCACGCGATCGCGGCGACGAGGGAGCTGTGGCGGGCCCGCCGACGCAGAGCAGCGCGACCCATACGAGACCGATCGCGCGCGCTCTCGCCACGTTTCCCCCTGTTGGGGGTATCGACCCGAGCCGCCGTCGATCTGAGGAATTTCGGCCGGGGGCCGCTTCACCGCTCGCTGCCGAAGGCTTCCGCGAAGATCGGGCCGCCGGCGTCGAGCAGGACTTCCTGCATCGTGAGCGCCGAGCGGATCGGAACGGGCCGATTCGCCGCGCCGGTCCACAGCAGCTTCTCGCCGTTGGTGTCGAGCAGCGCGAGCTCGAGACGGACCAGCAGCAGCCCCGAGTTCGTCACCGTGAAGCGACGCAGGATCCCGTGGAGCACGTAGCCGTCGAGCCCCGCACGCGCCGCCGCATGCACGGCCGACAATGCATCGTCGTAGGCATGCGGTGCCGCGGCGCGCACCGCTTCGAAATCGACGACCGCGTAGCCGCGGCGCTGCAACTCTGCGATCGCGCGTTGTTGCAAGCGCTCCGGCACCGTGGGCGGCGCCGGCGCGAACTCGTCGCCCACCGCGCGCGCGAGGTCCTTCAGCGGGTTCGCGCTCTGCAGATGCAGATCGCTGCCCGTCGCGTTGTCGATCGGCAGCACCGCGATCGATCGCGTGGGATCGAGTTCGGGCAGCGAGCCGCGTGGCAGCGCGGTCAGCTCGCGCGGAGTGCGCGGACCGAACGGGCCGCCCGCGCAACCGAGCAGTGGCAGCGCCGCGAGCAGCAGCGCCAGCGCCGCGACCGCGCGACGCCGCTCGCGCAGTTGCGCCGCGATTCCGATCGCCGCCCAGATCGATGCCGCGAAGGCGACGCCCACAGGACCCGCCGGCAGATCCGCGCGGTAGGCCAACGCGAAGCCACCGACGAACGAGATCGCCGCGATCGCCGCCGACAGCACGAATGCGCTCGCGAGGCCCGGCGCGATGCGCAGCGCCGCGAGCGCCGGCAACACCAGGAAGCCAAACACGACGAGCGGCCCGACGTTCATCACGCCGAGCGCGATGCTGCCGCCGAGCAGCGCGTAGAGCAGCGCGTCGTAGCGAAGCGGGCGGCGATCGATCGTGCGCGCGAACTCGGGATCGAAGGACGTCAGCAGCAGCTCGCGGCGGAACAGCACGAAGAGCGCGCCGACGAGCATCATCGTGGCGACGATCACCTGGAGGTCGCGCAGCGTGATCGCGAGCAGTTCGCCGCGCAACAGATTCGACATCTCGAGATCGCCGGTGGGATTCACCGCGACGAAGAGGATCGTCGCGGCCGAGCTGATCGCGAAGAGCGCTCCGACGCCCCACTCGGCCGGCACGCGCGCGCGGCGCCGGCCGATCAGCAGGAACGCGAGCGCGGCGAAGGTGGCCAGCAGCGATCCCGCGAGCGCGAGGAAGTGCGCTGCCTGGCCCTCGGCATGCGCGTGTCCGCTGAGCCAGAAGACGCCCGCGATGCCCGCTGCGCTGGCCTGTGGCAGCGCGACGCCGATCAGCACCAGCCGGCGCAACACCAGATAGATGCCGAGCACCGAGCACAGCAACGCCACGCCGAGACCGCCGAGGATCGCGTTGCGGAACAGGAAGTCCGGCGAGAAGAACTCGCTCACGCGGCGGCCTCCACGACGAGCCGACCCTCGTCGACCGTCGCGATGCGATCGAAGCGTCCCGCGATCGCATGCAGGTCGTGCGTGACCATCCACACCGCGAGCTTTCGCGTGTGCGCCACAATGGCGAGCAGGTCGAGCAGCGATCGCTCGGCCGCGGGATCGACGCCGGCGGTCGGCTCGTCGAGCAACAGCAGCTCGGGATCCGTTGCGAGAGCGCGCGCGAGCAGCACGCGCTGGCGCTGTCCGCCCGACAACGCGGCATAGCGCTGCCCTGCGAATCCGCTCGCCGTGCAGGCCTCGAGTGCGGCGCGCGCGCGTTCGCGATCGGCCTTGCGAACGCGCTGCCACGGCCGCAGGTCGCGCACCGCGCCCATCATCACGACGTCGGCTCCCGAAAGCGGGTAGAGCGGATCGAGCGTCTCGCGCTGCGGCACATAGCCGATGCGCAGTCCGGCGCGGCGTTCGACGCGGCCTGCCAGCGGTGGCAACAGCCCAAGGATCCCCCGCAGCAGCGTGGACTTCCCGCTGCCGTTCGCGCCGACCAGCACGACGAACTCGCCGGCGCGGATCGCGAGGGACGCGCGATGCACGATCGCGCATCCCTCGTAGCCGAAGTCGGCGTTCTCGACGCGGAGCAGCGCTTCGGCAGGGCCGCGCACCTAGCCGCCCGCTCCCGATTGCACCGCGCGCAGCAGCGCCTGCAGGTTGGCCTCGATGAACTCGACGTAGGTGGTCGCCTCCGGCAGTCCGCCGGTCTGCGTCGCGATCGTCACGACGCGTGCGCCGCTGCGTTCCGCCACGGTCTGCGCGAGTGGCATCTCGTAGGCGACCTCGCGGATCACGAGCGTCGCGTCGTCGCGCTTCATCGCATCGACCAGCTCCTGTAGGTGCGAAGCCGTCGCAGGGACGCCCGGCTTGGTCTCGATCGTGCCGACCAGCTCGATGCCGTAGCGATCCGCGAGGTAGACGAGATCCTCATGATACGAGACGGCCTTGACCCCGCGCAGCGGCGCAGCGAGCTGCTGCCAACCCGCGATCTTCTCGTCGAGCAGCGCGGTGTAGCGCGCGGCCCCGTCGCGATACGCCTCGGCGCCTTCCGGATCGACGCGCGCGAGTCCCTCCGCGATCGCGCGGACCATCTGCTTGCCCCGCACCGGATCGAGATTGAAGTGCGGATTGCCGAGCGGGTGCAGTTCTCCCTGCGAGCGATTCTGGCTGCTCGGCACTTCGAGCGGGTCGATGTAGACGGACGCATCGATGTAGCCGGGCCCTGTCGGCAGGATCTTCGGATTGCTCGCCACCTCCTGCAGCGCCGGCAGGAAGGCGTGCTCGAGGCCGAGCCCCTGCACGATCAGCGCATCGGCGCGGTTCAGCTTGGTCACGAAGCTCGGCTTCACCGGCACCTTGTGCGGATCCTGGGCGCCGGTCGCGATCGTCGTGACCTCGATGCGGTCGCCGCCGATCTGGCGCGCCATGTCGGCGACATCCGGAAGCGTCGCGACGACGCGGAGCGCGGCGGCCGCGGGCTGCGCTGCGCCGAGCAGCAGCGCTGCGATCGAGAATGCGGCTCTAGCGAGCTGCGAAGCCATGGCTGTGACTCCCTAGGAACCCGGTCCATTGCAGGGTGATCTGATACCCGTCGCCGCCGTCGACGCCACTCTGCGAGATCGCGTCGCCTTGGAGACGCAGGCGCTGGAACTCCGAGGGCATCCAGGTCGCGAACGCGGAGAGCGTGCGCTGCCGTTCGGACGGCCCGAAGATGTTCTCGGCGTAGTCGCCGCGGACGCCGAGCGAGTAGTTGCGGCCGAGGAACGCCTCCACATACGCGTAGCCGCCGTTGCGCTCGAAGCGCTGCGTGCCGAAGATCGTTTCGCCGGTGTCGGGGTCGATGCCCTCTTCGATGTCGCCGAAGCGCTCGCTGTTCCAGTACCACTCGCTTCCCAGCACCAGCCCCTGATACAGGCCGCTCGTTCCCGGCTGGTGTCGCAGCGTCGCGTCGACGCCGTACAGGCCGCGCGTGCTGTCCTGGTTGACGGTGAAGTACGTCCCGCCGATCTCGACGTTCAGCGTGTCGCTGAGATCGAAGTAGGTGGACGGACGCACCAGCCAGGTCAGTTCGTTGAAGCTGCGCCGGCCATCGAAGCCGTTGTCGAAGAGATCCTCCGAGTTCTCCGCGCCGATCGTGTTGTAGAGGCCGGTCGTGATGCGGAAGTAGTGATCGATCGGCGCGAGCCAGGTAACCTCGGCGCCCTCGGAGATCGTCTCGCCGCCGAAGATGCGCTCGATCGACTCGGGACGATTCACGAAGGGCAACTGCTCGTTGTGCCAGTGCGGCATGCGCCCGACGTCGGCCATGAAGCGCCCGCCCTTCACGGTGAAGTTCCACGGCAGCGACGTGGTGATCAGCGCGGCCTCCTCGAGGCCGAAGCCCTCGTCACTCGAGGCGTTCAGGCTGGCGTAGCCGCGCAGGAACGGGTCGATCGGCGCCGAGATGAACAACTCCCCGCTCAACAGGGAGAAGTCGTAGCCGGAATCGAGGTTCCCGGTGCTGAACGCGGTGTCGACGACGAAGGAGATCGCGGGATTGTTGGCATTGACGGGCGCGAGGCGCGGGCCACTCGGCAACGCGCTCGCAGTCGTGCTCACGCCGCTTTCGATGCGGTCGACCTTGTCGGCGAGCTTCTCGAGGGCTTCGCGCGTTGCTTCGAGTTGGGCGCGCGTCGCACCCAGCTCCGATTGCGTCTTCTCGAGCTCGCTCTTCACCTTGGCGAGCTCGTCATCCGGTTTCGCTGCGCTCACCTCGGTCGCAGCGCCGCAGATGCTTGCGGCCGTGAGCAACGTGGCCAGCGGGCGTGACAGACGCCTGGCCCTCCCGATCGATCGATGGGCGGAAAGCAAGTCGCTTCTCCTTCGGACCCGCGCCGTGGCAGAGGGCGGGTCGCGAGGCGACGCGCCGGGAACGCGCGCGTTCCACGGCGGATCGCCGTGCTGTCTGGGATGGATGCCTAGACGAGCGGAGAGGGCGGCGTCGGCGGGGCGCGCGGGCCGCTGACGCCCAGATCGAGCCGGGGCGCCGGCTGGTCGGGCGTCGCGAGAGCGAGTGCGCGATGAAGAACGAACGCAGCGAGGAACGCATGCGGCGCCGTAGCCATCGCAAAGCGCGCCTGATTCGAGGCGCTGCAGAGCGGGCACAGATGGGCGTGGTGAGAGCCGGGCGTCGTGACGCCCGCATCGGAAGCAAAGCTCGTGGTGGCGCCGCGGAAGGCGCTGGCCGCAGCCGGACCGTGCAGCGGCTGGCCGACGAAGAGCGCGAGCAACGCCGCGGCGGTGACCGCCGCAATCCGCCCGCGTTGGGCGGCAAAGGTCGTCAGGCCGAGGCCGCCTTCGCGCCGCCGGACACGGCCTTGCGGACGCGCCGCTTCAGCGCGAGCCCCTCGGGCGGCAGCTTCCCGTCGGCCGTGCCGAGCAGGAAGGCGTCGAGACCGCCTACCTTCTGCACGGTACGCAGCGCCCGTGTCGTCACACGCATGCGCACGGAGTGGCCGAGCGCGTTCGAGAGCAGCGTCACGTTCTGCAGATTCGGAGCGAAGGTCCGGCGCGTGCGTCGGTTCGAGTGAGAGACGTTGTTGCCGGTCTCGACCTTGGATCCTGTCAGCTCACAGCGGCGCGGCATCGCGATCCCCTACTTCTTCGAGCCATAGCGGCGTCGGAAATCGTCCACCTTGCCGCCGCGCGTCGTATCGCGGAGCTGACCCGTCCAGAACGGGTGGCTGACGTTCGAGATTTCGAGGCGCACCACGGGGAGCGTCTCGCCCTCGACGTCGCGGCTCTCGGCCGATTTCAACGTCGAACGAGTCACCCACTCGGTGCCGGTGGCGCTGTCGACAAATATTACCTTGTGGTAGTCGGGATGAATCTCGGGCTTCATGGCGTCCTCATGATCCGGCGGGGCGCTACCAGCTCGACTTGCGCACACCGGGAAGCTGACCGGCCAGCGCCAGCTCCCGCAGCATGATGCGCGAGACGCCGAACTTCTTGTAGAAGCCCCGCGAGCGGCCCGTCAGCGCGCAGCGGTTGTTCTTGCGCGTCGGGCACGAGTTGCGCGGCAGCTTCGCGAACGAGGCCTGCGCGGCGATCTTGTCGTCGATCGACACGGCAGGGTCCTGCAGCTTTGCGCGCAGCGCTGCGCGCTTGTCCTTGAACTTGGCGATCAGCACCTTGCGCTGCAGATCACGGTGAACCTGAGAAGTCTTGGCCATCGGTGGTTTCCTGGTCTGTTTTGAAGCGGCGGCTATTTAGCACAGCAAGTGGCGTCTGCTCAGGGGTCTCCGGGCGGGCAGCCCAACTGGGCGGGTCGCAACTGCCGCAGCGCCACCGAGACGAAGAAGGCCGCCACCGCGACGAGGACGATCGCACCCCCCGCTGCCAGGTCGAAGCGATAGGCGAGGGCGAGTCCGCATACGCCGGCTCCCGCCCCGAGGCTGGTCGAGAGCGCGATCTGGCCCCGGTACTGGCTGGCCCACAGCGCGGCCGTCGCGGCCGGGATCACCAGCAGCGCCTCGACCAGCACCACGCCGACCAGGCGGACCCCGATCACCACGGTCACGGCCAGCAGCACCAGCAGCGCGGAGTTCAGCGCGTCCACCGGGTGGCCATAGGCCCGCGCCACCTCTTCGTCGAAGGCCGCGAAGAAGAGCGGTCGGAACGCGATCGCCAGCGCGCCCAGCACCGCCGCACCGAGCGCCCCGAGCACCGCGAGTTCCTGGCCCGAGACGGCCAGCACGTTGCCGAACAGGTAGCCGAACAGGTCCTGCTGATAGCCGCGCTGCAGGCTGAACAGCACCACGCCGAGCGCCATCGAGCCCGAGAAGAAGACGCCGATGATGGTGTCTTCCGAGAGCACCTGGCGACGGCTGAGCGCCGCGATCGCCAGCGCGACCGCGATCGAGAACGCGGCGCCCGTCGCGAGCGGCGACACGCCCAGCACGATCCCGAGCGCGACGCCGCCGATCGCCGAGTGCGAGATGCCGACGCCGATGAACGCCAGCCGCCGCAACACCACGAAGAAGCCGAGCGCGCCGCAGACGATCCCGATCAGGACCGCCGCCACCAGCGCGCGCTGCATGAAGGCGAACTCGAACATCAATCGGGCCGCCCCAGCTTGTCGTGGTGCGCGATCTCGCCCGCGATGAAGTTGAACTCGCAGGAGTATGCCTCGCGCAGCGCATGGCTGTGCACGACCTCGTCCGGGTTGCCGTGCACGTGCATCGTGCGGTTGATGCAGACCAGCTCGTCTGCGGCGGCCGCGAGCGCCAGCAAGTCGTGCGACACCGCGATCACCGCGAGTCCGAGTTCGCGCTGCAATTCGCGCAGCAGCGCATAGAAGGCCTGCTCGGCCGGCAGGTCGAGGCCGATCGTCGGTTCGTCGAGCACCAGCAGCCGCTCGCTTGCGCACAGCGCCTGCGCCAGCATCACGCGCCGCTGCTCGCCGCCGGAGAGCGCGCCGATCGGCCGTTCTGCTCGATCACTGATGCCGACCCGCACCAGCGCATCCGCAACCGCCTGATGATCCTCGCGACGCGGCCTTCGCCAGGTGCCGAAGTACGCGAGCCGCCCCATCAACACCACGTCGCGCACGCGCGCGGGGAACTTCGGGGCGATTGCGTAACGCTGGGGCACGTAGCCGATCTGGCGCGCCACATCGGCGGAGGCGCCCGCCGGCCGGCCGAGCACCTCGATGCGACCCTCCGCGATCGGTACGAGCCCGAGCATCGCGCGCAAGAGCGTCGTCTTGCCGGCGCCGTTCGGACCCACGACGCCCAGGAAACGTCCTGCGCGCAACGTGAAGGAGATGCGCTCGAGCACGCGGCGGCCGTGAACGACGACCGACACGTCCTCACAGCGAACGACGATCTCTTCGGCGCTCGGAACACCGCTCACCGCGCCGCGCCTCCGAGCGCACGGGCGAAGGCGCGCGCATTCCAGAGCATCAGACCTGCGTAGGTGGCGCGCTCGGGATCGGTCGGGTCGCCGTTCGGGTCCACCGTGACGACCGCGGCGCCGAGGTCGCGCGCCAGCATCTCCGCGATGCGCGGGCTGAGTTGCGGCTCGATCAGGATCGCAGGCAGGTGGGCCTCGCGCGCGCGCTGCACGAGCGCAGCGAGTTCGCGCGGCGTCGGCTCTTCGCCGGGCGCCTCTTCGATGACGCCCACCTCTTCGAGGCCGTAGCGCTTCGCGAAGTAGCGCCACGCCGCGTGGAACGCGAGGAATTGTCTCCCGTGTGCTGCGAGTGTGGTGCGAATTTCCGCATCGAGCGCAGTCAGCCGCGCGACGAGGCGGTCGCGCGACGCCTCGTAGTCCGCGCTGCCGGGCGGGTCGAGGGCTGCGAGCTTCGCAGCGAGCGCCGGCACCAGCACGTCGCGCACGCGGATCGGGTCGAGCCAGGCGTGCGGATCGAGGCGACCCGCCGCGCCGGGCGGCCCCGCATCGACGTGCGCACTGGCGATCGCGGGCAGCGGCTCGAGACCCGGCAGATCGAGCAGCGCCAGCCGCTCCGGCCGGGCGGACGCAGCCGCCAGCAGTGGGTGCACCCAGCCATCGAGAGCCCCGCCCACTTCGACGATCAGACGCGCAGCGACGAGCGATCGCACGTCGCTCGGCTGTGGCTCGAAGGTGTGCGGACTCGCGCCGGGCGGAACGAGGACGGACACGACGACGCGTTCGCCGCCGAGTTCGCGAACCACCAGCCCGAGTGGCTGGATCGTCGTGACGACCGGCAGCGGCTCGGCCGACGCGGCGACGCTCGCGAGCGTCGCGAGCGCAACGAGCAGCGCCGCGCCCGCTCTCACCGCATCACGCGCAGGTTCACGCGTCCGTTCGATCCCGGCTCGACCACGTAGTTCTCGATGCGCGGCAGGATGCGCTCGAGCGTCTCGAGGTAGAGGCGATCCTCGGTGACGCCGGGCGCGCGGTCGTGTTCGCGTGCGATCGAGCGGAAGCGCTCGGCTTCACCGGAGGCGATCTCGATGCGGCGGTGGCGATCGCCGGTGGCTTCGGCGATGCGTCGCTGCGCCTCGCCCTGTGCCTCAGCCACCACCTGCGCCTTGTAGGAGCGCGCCTCGAAGACCGCGCGCTCGCGATCGGCGTTGGCGTTCTGCACTTCCTGGAACGCGTTGCGCACTTCGCCTTGCAGCGGCGGCGCCAGTTCCTGCACGCCGACCGCCTGGATCTGGATGCCGACGCCGTGCGCGTCGACGATCTGCTGCACGCCCTTGCGGACGAACTCGGTGAGCTCGCGGCGCTTCGTGGTCAGGATTGCGTCGACGCCTTCCGAGACCAGGTACTCGGACAGCACGCGCTCGCCTGCGCGCCGCAGCAGCTCGCGGGGCGACTCGTGGGCGAGTTGCAGATCGGTGAGGCTCTTGATGCTGTACTGGATGTCGAGCCGACCCGTCACGACGTTGGTGTCGCCGGTCAGCCAGAGATCCGAGATCGGCGCGGCGCCCGGCTGTTCCAGCATCCGGTAGCCCACCGGCATCGTGAAGTTCGTCGCGGTCTTTTCAACCACCACGCGACCGATCGGCCAGGCCGGATTCCAGTGGATCCCCGGCAGCACGTCACGGCCGACGACCCGGCCGAGCACGAAGGCCACACCGCTCTGATCCGACTCGACGCTGTAGATGCCGGCCGAAAGCCAGACGAGCAGCAACAGCGGCGCGACGCCGACGAGCAACAGCCGGGATAGCCGCGAGCCGGTCACCGCTTGGTGTCCTCGCTCCCGGTCCCGTGGCCTCCGACGCGCTTCGACAGCAGCAGCTCGAGGAACGGCGAATCGGCGGGCAACACCAGCGTCGTGTTGTCCTTCAGCACCTTCTCGTAGCTCTCGAGCGTGCGGATGAAGCGATAGAAGTCCTCGTGACCCCGATAGGCGTCGGCATAGACGCGCGACGCCTCCGCTTCGCCCTCGCCCTTCAAGCGCTGCGCCTCCGCCTCGGCGTTGGCGAGTGCCGTCGAGCGCTCGCGATCGGCCTCGGCGCGGATCTTCTGCGCGGCGGCCTTGCCCTCGGAGCGATAGCCACGCGCAATGCGCTCGCGCTCGGCGCGCATCCGCGCGAAGACACTCTGCAGGTTCTGCGCGGGATAGCCGAGCCGCGTCACGCCGAAACTCGTCACCTCGATTCCGAAGTCGCGCAGCGCCGCGTCGTGGGAGGCCTGCTGCACGCGCTTCTCGACCTGCTCGAGACCCCCGCCATCGGTCGGCGCGGGTACGACACTGGAGAAGGGCAGGTTGCCGAGCGTGCTGCCCAGCTCCGATTGCACGAGCGCCGCAAGCCGCGCTTCTGCGGCCTCGCGCGTGCGCAGCGACGTCAGGAACTTCAGCGGATCGGCGATGCGCCAGGACAGGTAGGTCGAAACGACCACGTTCTTCTTGTCGGAGGTGAGCAGTTCTGTCGGCGGCTGCTCGGTGAAGAGCACGCGCTTGTCGATGCGCGTCACGCGCTGGATCGGCGCGGGCAGCTTGCCGTGCAGACCGGCGTCGCTGATCACGGCGACCGGTCGCCCGAACTGGGTGATCACCGCGTGCTCCGTTTCGTCTACGACGACGATCGCGCTGGCGAGCGCGAAGAGCAGCACGGCGACCGCGAGCAGCATCAGCAGAGTCTTCATTGTGTGCGTGCGTCCTTGCGCCCGGCGGCGCCGCGGGGCGGCGTCTCGGGCAGCACCAGGGGCGGCGGCGCCGAGCCGCCGCCCACCCAGAGATCCACGTCGCCGCCGGAAGCGCCGGCGGCCAGGATGAACTTGCGCGGCGCGGGCAGTGTGCGCTCGAGCGTCTCGAGCCACAGCCGGCGCTCGGTGAGGTCCGGCGACTGGTCGTGCGCGCGCGCGATGCCGGCGAACGCGCCCGCCGTTCCGTCCGCCAGCCGCGCTACGCGATTCGCCTCGGCGCGCGCCGCTTCGGTGGTCGCGGCGGACTCGCCCTCGCCCTCGTTGTGACGCTCGGCGGCGTAGCCGTTGGCGTCGTGTACTTCGGTCTCGCGGTCCTCGAGCGCGCTTGCGACGTCGCGGAACGCGTCGTGGACGCTGGCCGGCGCGTGCACGTCGAGCAGTCGCGCATCGAGCACGCGAAAGCCGAGATCGAGAGCCTCGACCTCGGCGACGAGCGCGTCGCGATAGGCGCGCTCGACCGCGAGGCGGCCGTCGGCGTAGATCGCGTCGATCGTGCGTCCGGTGGCGATGTCCACCAGCACGCTGCGCGCGCGCGCGCGGAGCAGACCTTCGGCGCCCTCGAGTCCGAGCGTAAATCTGGCCGGATCGACGACGCGCCACGACACCACCGAACGCAGATCGATGACGTTCTCGTCGGCGGTCAGGAAGAACGATTCGTCACCGATCGGCGAGCGATCGCCGGCCGCCGTGCCCGCAAAGCCGACCGAGAGCTGGCGCACGCCGTCGACGTCGACGACGAAGCCGCGCCCGAGCGGCGCCGGCCAGTGTAGATGCAGGCCGGCCTCGAGGTCGCTGGCGACCACGCGGCCAAAGCGCTGCACGACGCCGCGCTCGCCCGGCCCGACGATCAGCACCGCGCGCGCGATCCCGAACGCCAACGCCGCGACGGCGATGGCCGCCAGCACCGGAGGCCGCGTGAGATCGCGGAGCCGGAAGCGCCGGAGCAGGTCGCGCACGTCGCGCATATTCTGGACGAGATCGCGACGGCCTTCGCGGAAGCGCGTGCGCCGGAAGCTCGCGATCGCCAGCGCGAGGAACACGAACACGGCGCCGATCTTCACGAGCGCGAGCAAGCCGCCGTCGGCCGTCGCCGGGCCCTGGATCACGGCTCTCCGGACGGCGTCGTACGCGAATGCATCGAGCAGAACGCCGGCCGCCAGCGATACACCGGCGATCGACAGCAGGTAGACCTGCAGCACGCGCCGCCCGAGCATCTGCCCGACCAATCCGATCGTCGCGACGTTGGTCGCGGGACCGGTGAGCAGGAACACCATCGCGGCGCCGGGCGAGAGACCCTTCGCGATCAGCGCCGCCGCCACCGGCGTGGACGCGCTCGCGCACAGATAGAGAGGCACGCCCACCAGCATCATCGCAATCATCGGGACGATGCCGCGATCCCAGCCGAGCACGCGCGTGAAGAAGTCATTCGGGAGCAGCGCGGAGAGGATCCCGGTCAGCGCGATACCGACGACCAGCCAAAACGCCAGCTCGTCGACGAGCGTGACGAAGCCATAGCGCCCGGCCGATTGCATACGCCCGCGGAATGAACGCGACGCCGGAACGGGTTCCTCGTCGATTCCGTGGGCGTGGTCGTGATCGTCCGGGACGACGATCGCGGGCGACGGCGATTCCTCGCGCACGAACAACACCAGCAGCCCCGCGACGATCGCCGTCACGACCGCCGCGATCGGGCGCACGATCGCCATCACCGGCCCCATCAGACCGTAGGTGAGCGCAATCGCCTCCTCGCCGGTCTCGGGCGTCGAGATCAGGAACGAGGTGATCGCCGAACGGCTCGCCCCCTTGCGACGCAGTGCAGCCGCCGCGGGCACCACGCCGCACGAGCAGAGTGGGAGCGCAATGCCCAGCAGCGAAGCGAGCAGTACCGAGCGCGGACTCTCCTTGCCGAGATGCCGCGCGATCGCCGCGCCGGGCAGGAATTCCTGGAGCAAGCCGGCGATCGCGAACCCGATCACGATATAGAGCGAGCCTTCGTAGAGAAAGCGCGCCGTCTCGGTACCGAGTGCGATCAGGAACGCGATCATCGCTGGACGCGGGCCCCCGGATTCGCTGAGCAGTTCGCTTGAACGGCCGTAACACCGGCGCGAGCTACCGCGCCGCGTCGGGCGCGGGCAGTCGAGGAGCGTCGGGGCGGCGGGACAGGGTATCCCACAGGATCGCGTTGGCGTCGAGCAGATGCGTCGACGCGCCCAGCAGTCGTTTATTCAGACGCCGCGCCGTGATCGCCAGCCGATGCCGGCGAGTGCACCGAACGCGGCCAGCATCGCGGCCGTGTTCCCGGGCTCCGGAACCGCCTCCACCGCGGCGATCGACTTCGCGAGGATGTCGGTAGCGAATTCCGCGTTGTGGATGCCCTTGCTCCCGTCGTCCTCGATCAACAGGTAGTTCCAGCCGGCCTTCGGAAGCGCCGGATCGCTGCGCTCATAGAGAAGCCCGAGCGTCGCGCCTAGGCCGTCCTTCACGCGGACGTTGCTCAGCGAGACCGGACCGACCGGCGCGGCACCGTTGAGCGAGATCAGGATCGCCTGTTGGCCGCTCCCTTCGGTGAACTCGAGCGACGTGATCTGGGATACGTCGGTCACGGTCCCTACCACGGCCGAGGGCGAGCCCGCCTTCAGCTCGATCGAGTTGCCCTGCTGGATCTCCGCATCCATGGCATCGACGATCGCGCCCTCGAGGTCCGCCTTCAGCGTCGCGAGCGAGGCCTCGATCGGAAGCTGCACGTCGTCTGCGGTCCTGCCGTCCATGTGGCACGTGCCACAGATCGTCTTGCGCGCCCAGAAGGTGTGGTTGGTGCCGCTCTGGTTGTAGGAGAGATCGGCCGGCGGCGGCGTCGCCTCCATGTGACAGTTGACGCAGACGTTGCTGATCTTTCCGGCCAGGTCGCGGTTCGAGTGCGGACCGCGGTTGCCCACCGTCACGAGGAAGGCGTTCTGACCCATGACCATGTCGGCCTGGGCGCCGGGGTGCGGCGCCCGCGACTTCTCCGACCCGCTGAGCGCGTCGAAGGTGGCGTCGTTCCGCAGGCCGCGGCGCGTGTTGTGGCAGGTCATGCAGATCGCGGCCTTCCCGACGTCGGTCGCCGTGAAGCCGGCGATCAGCGGCGGCGTGTTGCCGACGATGCGGACGGTGGCGTTGGTCGGATCGCCGCTCGCGCTGCCGGGATTGTGCGGATCGTGACAGGTGGCGCAGGTCTGCGGGTGCACTTGGTCCTTCGTCCAGGTCACCGTGATGTTGGCGAGCGGATCCGTGGTCGGATCGCTGTCTTGCAGGATCGGCAGCCAGGTCAGGAACCCGTTCGCGGAGTGGCACCGCGCGCAGCTGCCATTTGTCCCCTTGCCCTCATCGAGCGCGACCGCGTAGTCCGCGTGGCCGGAGAGCTGCCACTGCTGATAGCGGCCGTGCCGCAGCGGCTCGCCGTGGCACTGGGCGCAGTTGGTCGCCGCGAGCGAGCGGCTCAGCAATTCGTTGCCGTGCGCAGCGAGCTGCGAGCGCGGACCGTGGCAGTTCTCGCACTGCACGTTGGCGCGACGCGCGGTCTCCGGGAAGTCGTTCACCACCGTGGACCAGTTGTCGACAGGCGGATTCCCCCCGACCAGACCGGCCGCCCGGAAGTCCTGGAAGTCGACGGCATCGTCGAGACCGCCGTTCTCGACCTCCGGGTCGTAGCCGACCGAGTGGCATTGCCAGCAGGACGACTGGTCGCGCGAGCTGGTGTTGAGTTGGTCCGAGAAGATCTCGGCGTGGCCGCTCTGCCGCCAGGGAGTGAATTTGTCGGGCGCGATCTTCGTGCTGTCGTTGTGGCAGAACGAGGTGCAGTCCGCCGCGAGCGGGAGGCCGTCGATCCCAGGGTCCTTGCCGGTGATGGCGCCCACCCAGGTGCCGGCGACGACGTCGATCACCACCGGGTCGTTCTCCACGGGATCGGTTACGCGGACCGCGTACTTGCCCTCGATGTCGGGCGTGAACCATGCTTGCTGCGTGGTGTCGTCACTCAGCACGGCGCTCGATCCCGGCGGCTTGATCAGCGTCCAGTCGTACGGATTCGTGTCGCCCACCGGTCGATCCTTCGCGTGCACCAGCACCGCCCTGCCGATCGGGACGTTGCCGAGACCGCTCGCCACCTTCCACGGCAGCGTCGCATGGACGTCGAGCGTGGCCTCATAGGTGCCCGAGCTCGTCACCACGGTGAGCAGCAGCGCGACGTGGCCCGCTTCCTCTTCCATCAGCGGATTCACGGCCACCACTTCGTTGCGGTCCTGCAGGCCGCCGTGGAACTCGCCCGGCGGAATCTCGACGCCCGGCGGAAGATTCGCGGCCGGATCCGCGGGCGGCTCCGCGAGGATCTTGATCAGCTCGTCCTTGTAGATCGTGCTACCCGGCAGCGTAACGTCCGTGGTCTGCTGATTGGGGCTGGCGATCTGCACCGTTACACCGCCCGGCTTCTGCGTCCAGGCGACGCTCGTCAGGCTCGACCCGTCGAGGATCTCGATGGTTCCAATCGCCTGCACCACGGCGCCGGGCAGCGGATCGCCGGTCAGAGCCGCGCTCACCAGCACGGGGGCCTTGGGCTCGAGACTCACGTTGAGCACGACCGGCCCGCCGGTGGTGTCGGCCGGCTGGTCCTTCAGTTGCTTGTAGCTGTCCTCCGTGAAGGTCACGGTGTAACTGTTGGCGAGGACGCGGACCGAATAGGTGCCATCGGCAGCGGTGACGATCGATTCCGCGACGGAGGGTGTGAGGGTGACGGCGACTCCCTCCACCGGGGCGCCGGTCAGGCTGTTGGTCACGACTCCGGATAGCACGACTGCTCCGGCCGGCCCGGCCAGGGTTCCCACCAACAACAGCAAGGACAGGGCCGCCAAGCCCCTCCCTGCCGGACGAGTACTGCGCACACGGCTACCCACGACTCTCCCCCCTCTAGGATCCACACGCCGCGCTCGGACCCGAGCAGGCTGATGAGTCGAATAGCTCCATTAGGCCCCAGTTGGATGTCGCCCGGCGGACATTGAGGCGAAATCAGCGAAAAAGTGGGCCCGCAGCGCGCGAAACCGCGTCTTTGCGCCGAAGGCTCCGGCTCGAGAGAGGGTCGACCGCGAGCGCGATCCGGCGCTTCGCTCATGCGGGCCTGGCGATGGCGGGAATGGTGATGGTGAGATCGCCCTGATGGAGCCCCGCGCTCCGCCCCACC
>CAYGWM010000037.1:0-7516 GCA_964353555.1 uncultured Spirochaetales bacterium
GGCCGAAGCGCGGCGCTACTGGCCGGATCGGCCGGCTTTGACGCCCTGCTGATAGGCCTTTGATTCGGCTTCCTTCGACTTCCCGTACAGGAATCCGCCGCCCGCACCGACGGCACCGCCGATCAAGGCACCCATGCCTGCGTTGCCGGCGATCGCGCCGATGATCGCGCCTCCGGCAGCGCCGCCCGCGGCGCCCGTCACGGTTCGCTGCTGGGTTTGCGACATGTTCGCGCAGCCCGCCGTGGCGAGCGCGCCGACCACTCCGATCGCGAGGATGCTGCGCTTCACTTCGACGCTCCCTTCTTCGCCGCTGCCGCGACCGGGCACGGATACTTCTCGACCAGGAACCGGAACAGCGCATCGACGGCCGGTTCCGTCATGCTGTCCGCGTGCGTAGCGGACCACGCCACGAACATCGCGATTGCCTCGTCGCGCGTCGGCGGCGGCTCGGGCGGGCACACCAGGCGCTCGCCCTTCGGACCGTTGGCTTGCGACAGGTGGTACTGCCAGGCGCCCGAGACGAAGCCATGACAGAAGTGGATCGCGGAGGCGTAGAGCGGATCGCTGGTCGCAACCGCGCACAGATCGACGAGATCCTGGGCGCTGCGGATCCGGAAGTCCTCCGTTTCGAACCCGGCCCGCGCCGCCTGCGGCATCGACGCAAGGACTGCGACGAGCACAATCCACGTGGCTCGGCGCGGCTTTCGGATTGCCTTCTGCATCACGTCCTCCGATCGGGTGGGACCATGGGCTAGCGAATCCCGCGCGAACTGTCCCAGCCCGGCGCGCGCGAGGCTACCCATTTTTTGCTTGATTCGAGAACTTTACATCGTGTAAAGATCTTCCGATGGCGCCTGCCCCCCAAGCCAAAACTCGCCTCTATCTGGCCGCGCCCGAGCGGCGCCGGCATCTGCTCGAAGTGGCCGCCGACGGCGTCTGCGCGGGCGGCTGGGAGTCGCTCTCGATGCTGGGTGTGGCGGAAGCGGCGGGCGTCAGTCGACAGCTCGTCTACCAGCACTTCGCCAGCCTGGACGACCTTCACTCCGCGCTGCTCGTACACCTGTTCGAGTCGCCGTATCAGCAGACCCGCGCCATCGCGGGTTCTGCGGAAGAGCCGCAGCAACTGCTCCGCCACGCCTTCGAGATGTTTCTCGAGATGCCCGCGAGCCAACGACGGCTGTTGCGCGCGCTTGCCACGGAAGATCGCCCCGGTCGCAGCGAGCTGGGGACTCTGAAGAAGACTTTGCGCCGAAAGATCGCGCGACTCTGGGCCCCGTTCGTCGCGCGCGTGACCGAGCTGCCCGACGCGGAAGGGCAAGCGCTCGCGTGGATGCTGATCATGGCGGCCTGGGGCCTCTCCGACTTGATGCGAGACCGCGAGATCGAGGGTGCCGCCGCGGTCGAGCTCTACGTTCGATTTGCGGAAGGCGCGATCACCGCATCGCGGGCGAAGTCGAGCACGCGGCACGGTTAGCAACGGGAACCCGCGGGCAGCGCCGCGTGGGTTCACCTGGAGGAACTCCGTTGGAGACGACATCCCGATTTCCGCGTTGGATCTTGCGCGCAGGCCTACTCGGCCTGGTGATGAGCCTGCCGCTGTCGATGGCCGCGGTATGCGGCCCGCAGCAGCGGATCGTAGAGGCAGGCCGCGCGCCGTGCGTCGCGCACCAGCTGAACCGCGCGCCGTTCTTCGGCGAGACGCACGCCCACACGACCTACTCGTTCGACGCGGTGCTGCTCGACACGCGCACTGATCCGCGCGACGCCTATGCGTTCGCCAAGGGCGCGCCGATCGATCTCCCGCCCTACGACGCCGGCGGAAGCGCGACGCGCAGCACCCAGCTGCAGCGACCGCTCGACTTCGCGATCCTGACCGATCACGCCGAGTATTTCGGCGAGGCCCAGGTCTGCCTCGATCCGGGCTACACCGGTTACGCGTCGATCCAGTGCGTCCGGTTCCGGCAGGCGATTGCGCCCATCCCCGGCACCGGCGTTCCGGTGGGGTTTCAGGTCTTCGGATTTCCGCTGACGCTTGCAGCTCCGGCGCGCTACGCGACGGTGTGCGGTCCGGGCCTCGTCGATTGCCGCAATGCCTCCGAATCGGTGTGGCTCGACATCCAGGCTGCGGCCGAGGAGGCCTACGACCGCACCAGCTCGTGCGCGTTCACGAGCTTCGTCGGCTACGAATGGACCGCCAACACCAACTTCTCGAATCTCCATCGCAACGTCGTGTTCCGCAACGAGATCGTTCCGGCGCGGGTGACCAGCTACTTCGAGGCGCAGACGCCCGAAGAACTCTGGGCGGCGCTCCAGACCGACTGCATCGACGGGCTGCCCGGATGCGAGGCGCTGGCGATCCCGCACAACTCGAACATCAGCAACGGGCTGATGTTCGACACCACGGATGCGACGGCCGAGAGCAACGCGCTGCGTGCGGCCTGGGAGCCGCTCGTCGAGATCACCCAACACAAGGGTGAATCCGAGTGCCGGACCGGCGTCGGCAACAACGATGAGAACTGCAGCTTCGAGAAGCTGGACTGGGTGAACATCTTCGCCGCCGCTCCGGACCCGGGCCAGGATTTCCCGTCGCAGAACTTCGTTCGCAACGGGCTGCTCGAAGGTCTCGTGCAGCAGAACGCGACGGGCGTGAACCCGTTCCACTTCGGTTTCGTCGGCGGCACCGACACCCACAGCTCGACGCCGGGAGCGACCGAGGAAGACCACTACGCCGGCCATCTCGGCTTCATCGAGTCGCGTCCCGAATGGCGCCTGCGGCCGCCCGCGACGGTTCCGCAGGGCGTCATCGACAACCCTGGCGGGCTCACCGTGCTCTGGGCGGAGGAGAACGCGCGCGAATCGCTGTGGCGCGCGATGGAGCGTCGCGAGGCGTACGCGACCAGCGGCACACGGCCGGTGGTCCGTTTCTTCGGCGGCCACAACATTCCGGCCGACATGTGCCAGTCCGCCGACTACGCAGCGGCAGGTTACAGCCGCGGCGTCCCGATGGGCTCGAGCATCACCGCCTACAATCCCTACTACTCCGGCGCGCCCAGGTTCTCGGTGCTGGCGCTGCAAGACCCGGGCACGCTCGCGAGTCCCGGCACGCCGCTGCAGCGCGTGCAGATCATCAAGGGCTGGACCGATGCGGACGGCAATCCGCAGGAGCAGGTCTACGACGTCGCCGGCGATCCGAACAACGGCGCCAGCGTCGACACCAACACGTGCACGCCGCAAGGCAGCGGCTTCTCGTCGCTGTGCACGGTCTGGCAGGATCCGAGCTTCCAATCCGACCAGCCCGCGTTCTACTACGCGCGCGTCCTCGAGAATCCCACCTGCCGCTGGAGCAAGCGCGAGTGCAACGGGAGCGGGATCACCTGCACCGACGGCGTACCCTCGCAGGCCGGCTACGAGACCTGCTGCGACGGCACCGTGCCCGAGACGATCCAGGAGCGCGCATGGACGTCGCCCATCTGGTACACGCCCAACTCGTGAGCGCGCGGCGTCGCTTCGCCGGGTGGTTGCGCGCGCCGGCGTTTCACTTCGCGGCGATCGGGGCAGGGCTGTTCGCGCTTTCGAGCGCGTTGCGACCCACCCCGGTCGCGACTCCGGTCGAGCGCGCGCCGATCGTCGTCAGCGGCGCACAGGTCGAGCAACTGGTGGAGAGCTACGAGCGCAGCACCGGTCTGCGTGCCAGCCCGCTCGACGCGCGAGCGCTCGTCGAGCGGCAGATCGACGAGGAAGTGTTGTTCCGCGAGGCGCGCGCGCACGGCCTCGATCGCGAAGACCGCGGAGTGCAGTGGCGCCTGATCGAGAAGATGACCTTCCTTTCGGATCACGAGAGTCCGAGTGGCGACAACCTGCTCGGGGAGGCGATCGGTCTGGGACTCGACCAGGAAGATCCGATCGTGCGGCGCATCGTCGTCGAGAAGATGCGTCTCGCGCTCGCGCATGCGGGATCCCAGCAGCAGCCGACCGACGCGGAACTCGGCGCCTATCTCGAGGCGCACCGCGATCACTTCCTGCAGCCGGCGCGCGTGCGACTCTCGCATCTGCTGCTCGCGCGCGATCGCCACCCGGAAACGCTCGCGCCGGATGCGGGCGCGCTGCTCGCGACACTGCGGCGCGACGGCGTCCTGCCGGAACAGGCGACGCTGCGCGGCGATCCGTTCCCGCTGCCGACACTGTCGTGGTCGATCTCGGAGCGCGAGATCCGCGATCGCTTCGGCGATGCGTTCGGCCGAGTCGTCGCGAAGCTCGAACCCGGTGCGTGGTCCGATCCGGTCCCGTCTCCGTTCGGGCTGCACCTGGTGTGGGTTCACGAGCGCGTGCCGGAGCGCCTTCCGGCGCTGGCAGAGGTGCGCGGTCCGGTTCTCTACGGGCTGCTCGCCGAGCGCCGGGCGAAGGCGCTGGTGGAAGGCGTGCGGAAGCTGCGCGCCGAGTACACGGTGCAGGTGGAGTGGCCGTCTCATCTCGCGACCACCGCCGCGAGCGGATCGTCGTGAAGGTGCAGCAGGTTCGCGCATGGCGGTGGGTGGCGGCGCTCGCGCTTGCGTTCGCACCGGCCGTTGCGACCGCGCATCCGCTCGCGCCCGCACTGCTCGATCTGCACGAGCGCGGCGAAGGGAAGGTCGAGGTCGCTTGGAAGCTCCCGCGGCGCACGCTCGCGGGCGTCGATCGCAGCCCGGAACTTCCGCCTACGTGCCACCGGGTCGAGACGCTTCCCCGTGTCGTGACGGGCCTCAGCGTGACCGAGCGCTGGATCGCCGACTGCGGCGCAGGGGGCCTCGTGGGTCAGCGCGTCGGCGTGCGCGGACTCGACGCGACGAGCACCGACGCGCTGCTGCGCGTGACGCTCGCCGACGGGCACGTGATCCAGCGCGTGCTGCGCCCCGATGCGGCGTTCGTCGATGTGCCGGAAGCCACGCCGGGTCTCGAAGTCGCGCAGGACTACGGCACGCTCGGTCTCGAGCACATCCTGACCGGCGCCGACCATCTGCTCTTCGTGTTCGGACTGCTGCTGCTGGTAGGAGGCGGCCGGCGCCTCGTCCAGACCATCACGGCCTTCACGGTCGGTCACAGCATCACGCTGAGTCTTGCCGCGACGGGCTTCGTGCATTTTCCGTCGCGGCCGATCGAAGTTGCGATCGCGTTGAGCATCTTCTGGCTCGCCGTCGATCTCGCGCGGCACGCCGAGCGGCGGGCGTCGTGGATGCGCCGCGCACCATGGCTGATGGCCGGCTCGTTCGGGCTGCTGCACGGACTGGGCTTCGCCGGAGCTCTCGCCGAGGCGGGACTCCCCGCCGGCGAGATTCCGCTCGCGCTGCTCTCGTTCAACCTCGGGATCGAGACGGGTCAGCTGCTCTTCGTCGCAGCGATGCTCGCCGCTAGCTCGCTGCTGCGCGGACTCGCGCCCCGTGTCCCCATCTGGCTCGCGCGCGTACCGGTCTACGCGATGGGATCCCTCGCTGCTTACTGGTGCATCGAGCGCGCCGCGCTGCTGATTCCATAGCGGGCCCCCGCTCGCATCGCGGCGTCTGCCGAATAACCTGACAAACCAATAACCTGACGCCCGGCACCTATCGCCTAAGCTGCGGCAATGCCGGGGGTGGATTCTTGAGGAGCGGCTTCGTTGCGGCGGGCGTGTGTGTGCTCTCGCTCGCGGGCGCGATGGGCTGCTCCGCGAAGCGACTCGCGGTGGGCGCCGTTGCGGATGCGCTCGGCGGAGGCGGGGGCGGCTCCTTTTCCAGCGACGAAGATCCGGAACTGGTGCGCGACGCGCTCCCGTTTGGCTTGAAGCTCTACGAGACGCTGCTCGAGTCGACGCCGGAACACCGCGGATTGCTCGTCGCGACCGCGAGTGGCTTTGCGTCGTACGCGTATCTAATGCAAGACGATGCGAGCCGAATGGAGGCGAGCGACCGCGACGGCGCGCGCGCGCTGCGCCAGCGCGCGAGCCGGCTCTATCTGCGCGCTCGCGACTACGCGCTGCACGGCCTCGAAGTGGAGCACCCGGGCTTTCGCGCAGCGCAGGCCACGGATCTCGCCGGGGCGCTCGCACGCACCGACCGCGATGACGTGGACCTGCTGTACTGGGGCGCTGCGGCGCAAGCGGGGGCGCTCTCCGCGAACAAGGGCGACGCCGAGTTGATCGCCGATCTGCCCCGCGCGGGCGCCTTCATGCAGCGCGTGCTCGAACTCGACGAACCCTACGGAGCCGGTGCGGCGCACGAGTTCTTCGTCAGCTACGAGGCGAGCCGTCCGGGCGGCAGCATCGCGAGCGCGCGCGAGCACTTTGCGCGGGCGCAGGAACTGGCGCACGGCGAACGCGCTGCGCTGTTCGTGTCGCTCGCGGAGAACGTCAGCGTGCAGCAACAGAATCTCGCCGAGTTCCAGTCGCTGCTCGAGCAAGCCGAGGCGGTGGATCTCGAGCGAACGCCGCAGCATCGGTTGGTCAACGTGCTGGCGCAGCGTCGCGCGCAGTGGTTGCGCGAGCGCACGGCGGATCTCTTTCTCGATGCGGAACCCACTGGAGGCATCCCTTGACCTGGCGCACGCAGATCGCAGCGGCTCTTCTGGTTCTCGCGGGGTTCGCGGCGCTGCCCGCTTCCGCGCAGGTGATCAAGCTCGGCACGATCGCGCCCGAGGGCTCGCCGTGGCTCGACGCGATTCGCGCCATGGCGGACGAGTGGAAGGCCGCGACCGGCGGCAAGATCGAGTTCCGGATCTACCCGGGCGGCGTCGTCGGCGACGATCCCGACATGGTCCGCAAGATGCGCATCGGCCAACTGCAGGCCGCCGCGCTGTCCAACACCGGCCTCTACGACATCGCGCACGAGATGCAGGCGCTGCAGATGCCGATGATGCTGACGTCGTACGAAGAACTCGACTACGTGCGCGACCGGATGGCGCCGAAGCTCGAAGCGATCCTCGAAGCCAAGGGCTTCAAGGTGCTGAACTGGGGCGACGCCGGTTGGATCCACTTCTTCTCGCAGCAGCCGCTGCTGCGTCCCGACGACCTGAAGCCGATGAAGCTCTGGGTGTGGGCCGGCTATCCGGCGTACGTGGAAGCGTGGAAGGACGGCGGCTTCCACCCCGTCGAGCTGGCGTCGACCGACATCCTCACCGGCTTGCAGGCCGGCCTGATCAACGCATTTCCGGCGCCGCCGCTGCTGGCGCTCGCGAATCAGTGGTTCGGTGCCGCGAAACAGATGTGCGACGTGAAGTGGGCGCCCGCGATCGGCGCCACCGTGATCACGATGAAGAGCTGGCAGGCGATCGACCCGGCCGTGCGTGAGAAACTGCTCGCCTCGTCGCGCGCCGCCGGCCTGCGGCTGCAGGGGCAGGTGCGCAAGCTCGACGACGAGGCGATCGCGGCGATGCAGAAGCGCGGCCTCGTGGTGAACCACATCCCGCCCGAGGGCGTCGCCGAGTTCGAGCGCGTTGCGGTCGAGTCGGCCTATCCGAAGCTGATCGGGAACGTCGTGCCGGCGGACATCGTTGCCGAGGTGAAGAAGCT
>CAYGWM010000037.1:7616-23018 GCA_964353555.1 uncultured Spirochaetales bacterium
CGAAGCTGATCGGGAACGTCGTGCCGGCGGACATCGTTGCCGAGGTGAAGAAGCTTCGCGACGAGTTCCGCGCGCGCACGCCGAGCAGCCCGCGACCGTGACGACCCGGTGACGAAGGTCGGGCGCGTATTCGGCGCCCTCACGCGGGTCGAGCGGATCGTCGCGGCGACGGCGCTGTTGCTCGCGGTGCTGTTGCCGGTCATCGAGCTGTTGCTGCGTGCGCTCTTCGACAGCGGCATCCCTGGCTCGAACGGCTACGTGCAGAACCTCGCGCTGTGGATCGCGTTCCTCGGCGCGATGGCGGCGTCGCGCGAAGGCGCGCATCTGTCGCTCGCGACCGGCGAGATGCTGCCATTCACATGGCAACTGCGGACGCGGCTCTTCACGAATGCGCTGTCGGCCGGCGTCGCTGGCGCGCTCGCGTGGGCGTCGCTCGAGTTCGTGCGATCGGAGCTGGAGTCGCCGGGGATGATCGGCGGTTGGCTGCCGCAGTGGGTGGTGGAGTCGATCCTGCCGCTGGCGTTCACGGTGATTGCGTTCCGGTTCTGGCTGCGGTGCGGTGGGCGTCGCGAGCGCGGCATGGCGCTGCTCGGTCTGCTCGCGCTCGCTGCCGTGCTATGGGTCCTGCCTGCGGAATCCGCGTGGGTGCGCTGGGGCGGGATTGCGTTGCTACTCGTCGCGCTGCCGTTCGGCGCGCCGATCTTCGTGGTGCTCGGCGGCCTCGCGATCGTGCTGTTCTACGCCGAGGGCGTGCCGATCGCGGCGATCCCGGTCGAGACGTATCGAAGTGTCGTCTCGCCGTCGATCCCGACGCTGCCGCTCTTCACGCTGACTGGCTTCCTGCTCGCCGAGGGCGGCTCGAGCGATCGGCTGGTGCGGCTGTTCAACGCGCTCTTCGGCTGGCTGCCGGGCGGGCTCGCGATCGCCGCGACGCTGGTGTGCGCGTTCTTCACCAGCTTCACCGGCGCGTCGGGCGTGACGATCCTCGCGCTCGGCGGGCTGCTGATGCCGGTGCTGGTGCGCAGCGGCTATCGCGAGGGCTTTTCGCTCGGGCTGATCACGGCGACCGGTTCGATCGGGCTGCTGTTTCCGCCGAGCATGCCGGTGATCCTGTACGCGGTGGTCGCGCACGTGCCGATCCCGGATCTGTTCCGCGCCGCCGCGCTGCCGGGGCTGCTGCTGGTCGCCGCGGTGGTGGCGCTCGGGATGCGCGAGTCGATCGCCGCACACGCCGCAAGGCCGGCGTTCCGCGCAAGCAAAGCGGTGGCCGCACTCTGGGAGTGCAAGTGGGAACTGCTGCTGCCGTTCATCGTGCTCGTCGGAATGTTCGGCGGCTTCTGCACGCTGGTGGAAGCGGCCGCGCTGACGGCCGTCTACGCGCTACTCGTCACGACGTTCGTGCACCGCGAGCTCGATCTGGTGGGCGACCTGCCGCGCGTCCTCACCCGCTGCATGGTGATGATCGGCAGCGTGCTGGTGATCCTCGGCGTCGCGATGGGGCTCACCAACTATCTCGTCGACGCCGAGATCCCGATGAAGGCGGCCGCGTGGGTCGAAGCCACGGTCCATTCGCGCGCGCTGTTCCTGCTGGCGCTGAACGTGTTCCTGCTGATCGTCGGCTGTCTGATGGACATCTTCTCGGCGATCGTCGTCGTCGTGCCGCTGATTCTGCCGATCAGCCAGGTCTTCGGGATCGATCCGCTGCACCTCGGCGTGATCTTCCTCGCGAATCTCGAACTCGGCTACCTGACGCCGCCCGTCGGGCTGAATCTGTTCCTCGCTTCGTCGCGCTTCGGCAAGCCGCTGTGGACGGTATGCGTGGAGACGTTCCCGTTCCTGCTCGCGCTGCTCGCGGTGGTGCTGCTGGTCACGTACGTGCCGGCGATCACGCTCGGCGCGGTCACGCCGTAGTCGCTTCCGCGTTGCTGTCGGTTGGCCGACAGCGCGGCGCGGTGAGTTCGCTCGCCGGGTTGACGCCCTGGCACGCATCTGGCACTTAGAGCCAAGCAGGCCAAGTTTCAAAAGGAGCGATCATGTCATCACCGCGCTCGATTCTGGTTGTTGCGAGTCTCTTCGTACCGTTCGCCCTCGGTGTGGGCTGGTCCGGGGTCGCCGCCGCAAAGCCTTCCTTTGCGATCGACAATGGCAACAGCTGCAAGGACAACGGCTGCCACATCACCGTGGAGACGGGTCGCATGCAAGTGATCGGGACAGACGGCGTGCTCGATCTCGGAACCCAGCTCGATGGGAAGGTGCGCGGCGCGCTCCAGCTGTTCCAGGTCGATCCGGGCAACACCGTCACTTTGTCCATGCAGGTCTTGGACGGGAACGACGTGTTCGCAGTGCAGTTCAAGCGCCTCGAGAAACCCGGCCAGCTGAACGATCTGACAAACTTCATGACGTGGATGGAGGACAACCTCCCGAGCAACCCATGGACGCTCCAAGAGAACACGAATCCCCCGTACTTCACGAAGGACAACGGGAACAACGGAGGGCTCGCCGGGTCCGCGGCCGGCCCCTTCAGCTTCGACCTCTTCGTCGATGCAGCCACGCCGCCGGACGTCTACGACCTCGAGTTCGCCGTCGCCGGCACGACGGGGGGCGGCGAGGTGAAGTACTACCAGGACGAGCACTTCTACCTGCAAGTTCCGGAGCCTGCGGTAGGCGCATCGGCGATGGCGATGCTCGCGGCGCTCGGCGTCGTCTTCGGTTCGAGACGGCTCGGATCGTCGTAATCGCATGGTAGTACGACGCGCCATGGGACAGATCGTCACGCTCTCGGGCCGCGCGTGTGACGCGATGGCCACATCTGATCGATTCGCGCGCGTACCCAAGTCGCATGCGACACGGACGCTGATTTTTTTCTTGATCTCCTCTGACGGGTTGCCATAGGGTGCCCTCGCTCGATCCGCGTTGCTTGATCCGCAGCCGCGATCGAGATGGCCGCGAACCGAAGTCGAGAGGGGGCGACTGCGGTGACGACTCGTTCTTGGGAGTCCCGTGTTTCGGGTTTGCTCGCGGGAGTCCTGCGGACGCCGTGGCGCGCGCGACTCGTCGCGATCGCGCTCGCGGCCTTCGTGCCGACGGTGGTGGGTTCGGAGGAACTCGTCGCGGCCAACGCGCCGGCCGGCGAGTACACGCCAGGCGGCGCAGGCGCTTGCACCGAGTGCCACGATCAACCCGCGGTGCTCGCGATCCTGCGCACGCCGCACGGCGTCAAGGGCGATGCGCACACGCCCTTCGCCGCGCAGGGCTGCGAGGCCTGCCACGGGCCGAGCGCCAGCCACGCGGCCGACGAGGACACGCCGGTCGCGGTGGGCTTCGGCGACAAATTCCCGACCGAGCCCCAGAACGCCGTGTGCCTCGCCTGCCATCGCGGCGGCGAGCGACTGCTCTGGAATGGCAGCATCCACGATGCGCGTGGCGTGGCTTGCGCGAGCTGCCACGACATCCACAACCCGCGCCAGGTCGTGCTGCAGAAGGACGTGCGCCCGGATGCGCTGGTCCGCAAGGACGCCTCGGCGGCCTGTTACAGCTGCCATCCCGACGTGCGCGCGCAGACGCACCGCATCTCGTCGCACCCGATCAAGGAAGGCGAGGTCACCTGCAACGACTGCCACAACGTGCACGGCTCGACTTCGGACCATTTGCTGGCGAAGCGCAACGTGAACGAGACCTGTTACCAATGCCATGCCGAAAAGCGCGGCCCGTTCCTGTGGGAGCACCAGCCCGCGCGCGACGACTGCCTGACCTGTCACACGTCGCATGGCTCGACGCAGCGCGCGCTGCTGAAGCAGCGCACGCCGTGGCTGTGCCAGGAGTGCCACAGCGTCGAGTTCCACCCGAGCACGGAATACACCGCGGCCGGTCTCCCTGGCGGCGCTGCGAACCGCAACCTGCTGCTGCGCAGCTGCACGAACTGCCACTACGAAGTGCACGGCTCGAATCATCCTTCGGGCGTGCGTTTCACGAGGTAGCGACGCGATGGAACACGATCGCGTGCGTCGATTCACGAAGGGCGCCCTCGGGACGTTGATAGGGCTCGTTGCCGCGCTGCCGGCAGCGGCGCTGCCGCCGGAAACGAACGAGAGCTGGATCGAACTCGGCGCCTGGATCAATAGTGACGACTCGTTCAAGTTCGGTGACTACACCGGCCTCGAGGAGAAGGGCGTCAGCGTGCTCGCCAATTTCGACATCAGCCGGCGCGCCGTCTGGGACAGCGGCGACGTCCGCTGGTGGCGGGCACAGGGCCAGAACCTGGGTCTCGATTCGCGCTTTGCGCGCGGCGACTTCGGCTACCAGGGTCTGTTCAACGTCTGGTTCGAGTACGAAGAGATTCCGAAGTTTCAAACCGACTCGGCAACTACAGTGTTCCAGGGCAGGGGGACGGACACGCTCACGCTGCGGCCGAGCTGGGTCACTTCGAGCACCACGGCTGGCTTCAGCGCGCTCGCTGCGAACGAACGCGAACTGGACATCGATCACATTCGCCGCGATGTGCGCGCTGGCTTCGGGCTCGATCTGCCGGCGAATCTCGAGTGGGTGGGCGACTACGAATACGAGACCAAGAAGGGCCGCAAGATCGTCGGGGCGGTGATCGGCAACACCGGTGGCAATCCGCGTTCGGCGCTCGTTCCCGAGCCGCTCGACTACAGCACCAACGAGGGCGAGACGGCGCTGCGTTGGAACGGGGAGCATGTGCAGCTCCAGATCGGCTATGAGGTCTCCGTCTTCGACGATGGAAACGACTCGCTGACCTGGCAGAACCCGTACTCGCAGGTCGGGGGCTGGCAGGCCGGCGTCGGCGTTGGCTACCCGACCGGCTTCGGCCGCAAAGCGACGCCACCGGACAACAGCTTCAATCAGGTGTCGATGGCCGGCGGCGCCGACCTGCCGTGGAACACGCGCATCTCCGGCGACGTGGCATTCGGCTGGATGCGTCAGAACGCGGACTTCCTGCCGTACACGGTGAACCCGTTGCTGGCCGCGCCGGTCTCAGTGCCGCGCGGCGACGCCGACGCGGGCATCGACACCACTGCGGCGACGTTGCGACTGGCGTCGCGCCCGATCGATCATCTCCGCATCGACGCGAACATCCGCTACGACGACCGCGACAACACCACGCCGCGCGACGTCTACCAGTACGTAGCGGGCGACTCGCTGAACCAGCAGCCGATCAGCTCTTCGTATGCACGCCTGAATCTGCCGAACTCGTACCAGCTGATAGAGGGCGGGTTCGAGGCGGGCTACGAGTTCTACGAGCGCACGGAACTCTCGGTCGGCTACCGGCGCCAGGAGATCGAGCGCACCTACACGGAAGTCGATCAAATCAGCGAGAACACCTACGAGGGGGCGCTGCGCAGCCGACCGCTCTCGTGGTTGCAGTTCCGCGTCGAGGGCGGCTTCGCCGACCGCAATGGCTCCGAATACATGTATCAGTCGCCGCTGTTCCAGGGCTTCACGCCCGAGCACGTCGCGACGCTTGCGCCCGCCGACCAGTTCGAGAACAACCCGCTGCTGCGCAAGAACAACTACGCCGACCGGAATCGCAGCCGCGCGCTCGGTCGCGTCGACCTGATGCCGATCGACGCGTTCTCGATCGGCCTCGACGCCGCCTGGGTGAACGACGACTACGATCAGTCGACGCTCGGGCTCACGCGGCGCGAGGCGCTCAGCTCGACAGTCGATCTGTCCTGGTCGCCGGTCGACATCCTCACCACCTACGCGTGGTTCACCTACGAAAACCTGCAGTCGGATGTGGACGGCCGGGCCTTCAGCGGCGGCGCCGTCAAGGCGGTGCAGGCGGCCGACCCGCGCCGCGACTGGTGGGAGCGTGACGAGGACGACGTCTACACCGCTGGCGTGGGCGCCGAGCTGAATCTGTTCGACGATCGGCTGAAGCTCCGCATGGACTACGTGTATTCGTCTGCCAATACGACCGTCGACGTCCGCACCGGGCCCGCACTGACGCCGACCTCGCGGCGCTTCCCGGATCTCGAGAGCCGGCTGCACGATTGGAACGTCAGCGCGGAGTACGAGATCCGCGAGAATCTGTCCGTGCGCGTCTCCTACCTGATCGAAGACCTGAAGTCGCAGGACTGGGCGTATGAAGGCGTCGGTCCCACCACGATCTCTCAAGTCCTCGGTCTCGGCGAAGATCCTCCGCACTACCGGAACCACCTCGTCGGCTTTGCCGTTCGCTACGAGTTCCGTTGAGCGAGCGAAGGGACGCAGGCGCGTGAACAACGAAGCTCTCGGGCCGCTCTTCGTCCCGCCGGCCGACGTGCATTGGTTCTGGATCGCGGTGCTGGTGCCGGCCGTTCCGGCGATCGGGCTGCTGCTGATTGCGCTGGTGCGCGGCCGCTTCCCGGGCGGCCGCCTGATCGGCGGTGGCATTGCGGGGGCGGCGTGGCTGCTCTCGCTCTTCGCGTATCTGCTCGGCACGATCCATCTGGCCGAGGAAGCAAAGCGCGTCGAGTTCTGCGGGTCGTGCCACGAGACGATGCCACCGCTCGTCGAGAGCCTCAGCTCCGACGAGGAGTCGCTCGCTGCGATCCACTACCAGCGCGGCGCCGTTTCGCGCTCCGAGCCCTGTTACGCCTGCCACAGCGGCTATGGCATCTGGGGCACGGTCTCGGCGAAGCAGGCCGGGTTCGGCCACATGTGGCGCACGCTCACCGGCAACTTCGAATTCCCGCTCGAGCACAAAGGGCCCTTCGACATCGACTCCTGCCAGAACTGCCACGCGGCGACCAAGGCGTTCCGCGACGTCGAGGACCATCGCGATCCCGAGCTGGCCCAGGCGATGGTCGACCGCGAGATCGGCTGTACCGGCGACTGCCATCCGGCCGCGCATCCCGAGGGCGCTCTCAACGGCCCGCCTTACGTGCCAGCGCCGAAGGCGGCCGAGGAAGCCAAATCCCCCGAGGACGCCGACGACGCTGACGACGCCGAGGAGGCGGAATGATCCGGTTGGCCGCGCTACTGCTGCTCGCCTCGCAGTTGATTCTGCTGCTGCTGGTCCACGAGACGACCGGTCGCACCGCGACGCTGTTCACCTTCGTCGGAGCGCCGCTGCTCGGCCTCGGCCTGATCCTGCTCGCGGTCGCCGCGTTCCGCGAGCAGAGGCGCAAGCCGCGCGACGCAGGCTAGATTGCGCATGCCAAGGAGGTCCTTCATGCGCGATCGAGGTCTTGCCGGCTGTGACGTCGCGGATCGACTCCGACTCACCGCGGTTCAGGCCGTCGCGGAGCACGTCCGCGTGCTCGTAAGCACCGGAGGCAAGTGAACCCGGAGCAGTCAGGGCTCCGGCGCGAGGCGGGCAAGGATTCTCCCTGGTTTGCTCTCGACGCCGACGCGGTGTTGCAGCGGCTCGGCTCGACGGCCGAGGGCCTCAGCAGCGCCGATGCCGCCGCGCGCGTTGCCCGCCACGGCGCCAACGTACTGCCGCGTGCGCGCGGTGACAGCGCGCTCGACCTGCTCTGGCGGCAGATCGACAGCCCGCTGATCTGGGTGCTGATCGCATCGGGCGCGATCGCGATGGTGGTCGATCCGACCGACGGCGTCGGGAGCGGCCTGGTGATCCTCGCTGTCGTGGCGCTGAACACGCTGATCGGCTTCGTGCAGGAGTGGAAGGCCGGCCGCGCGATCGAGGCGCTCGCGCAAATGGTGCCCGAGAGCGTCTCCGTGCTGCGCGATGGCAAGAAGCAGACGCTCCCCGCGGCGAACCTCGTGCCCGGCGACGTGGTGAAGCTCGCCAGCGGCGATCGCGTACCCGCCGATCTGCGTCTGCTGGTCTCCCGCAATCTGCACGCGGAGGAGGCTGCGCTCACCGGGGAGAGTGTGCCGGCCCACAAGTTTGCCGAACCGGTGGTCGCCGCCGACGCGGCCGTGGGCGACCGCTGCTGCATGCTCTTCGGCGGAACGCTGGTGACGGCCGGCACCGCCACCGCGGTCGTGGTCGAGACCGGCGCCGACACGGAACTCGGTCGAATCTCGCAGATGCTCGAGTCGACGAGCAGTCTCGAGACGCCGCTGACACGTGCGCTCGCGGAGATCGGCCGCACCATTACGATCGCGATCGTCGTGCTGGCGGCGGCGATGCTCGCGGTCGGCACCGCGCGCGCGATGAGCGACGCCGGCCTCGCGCTGATCCCGGCGCTGCGCGAGACGGCGATCTTCGCGATCGCGCTGGCGGTCGGCGCGATTCCGGAAGGTCTGCCGGCGATCGTCACGATCGCGCTCGCGATCGGCGTGCAGCGGATGGCCGCGCGTCGCGCGGTCGTGCGCAAGCTGCCGGCGGTCGAGACGCTTGGCTCCACCACGGTGATCTGCTCCGACAAGACCGGCACGCTCACCCGCAACGAGATGACGGTAAAGGCGCTCTGGACGCCCGCCGGCGGCGTCTACACCGTGAGTGGTGTCGGCTACCACCCCGAAGGCGAGATTGGCCGCGACGGGACGCCGCTCGGCACGCTGCCAGCCGACGTGCACGAGCTGCTGCTGTGCGGCGCGCTCTGCAGCGACGCGTCGATCACCCGCGAAGCGGACGCGTGGAAGATCGTCGGCGATCCCACCGAGGGCGCGCTCGTCGTGGCGGCCGTGAAAGTGGAGATCGCGGTCGAGAACCTGCGCCAGTACTTCGTGCGCACCGATGTGCTCCCGTTCGAGAGCGAGAACCAGTTCATGGCGACGCTGCACAAACCGGCTGCGGCAGCCTTCGGCGCAGCGACGCCGCACGCCGGCGGATCGATCGTGCTGAAGGGCGCCCCCGAAGCGGTGCTCGCGCGCTGCAGCGCCGCTGCAGGCGCGCCGCTCGACACCGCGGCGGTGCTGCGCGAGGTCGAGCGGCTGGCCGCGCAGGGGATGCGCGTGCTCGCCGTCGCTGCGCGCTCGGTGCCGCACGAGCACGCGAGCATCGAGATGGAACACGTCGCGAGCGGGCTCACGCTGCTCGGCCTCCAGGGCATGATCGACCCACCGCGCCCCGAGTCGATCGAGGCGATCGCGCGCTGCCACGGCGCCGGCATCACCGTCAAGATGATCACCGGCGACCACCCCGAGACGGCCGCGGCGATCGGCGCGCAGCTCGGCATCCTCCCGCAGGATCCCGGCGCGCCGCGCGTCGTCAGCGGTCAGCAGCTCGCCGTGATGTCGGACGCCGAACTCGAGAGCATCGCAGCGCGGGTAAACATTTTTGCGCGCGTCGCGCCCGAGCACAAACTCGCGCTGGTGCGCGCGCTCCAGGCGCGCGGGGAGATCGTCGCGATGACCGGCGACGGCGTGAACGACGCGCCCGCGCTGAAGCAGGCCAACATCGGCATCGCGATGGGCATCACCGGCACCAGTGTCTCGAAGGATGCGGCCGCGATCGTGCTGACTGACGACAACTTCGCGTCGATCGCCGCGGCCGTCGAAGAGGGCAGGCGAGTCTACGACAATCTGATCAAGAGCCTCGCCTTCGTGCTGCCGACGAATCTCGGGCTCGCGATGATCCTGATGGTGGCGGTGGCGTTCTTCCCGTTCGCGGACTTCGAACGGTTGGTGAACGGCGTCGCGCAGCCGGTGCGCGAGCTGCTACTGCCGATGCTGCCGACGCAGATCCTGTGGATCAACCTGGTCGCGACCGTCGCGCTCGCGTTGCCGCTGGCGTTCGAGGCCAAGGAGCAGAACGTGATGAAGCGCCCGCCACGGAGCCCGTCGAGACCGGTGCTGTCGAGATTCGTGATCGTACGCACCTTCGTCGCCGCGACACTGATGTGCGCGGGTGCGGTGGGACTCTTCTACTGGGAGTACGCGGGCGGGCTCTCGCTCACCGGCAGGCCAGCGGATGGGGCAGCCGCGACGGCGGTCGCGCTGGCGGAAGCGCAGACGATGGCGGTGACGACCGTCATTGCGTTCCAGATCTTCTACATGCTGAACTGCCGCTCGCTGCGCGGCACGCTCGCGTCGGTGGGATTCTTCAGCAACGGGACGGTGTTCATCGGGATCGCGTCGCTGCTCGCGCTGCAGGCGCTGTTCATCTACGCCCCGATCATGCACGCGATCTTTGGATCCGCGCCGCTCGCGCCGCTCGATCTGCTGTGGGCGACGCTCACGGGCGCGATCATCCTGCCCGTGATCACCGTCGAGAAGTGGGACCGCAACCGCCGCCTCGCGCGCCGCAACGGCCATCGCGGCTAGCAGGCCGCGCCCCTACCGACCTCACTCGTACATCGGCTGTCGGTCGCGCAGGCGCAGCCAGCCCTTGCCGATGCGATAGATCAGCCAAAGCGTCACGGTGACGAAGATTCCGACGGAGATCGGGATGAACACCAACGTGAACACCAGCAGCCCGGCCAGTAGCATCCAGCCGATCGAAAACCAGAAGGTCCGGATCTGCCAGCGGTAGTGCGACTCCACCCAGGTGCCGCGCGCGTCGCTGCGCTTCACGTAGTTCAGGATCACCGCGACGATCGACGGGATCGAGCCGACGAACGAGCCCACCACGGTTGCAGTGCCGACGATGCCGACGACGATCGCGAGCGTGTGCAGCGCGTAGACGAGATTCGCGACGGTGAGCACCGAAGGCAGCGGCTGGGGGCCGGTGGGCTCGGGCGGGGTCATGCGGAGTTTCTCCTTGGTTGGGGTCGCAGCGGAACTCCGACAGCTGCTCAGCGAAATAGGCGAGCGAGGATGCCGCCGATGACCTTAGCTGACAGCCCCTGCCGGCATCCTCGGCTCGGGCGCTCGGAAGCAGCGCCGCGTTTCCGTAGCAGGTTCCCGCCTGCCGAGCCGGAATGTCGTGTCGCCCGCTCGACGCGCATGCTCAGGTTCCCCGCGGCTGCTCCAGCGTCGAATCCATGTAGCGCAGCAATCCCTCGCGCAGCCGATCCATGTCGACGTCCTTCACGTTGCTTCGCGCGCCCTGGCCGCCGTAGAGCGCGCCGCTTCTCGGGATCGGCTGGTCGGGCGCCTTCGCATAGGCGACGGCATCGACGAGGTCGGCGCCGAAGCGCGCGGCGACGCCAGCCTGCGTCTGCGGACCCGTCACGCACATGTGGATGGCGCTCGGAAACTGCTGGCCGTTGAAGCGCCAGCCGCGCTGCTTCATGAAGTCGTTGACGTGGTAGATGTCGAACGCGTCCGACGTGAAGGAGAAGCAGAAGGTCGGGCTTCCCATCATCCGCAGCTCGGCTTGCTTGCGCACCTCGGCCTGCATCGCGAAGGCGGTTTCGAAGACCTTGCGGGCCTTGTCGAGATAGCCCTGTCGGCCGAGCGACACCATCACGGCCCAGGTCGCGGCGATGAGACCGCCTGAGCGAGAGCCGCCGATGCCCGGCGACGCATACATGCCGCCCTTCCAGTCGGGCCGCGCGAAGTAGAGATGGCGCCGCAGCGACTTGTCGCGGAACAGCAGCACCGAAGTGCCCTTCGGTCCGTAGCCGTACTTGTGGGTATCCGCCGAGATCGTCGTGACGCCGGGCAGCCGGAAGTCGAACGGCGCGATGTCGTAGCCGAGCTGTTCGCCCCACGGCAGGATGAAGCCGCCGAGGCAGCCATCGACGTGCAAGCCGATGTCGTGCAGGGTCGCGAGATCGGAAAGCGCGCCGATCGGGTCGATTGTTCCGTACGGGTAGTTGCCGGCCGATCCGACCAGCAGCACCGTGTTGCGATTGATGTGCATGCGGACGAAGTCGACGTCGACGAGCGTCGTCGTCGGATCGACCGGCGCCGCGATCACCTTCACGCCGAAGTAGTGCGCGCCCTTGTCGAAGGCCACGTGCGCGGTCTCCGGCAGGATCATCTCCGGCGCGGTGACGCCCTTCACCGCGCGACCCCACTCGCGGTGGGTGTAGATCGCCGAGAGGATGCTCTCCGAGCCGCCCGAGCCGATCACGCCGCACGGCTCGAATCCGCGTTCGCGCGCGGCTTCGCCGTGCAGCATGTCGAGGGTCATCGCGATGATCTCGGACTCGAAGCGCGTCTGGCTCGGGCACATGTCGCGCTGCAGCACGTTCACGTACGAGAAGTGACCGTAGGCTTTCGCAATCAGATCGTAGATCTCGCGATCGCCGCAGTAGATCGTGCCCGAGCAGCGGCCGTCGGCCCAGACGCTGTCCTCCGCGCGCGCGACCTGCTCCAGCTCGCGAACCACCGCGTCGGCGCCAAGACCTTTTTCGTCAAAGCCGAAGCGCGGCCTCGCAGCACTCTTCGTCGTGTCAGCCATCGTGTCCTCCGTTGGGTCCGCCGAAGACGGGCCCGAGTCGTTCGTGGGCCAGCTCGAAACGTCCGGCCATGTCGTCGTAGAGCGCACGGTACTCCGCGCGCGGCTCGTAGCGATGGCGCACGGCGAGCAGATCGCCGGCGGCATCGAGATCGACGCGCCCGAGCCGATGGAACGCCAGCAGCGCCGCGCCGCGGCAGTTGGTGAGCGTCGGCTCGGCGAGCTGTCGGACCGGGCGATTGCAGACGTCCGCCAGGATCTGCGCCCAGGCATCCGAGCGCGCACCGCCGGCGGCGAAGACCAGCTCGTCGTGACGGCGCCCGGTCAGCACTTCGACGTGCGGCAGCATCCAGCGCAACTGGAACGCGACGCCTTCCAGCGTCGCGCGCACCAGATGCGCACGCGTCGTCGCGAGGCTCATGTTGAGAAAGGCACCACGCGCCTTCGCGTCGCCGGCAGGCGCCCAGATCCCGGTGAGCCACGGCAGGAATAGCACGTCGCCCGCGCCGGGCCCGGTCGAGTTCGCAATGGCGTCGAGTTCCGCGTAGGGGTTCTCGCAGCGATGATCTCCGAGCCCATCGTGCGCGTAGATCAATCCCTCGAGCACGAACTCGAGCGCCTTGCCGGCGAGTCCGCCCTCGGCCATCAGCACGTGCTCGTCAGGGATCGGCGCCGGCTGCGTCAGCAGGAAGTGGCGCAGATCCGCGCGCATCGAATCGACCAGCGTCGTCGGCACCAGCGTGGTGCCGATCGACACGCCGAGCCGATCGCCGAGATGGCTCGCGGTACCGAAGGTCAGCGCCTGCGTATCGTTGATCGCGGAGAATACGCGGACCCCGCGCGGCAAGCCCCACGCCGTGGCGTGTTCCGGTAGTAGGTCGCCGATGACTGCATCGGGCGCCACAAGCTCCGGCAACTTCGCGCGATCGACGCCCGACGCCTCGATGATCTCGTCGCAATAGCCGCCCGCGCTGCCGCGCCGGTTGTCCGTCAACAGCAGCGGGAACAGCGTGCAGATGTTCGCGGTGACGCGGCCGGTGAGGCGCGCAGTCAGGTAGTCCATCGGCTCGACGTACGCGTGCGCTGCCGCGTGGATCTCGGGGCGCTCGGTCTGGAACCACAGCCAGTGCGCGAGCGAGTCGCCGCCGCTGCCACCCGACGGCATCCCGTGTCGCTCGAGCCAGAGCTTCCAGAGCTCGGGGCGACGGCCGGTGAGTTTGCGCGTCACGGGCCCGCCGCGCGTGTCCAGGTACAGCACCAGCGGGCCGACGGGACGGCCGGCGCGATCGACCGGCACCAGCGACGAATACTGGCTGCCGCACAGCATCGCCTCGACCCGCGCGCCCGCGTCCGGCGCCTGCGCGAGTGCGCGCTGGATCGAGCGTCCGAGCGCGCGCCAGATCGCTTCGGGGTCTTCCTCGGCGCCGCCGTCCGCGAGCATCTGCATCGCAATCGATTCGGTCGCGGAGCCGACCGCGCGGCCGTGTGCGTCGACCAACGCGACGCGGACTCCGCTGCTGCCGAGGTCGATCGCGAGGATCAGCGGGGAGTGGGAGGAGGGGGGCGCGGTCACGGGCAAAGGAAGATCGATCGCATGCGAGGGGGAGTCAAGCGCGCGCCGACGCCTAGCAATAGGGGCCGGGCGTCAAGTCATTGCTTTGTCGAGTTGTTGGGCGTGCGGCGTCGCGGGTCGCAGAAGCGGTGCCTCCGCGGCCCCTGCGGCCGAATTGAAGGAATGAACCCAGGGAAGGAGGGAGTCGGGAGTCGCGATACCGTTGCCGTCATGCAGAAGAACCAACCGAGCCGCACCGCCGAAGCGACCGCCTTCCAGCGCGCGACCGAGCGGCAGCGGCCCGCGCGGCGACGCATCGTCGACGATCCCTGGGCGGAGCAGTTCTTGCGCCCCGCTCTTCGCGCTGCGCTCGCCGCCTATCGGAGCAGCGTCGTGCTGAAGGGCGCCGACGACTTGCTCGGCCTGACACCGTTCGTGGTGACGCGCCATCGCTACATCGATGACAAGCTCGACGCCGCGTTGCGCGCCGGGGTGGAGCAGATCGTAGTACTCGGCGCTGGCTACGACTCGCGCGCGTTTCGCTTCGCGGATCGGCTCGGCGCGCGTCCGGTCTTCGAGGTGGATCACCCCGCGACGCAGGGGCGCAAGGAGCGGATCCTAGCGGCGCTCGGCAAACGGCGCGAGCTGCCGCGCGTCGACGTGCGGCGCGTGTCGATCGACTTCCAGCGGCAGTCGCTGGAGAAGCGGCTCGACAAGGCTGGTTTCGATCACGCGCGCAGCACGTTCTTCATCTGGGAAGGCGTCTCGATGTACCTCACGCGCAATGCTGTGAAGGCGGCGCTCGGGACGCTCGCGCGCATCGCGCCGGTCGGCAGCGAGTTGGTCTTCGACGCGTGGTTCCTGCTCGACGAACCCGACCTGCGTGCAACCGCGTTTCGACTGTCGGCGAACCTGCTCCACATCCTCGGCGAACCGGTGACGTTCTCGCTGCACCCGGAGGACGCCGAGTCGTTTCTCTCACGGCAAGGCTTTGCGCTGCTCGAGATCGCGCGCGCACACGACCTCGAACTCCGCTACGCGCGCCGTCCGCGCCGCCACGTGCACCCGGCCTGCTACCTGGTGCACGCAGCGATCGCGTGACGCTCTCCGTTCCGGCGTGAGACGGAGTCGTCTGCGCGTCATCGCCGTTCCCTCCCTTCCGCGCGTTGTACTCCCATCGTACCGGTGCCGGCCGCACGCGGGGAAGTCGCGGCCCGGCGTTCACCGGCGCCGCAGCGCGCCGGAACGGCTAGCTTGTTTGGCCCCAACAATGGAGATAGGGACATGACGCAGACCGATGAGGACATGCGCCGCGAGCTCGAGCGGCTCAAGGCGGAGAACGAGGCGCTGAAGGCTACGAACCGCAAGGTGATGCGGCTCCAGGTGAGTGAGAAGGGAGGAGTCTCGCTCTATGGGATCCGCCGCTTCCCGGTGACGTTCTACAAAGAAGAGTGGGATCGGATCCTCGGCATGGCCGACGAGATTCTCGCCTTCATTGCCGAGAACGAGGGCAAGCTGAAGAAGCCGCGCGGCGAGGAGTAGCCGCGCGACTCACGGCGTTCCGCGCGGACCCGGCGGCAGGAATAGCGACAGCGACGCGATCGTCGCATCGTCGCCGTCTACGTCGCGGTCGCCGTCGAGATCG
>CAYGWM010000037.1:23118-32820 GCA_964353555.1 uncultured Spirochaetales bacterium
CAGCGACGCGATCGTCGCATCGTCGCCGTCTACGTCGCGGTCGCCGTCGAGATCGCCGCCGGTGTCGACGCGTGCGTCGCTCGTCATCAGCGGATCGCCGAGGTAGAAGTTCATCCACGAGAGATACGGCACGCTGCGGTAGAACGACTCGATCGCGGTGCTTCCCTCGAAGTAGTTGCGGAACAGGATCGGCGCGCGCGCGAGGCCGATCAGCAGCGGCTCGAACGCGTTGGCGGCGACGCCGCAGGCGCCGAGATGGACGAGGTCGGCACTGAGCGATTGATCGTAGGCCGGGACGGGTGTCACGAAGGTGCGTCCGTTGGTGCTGACCAGATCGACTGCGATCCCGCGCGGCGCGAAGCGGCCGGGCAGGGGTTTGCCGCCGACCTGGCCGTAGAACGGCGCTCGTCCGCTGTGGCTGTCGTTGCTGCACCAGGACGCGTAGCCGAGCAGCGGCACCGGGCTTGCGACGAAGCGGTCGCTCTGGTCGTGCAGCACGGAGACGCCGCGGCCGCGCAGCAGCGACGCGATCGGACGCAGCAGCACGTCGTTTCCGGCGCGCCGGCCGGGCGCAGCGTGGGGATCCTCGTCGATCAGCACGGTTCCGCTGACGGCCGGGGCCTGCGCGCAGTCGATCAGCGACTTCAGGTCGGCCGGAATGCCGCTCGCGAGCACGATCATCTCGATCGAGTCCACGAGCCCGTGCTGCTGCAGGAACTGTTCGAGCGGAACGCGGATCTGGCTGTCGAAGGCGGCCTTGCTGGGGATCGTCTCCTGCACCGCGTTGCCGAGCGTCGCGTCGGCGAGCGGGATCTGGAGCGTCACGACGTTCGCGGCGGGAACGTCGCGCGCGTTGCGGTAGTAGTTTCCGATCGCGACCGAGACGGGGCTCGCCCCGTTCACGACGATCAGCAGCTCGGAATGCGCAGCTGGCTGCGAAGTCTGTTCGGCGGATGCGGGGCAGCACTGCAACGCGAGCAGCGCGGCGAGGAAGAGCTTCACCGGACGTGAACGGGCGCGGAGGGGCCGCTCGCTCGCCGGGGTGCGTTGTCGCCGCACCACGTCGCGACTTCGTCGAGCACGCGGGCCACCGCGCGGTTCGCGGCGACTACGCCGCCGTACGGATCGTCGGACGGGGCGGCCTCCACGGCCTCGAACGCGGCGCTTGCCAACACGCGACGCGCCGCCAGATCGAGTAGCTGCGCGCGGAGCGTGAATCGCACCTGACTCGGGTGCGCGCTGAACTCCTGTTGGAGCGCGACGATCTCGGTCTCGAGCCGCAGCGCCGCGGCGAGGCTTTCGCCGGTCTGCGACGCATCGAAGCGTCCGTCGCGCTCGAGCGCCTCCGCGAGCAGCGGCGTGAGCATCCGCGCCGGCGTCTCCACCCACTGGTGTCGGGCGAAGAAGTGCAGCTCGTAGGGGCGCGTCACGTACGCCATTCGGGGCCCGTCGAAGCCCGCCCGCGCACTGGGCGCCGCGATGCCGATCAGCTGCGCCGCGGCGTCGCGCGGGCCAGCGCTCGCGCGCGGTGGGTCGAGTGCAAACAGACTGGGCGGCGCCGCGCCGGGCGACGCGAGCAACGCGCAGCCCGCCAGCGTGACGGCGAGCGCCGCGAGAGCCGCGGCTTTGCGGAGCGAGCCGATTGCTTCGATCATCTCACTCTCCAGGTCCGGGCGGCATCGCCTCGCGTCCCACCACGAGCGCGTTCGGTGTGCGCTCGAGTTCCTGCGCCACGCGAGCGAGCGAGGTGGTGGCCGCGCGCGCTTCGGCGAGCAGACGCCGCAGCTCCGGCAGCGTGTCGGCGCGGAGCTGCTGCACGCCGCCAGTCGCATCGGCCGCCGTTCCGCGCATGGTCTCGGCCGCGCGCGCGACGCTTTCCGCGCTACGGCCGATCTGCCGGGTGAGCGCGGTCAGCTGCGCGCTCGCGCGGGCGCTGTTCTCCAGCGTTCGCGCCGCGTCGACCAGCGCGTTGTCGATCTCCTTCGAGCGCCCGGCGACCTCGTGGACGACGGAGTCGAGGTCGCGGATCGTGCGCTGCAGCGCCGCGCGCGTGTCTGCGTCGAGCAGCCCGTTGAGGCTCTGCGCGGTCTGCGAGAGATCGGCGACGAGCGCACTCACTTGCGTGTCGAGTCGCTGGAACAGCGAAGGGCGCGTCGCGATCACCGGGTAGCCGCCGGGCTCCGCCGCTGTGAGCAGTGGCGAATCCTTCGAGCCGCCCTCGAGGTCGAGGAACGCGATGCCGGTGAGGCCCTGCACGCTGAGCACCGCCACGGTGTCCTGCTTGATCGGGACGCCGCGCTCGATCGCGAGCTCCAGCCGGACGTTTTGCGGATCCTCGGGATCGAGTCCGATCTCGCGCACCGCGCCGACTTCGACGCCCTTGTATTTGACCGGCGCCTGGCGGTTCAGTCCCGACACCGACTCGCTCGAATACGCCAGGTAGGTGTCGTAGTCCTTGCTTATCGTGCGTCCCGAGGCGATCCACAGCACACCGGCCACGATCGCGATCGAAAGCATCAGCACGAAGGCGCCGACGAGCGCGTAGTTCACCTTCGTTTCCATGCTTGCTCCCAGGCGCTCCGGCCGCGCGCACCCTGAAAATACTCCCGCACCAGCGGCTCTTCCGTCTTCGAGAGTTCCTGCATCGTGCCGACGCCTGCGATCCGTCCATTGACCATGAACGCGACGCGATCCGCCACGCGCCACAGCAGGTCGAGATCGTGCGTGACCATCAAGATCGTCAGGCCGAGCAGCTCCTTCAGATGCTTCACCAGCTCGTCGAAGCCGCCCGCGCTGAGCGGATCGAGCCCGGCGGTCGGTTCGTCGAGGAAAAGCAGCTTCGGATCGAGCGCGATCGCACGTGCCAGCGCTGCACGCTTGCGCATGCCGCCCGAAAGTTCGGAGGGATACTTCAGTCCCGCGCTCGGCGGCAGCCCGGTGAGCGCGATCTTCACCGCGGCGATCTCGTCGATCAGGCCGTCCCCGAGCTGCGTGTGCTCGCGCAGCGGCAGCCCGACATTCTCGCTCACCGTGAGCGAGGAAAAGAGCGCGCCGCGCTCGAAGAGTACGCCCCAGTTGCGCCGCAACGGCAGAGCCTGCTCGTCGTCGAGCCCGACGACCTCGCGTCCGAGCACGCGGATCGAACCGGCCTCGGGCCGCTGCAGCAGGATGATCTCGCGCAGCAGCGTGGACTTCCCGCATCCGCTGGCCCCGGCGAGCGCGAAGATCTCGCCCTCGCGCACGCTGAGGTTCACGCCGTCGTGCACGATCGCTTCGCCGAAGCGCGTGCGCAGATCGCGCACCTCGATGATCGGCTGCGCTGTGTCGCTCGCTTCTACCATCTCAGATCCCGAGGAAGTTGAAGACGACGGAGAACAGCGCGTCGGCCACGATCACCAGGAAGATCGACTGCACCACGCTGATCGTCGTCTTGCGCCCGACGCTCTCCGCGTCGCCGGCCACCTGGAATCCCTGGAAGCATCCGACCAACGCGATGATCGCGGCGAAGATCGGAGCCTTGCCGATTCCGACCGCGAAATCGGAAACGAGAAGCGCGTATTGGAGGCGATCGATGAAGTCCGGGTAGTTCACGTCGAGCTCGCTCTTGGCCATCACCATGCCGCCGGCGACGCCGAGCAGGTCCGCGTAGACCGTCAGCAGCGGCAGCGCGATCATCAGAGCCAGTATTTTGGGCAGCACGAGCAGCTCGATCGGCGCGACGCCCACCGTGCGCAGCGCGTCGATCTCCTCGGTCACCTTCATCGTTCCGATCTGCGCGGCATAGGCGGAGCCCGAGCGCCCGGCAACGATGATCGCCGTCAGCAGCGGCGAGAGTTCCCGCAGCATCGCCAGACCCACGAGGTCCACGACGAAGATGTTGGCGCCGTAGCGCCGGAACTGGGTCGCACCCTGATACGCGATCACGACGCCCATCAGGAAGCAGAGCAGCCCGGTGATCGGCAACGCATCGAATCCCGCCGTGCGGACGTTGTAGAGGACGGTCCTGCCGCGGATCCGCCCCGGCCGCAGCGCCGATTGGAGCGCCGCGCGCGCCACTTCGCCGATGAACGACAGCATCTGCAGCAGTTGGCGTGCCGCATCCCAGGCGAGCGCGCCGATCCTCGCCAGCAACGACGGTGCCACCGCGTGGGTCGCGGGCGCCGCCCCGACGTCGGTCGCGGCGACCATCTCGAGCAGCGCCGCGTGCTCGGGGCGCAGCCCGCGCAGCGACACGTGGCTGCCCTCGCGCTCGAGCGCCCGGCAAAGCCGCCGCACGAACCACGCGCCGGCGGTGTCCATTGCGCTCACGGCCGAGCCGTCGAGCGCGATCTCCGCGCCCCGCGGCCAGACGCCGCTCTCGAGCCGCTGCTCGAGGCGCGCGATGCGGCCGATCGTCCAGGCACCGACGCAGCGCAGCGCGCCGTCCGCGACTTCGACATCGGCGTCCACATCCGGCGGCCGCGTCGATGCTGGTGACAGCTGATCTCCGATCTGCACGCGCGGATGCTAGCCGTGATTGCTGCGAGCCGTGCCGATGGAATCCTCCAATGAGTGTCAGCTACGCGATACGCGGGGCGCCAATCCGGCTGATTTCCGCTTGGGTGCCCGTCACACCAGCGGCCTCGGATGGCTCAACTGGTCTCAAGCTGTGACGCGGGGTCGCACGATGTGCGCGCTGCGCACCTCGTGCGACGATCCGCTGAGGCAGCAGCGCGCTCGCTCTCGTCTTTGCGGTCTTGGCTCGATCCGTGCAAACTCGCCTCGTGGATTTGTGGAGGCTGCGCCCGCCATGCGGTACGTCCGGCCGTTCAGCACGCTTTCGCTCGACGATATTCCGCTGGTCGGTGGAAAGAACGCCTCGTTCGGCGAGATGATCGGCTCTCTGATCCCTCTCGGCGTCTCGGTGCCCGACGGCTTCGCGCTTACCGCGGACGCCTATCGAGCGCTGCTCGAGGGTCCCGGCGTGCGTGAGCGGCTGCGCAAGGCGCTCGCCCACCTCGACCCGACCGACATCGACTCGCTGCGCGCCGGTGGTGCGCTCGCGCGCAGCGCGCTGCGCGAAGCCCCGTTTCCGCCGGCGGTGCTGCAGGATCTCGAGGCTGCCTACGCAACGCTCTCGCGCTCGTACGGGTCCGAGGCGACGGACGTCGCCGTGCGCTCGAGCGCCACGGCCGAGGATCTGCCGACCGCGAGCTTCGCCGGACAGCAGGAGACCTATCTCAACGTGCACGGCCTCGCGAACCTGGTGGACGCATGCCGGCGCTGCTTTGCGTCGCTCTTCACCGACCGCGCCATCTCGTACCGCGCCGAGCGCGGCTTCGAGCACGAGAAGGTGTACCTTTCGATCGGCGTGCAGAAGATGGTGCGCTCGGACCAGGCCGGCGCGGGCGTGCTCTTCACGCTCGACACCGAGAGCGGCTTCGACCAGGTGGTATTGATCACCGCGATCTACGGGCTCGGCGAGAACATCGTCCAGGGTGTCACCAACCCGGACGAGTACGTCGTCTTCAAGCCCACCGGCAACGAGATCTCCCGGCGCCTCGGCTCCAAGGAGATCGCGATGGTCTACGACGAGGGGGGATCGCGGGGCGTGCGCAACGTGACGGTGCCCGAGTCGCTGCGGCAGCAGTTCGTGCTCTCGCGCGAGGAGAGCATGGAGCTCGCGCGCCAGGCGATGACGATCGAGAAGCACTACAGCGAACGCGCCGGCGAACGCCGCCCGATGGACATCGAGTGGGCGAAGGACGGGCCGAGCGGGAAGCTCTTCATCGTGCAGGCGCGCCCCGAGACGGCGCACGCGCGCCGCGACGTCGCGAAGCTCGTCAGCTGGAAGCTCGCGGAGCGCTCCGCGGTGCGCGTCACCGGGCGCGCGGTGGGGACGCAGATCGGCGCCGGGCCGGTCGCGCGGCTCGACCATTCGTCGCAGATGGTGTCGTTCCAGGCCGGATCGGTGCTGGTCACCGGCATGACCGACCCTGACTGGGAACCGATCATGAAGCTGGCGTCCGCGATCGTGACCGACCGCGGGGGACGCACCTGTCATGCCGCCATCGTGAGTCGCGAGCTCGGCATTCCGTGCGTGGTCGGCGCGGGCAACGCGACCACCGTGCTGCAAGCGGGCGAGCCTGTCACCGTTTCGTGTGCGGAGGGCGAGACCGGCATCGTGATGGATGGCCTCGTTGCCTTCGAGCGGAGCGAGGTGGACGTGCGCGACGTGCCGGCAACGCGCACCAAGATCTTCATCAACGTCGGCGACCCGGAGCAGGCATTCTCGCTCTCGTCGCTGCCGGTCGACGGCGTCGGCCTCGCGCGCGAGGAGTTCATCATCATGAATGCCATCGGGATCCATCCGATGGCGCTCGTCCACCCCGAACGCACCGACGCTGCGACGCAGCGGGCGATCGCCGACCGTACGCGCGGCTATCCCGATGGCGGCACCTTCTTCGTCGAGAAGCTCGCCGAGGGCGTCGCGCGGATCGCAGCCGGCTTCCACCCGCGGCCGGTAGTGGTGAGGCTCTCCGACTTCAAGACCAACGAATACGCCGGTCTCCTCGGCGGCTCCTTCTTCGAGCCCAAGGAGGAGAATCCGATGATCGGCTTCCGCGGCGCGTCGCGCTACGCGCACGAGGCGTATCGCGAGGGCTTCGCGCTCGAGTGCCGCGCGCTCAAAAAGGTGCGCGAGGAGATGGGACTCGAGAACGTGATCTTGATGATCCCGTTCTGCCGCAGCATCGACGAGGCAGTGCGCGTGCAGGCGGAGATGGCCCAGCACGGCCTCGTGCGCGGCGAGCGCGGCCTCGAGATCTACGTGATGTGCGAGATCCCCGCGAACGTGCTGCTGGTCGAAGAGTTCGCGAAGTACTTCGACGGCTTCTCGATCGGCTCGAACGACTTGACGCAGCTCGTGCTCGGCGTGGACCGCGACTCCGGCATCCTTGCCAGCGCCTTCGACGAGCGGAACCCCGCGGTGGTGCGCGCGCTCGAGATGGCGGTCGCGGGCGCGCGCCGCGCCGGGCGCAAGATCGGCATCTGCGGCCAGGCCCCGAGCGACCACCCCGCGATCGCGGAGTTGCTGGTGCGGGCCGGAATCGACAGCCTCTCGCTCTCGAGCGATGTCGCAATCGCGACCCGCTTGCGCGTCGCCGAGCTCGAGCGGACGCTCGCGAGCGAAGCCAACGCAAGGAGACCGCAATGATGTTGAAGTGCCCTGTCTGCGGAGCGCACGTCCCGGAAGAGGCGGCCGTCGAGTTGCCCACCGCAAAGGGATCCGAACGCTATTGCTCGCTGCGCTGCGGGATGTCGAGTGAGACGGAGCGGGAACGCGCCGGCGGGGTGGCGCCGCCTGCCCACGTACTGCCACCGCCGCCGCGCGCGATCGTGGTGGCAGTGGACGGATCGGGACCGTCGCTGCGCGCAGTCGAGCTCGCCGCGTCGATCGCGAAGCTGACCGGCGGTCGGCTCACGCTGATCCACGCCATCGATCCCGCAATGATCCGCTTGCTCCCGCTCGACAGCGCGTTCGCCGGCGCGACGCGTCTCGGGCTCGACATCGGCAAGATGGAGGAGAACCTGCGCAAGGACGCGCTGCGACAGCTCGAGCGCTGCGGCCGCATCTGCGAGAGCGCCGGCGTCCCCTACACCAGCCACGTTGCGATGGAACGGCCAACGCGCGCGATCGCAGACGCAGCCGAGAAGGCGGATCTCGTCGTGATGGGGAGCCGCGGCCTGGGCGCCTTCTCGGGCGCCGCACTCGGATCACTCTCGCATCGCGTGATCGGCGAAACCAGCAAGCCGGTGCTCGTGGTGCACTGAGGATCAACGCAGATTCGCGTAGGATCTGGCTCGAGGCGAGCGCGGCTCGCGGACAAACCACGAGGTGTCAGGGCGCCTTCGGCAACGGGCGCTGAAGCGTCTTCAGGTACTCCAGAATCGCGAAGATCTCGCCGCGCGCGACCTCGTCGGCCTCGGCGCCCTTGGCGATCGGCTCGCCCAGCCAGCGACCCCAGATCGGCATCTGCCGCGTGCCGTGCGCGGGCGGGACGAACTGGCCATCGACGAAGCGCGCGATCTCGGCGTCCGGGAATTTTCCGCCGTTGCGCGCGGCAATCGTGGTGAGATCCGCGGGCGCCGTGCGCAGGATGCCGCCGAATGGCCCGTCCCCGCGGCCCGAGATTCCGTGGCAGACGGCGCAGTGGCGCACGTAGAGCCGTTCGCCGGAAACCGCGAATAGGGACGCTTCAGTTTGCTCGCCCGCCGCTGGGCCAGCTGCCGCGAGTGCGGCGAACGTCAGCGCGCCGGCGATCTGCTTCCACCGTTGCGAAAAGAGACTTTTCGACTCGTCATGCAGACTGTTCATGGCGAGCAAACATGCCGCAAAGACGCGTCCGCGGGAAGACGAGGCGCGGGCGCTGGCCAAAGAAAGCTCGATGAGCGCTTGCTGGAGACGGATCAGCCGCCCAGTCGCGCTGCGATGCGGCGCAGCAGGCGCTGGATCGGATAGCGCTCCGGATCGGCCGCTTGCACCGCGCGCAGATCGCCGATCTGTGTCTCAACGGCGGCCTGCACTTCGCGGCGCAGCGCGAGGCAGGCTTTGGGATCCTCGTGACGGCCGGCGAAGCGCTGCACATCGATCGGCGCGCCGAATAGGAAGTACTGCCGCTCGATGCGCGGCAGACCGGCCGGTCCCGCGCCGCGCGCGAGCGGCGGCAGGATCTCGCCGTGCCGGAACCAGGGCTGCGCCGTCACGCCGAGCACGCGCAATAGCTCTCCGACCGGCGAGCGCAGGATGTCCTCCGCGTCGGCGACGATCTCGAACATGTCCTCGACGCCAACCGACGCGAACGGGACGATCGGCACGCCGTACTCGATCGCGAGTCGCGCAAAGCCCACGCGCTCCTTCCAGATCAGCTTGTACTTCTCGTGTTTGTGCTTCATCACCTCGCGCCCGCCACCGGGAAACACCAGCACTGCCTCGCCGCGCGCGAAGAGCTGCGCGCAGTTCTCGCGGGTGCCGCGCACCGCGCCGAGTCGGTGCAGCACGTCGCGCCAGATCGGCAGCGCAAAGTGGTTGTGATCGCCGAGCCCGCGCACCAGCCGGCCGGTCTGATCGTAGAGTTCGAGCGCGAGCATCGGAATGTCGATCAGGCCGTAGACGGTGTGATTGCCGGTGAGCAGCACCGCCCCTTCGCGTGGCACGTGCTCCATGCCGATCCCGACGGGGCTCAACAGTCGCCGCAGCGGCGCGGCGATCCGCTGCAATTCCTGCATCGGATACGGCTCGAAGTCGATTGCTTCCGGCCCGGTGTCAGGCATCGGCGTCTCTCCGATGGTGCACGCAGCGGAGGGTAGTGGGTCCCGCGCGGCCAGACCGGGTCGGATGCGCGACAGGCGATCGAGTCCGATTCACAAGTCGTCGATCGGGGTCGAGCCACCCAGCCAGTTGAGTTCGCTGTCTCGCATGAACTGCACCGCCCAGGGCTGGTCGGCCCCTTCCCAGCTGCGGAAGTTCTTGACCGCCGCCCATAAGCCGAGCAGCGTCGTCTGCGATGGCTCGTCGTGCAGCGCCGCGATGCGCTCCATCAAGTCCGGCGGCCGCGCCGGCGCCTGCTCGAGCACGGTCAGGAACCATTTGTGATACGGATGGAGCCGCTCGTTGTGGGCGAGGATCATGCGCCCGCCGAAGAGTACGGTGCGCGCTACCGC
>CAYGWM010000037.1:32920-34628 GCA_964353555.1 uncultured Spirochaetales bacterium
GCTCGTTGTGGGCGAGGATCATGCGCCCGCCGAAGAGTACGGTGCGCGCTACCGCAAGGCCGAGCAGGTAGCGGTCGTTGCGCTTCAACGCTTCATGCCCGTACCAGTGCCAGGCCTCGAATTGCGCGTGGAAGCGGCGGATTCTGTCGGCCTTCTGCTCGACGGGATAGCGAACGACATCGCGCAGTATTTCCGCGAGATCCCCGACGTCCGAGAAGAGCACGCGCGCATGCTGGAACGCAAAGCGCGCTGGCTCGCTGCCGGCGTGCGCCACCTCGGCGAGGAAGCGCGGGCAGAGGTACTTGCCCTCGACGTAGCCGCCCGGCCATTCGCAGGCCTCGGCCGTCGACCATTGCACGCGACCGTCGCGCATGCGCACGTCGTAGTCCTCGTCCGCGACGACGATCAGCAGGTCGACATCCGATGCCGGGCTCTCGAAGCCGTGCGCGATCGAGCCGCCGAGCAGCAGAGCGCGGACCTCGGGGTCGCGGCGCAGCAGCGTGGTGGCGTGCGCGATCGCGCGTTCGTGGTGCGCGTGCAAATCAAGCTCCGCGATCGGGAGCCAGCTCGCGCTGCCGTTCCGCAGCGGGGGGCCGTGCGAAGAAGGCCAGGATCTCGTCGCGACGCGCTTGCACGTCGGCGCGGCCGATCGCCATCAGGCGGCTGCAGTAGACGGCGTCGAAGAGCAGATAGCTCGTCAGCTCGGAAGTCGCGTCGTCCGGACCGAGTCCGCGCATCAGATAGCGGACGACGGCCGGGATATGGTCGGCGAGTTCCGCGGCGATCTTTGCGAAGCCGCACGACGGCGAGAGCCACAGTACGTCGATCCAGCGAAACGGCTTGCGCGGGTCTCCGGTCGCGTAGCTGAGCACGCTCGCGTTCACGCGATCGCTGTGCTCGACGTCCACCTCGATCGCGTCGAGCATCACCGCGTCGAGCAGCGCGCCGGCGATCTGTGCGATGGTGGGCGGCGCCCGGCGCCCCGCGACCGCCTTCTCGGCCGGAAGACCTGCCCGCCGCACGCCGACTGCGACGATGCGCTCCGCGCCGAGATGGATCGCCGGCGAGAGCGGCGCCGTGTTGCGGATCGAGCCGTCGCCGAAATGGCGGCCCTCGATCTCTATCGATGGGAAGAATATGGGAATCGCGCTCGACGCCATCAGGTGTTCGACACGGATCTGGGTGCGTTCGACGCTGAAGCGCCCGCGCCGCCACAGCGGTACGTCGGCACGCGTGTCCACGAAGAAGACGCCGTCCGCTGTATAGAGATTCGTGGCCGGGATCGCGAGCGCGCGCAACGCACCCGACTCGACGTTGGCTTCGATGCGCTCGAAGGGGACGTGCTCGGCGAGCAGCGCGCGCAGCGGCGCGGTGTCGAGCAGTGACTTCGGTGCGACGTGGCGCAGCACGCCACCGAAGGAGAGATCCCGTACCCAGCGCGCTCCGATGCCGCCGAGCGAGCGCACGTCGGTCCGAAACACCCGCTGCGGCTCGATCGTCGACCACAGCCGCTCGAGCGTGGCGACACCCTCCTCGGGCCGATCGACGAATGCGGCCAGCGCCGCTCCGTTGAGCGCGCCCGCGCTCGCTCCCACCACGGCGTCCACGCGCGAGTCGCCCTGCAACAGGCCGAGGTCGAGCAAACCCCGCAGCACACCCGCCTGATAGGCCCCGCGCGCGCCGCCGCCCGAGAGCACGAGCGCGGTCG
>CAYGWM010000038.1:0-19079 GCA_964353555.1 uncultured Spirochaetales bacterium
CCCTGTCCCTGATCGTTCGGCTCCTGGTTGCCGTGCCCAGGGATCCGCATGAAATCCCGATCGAAGCCCAGCGTTCCCGCCGGCAGCCGGAAGGCGCTGTCGAGATCGGTCCCCAGATCGGAGAAGCGACCCTCGCCCGCCATCGCGGCGTTGAGACCGCCGGCGCCGATCAGGTCGTTGTCGGAGAAGAACCAGCCGACGGGGGGCGTGCGCACCCCCTGCCAGTCGTATTGGTAGAAGGCTTCGATCGCGACCTCCTTGGTCACGTTCGCGGCTGCCCACAGCATGCCTTGCGGGATCTGGAGATCGCGGGCCGAACTCGCCGGGCGCAGGGCCGCCACGAGGTCCAGCGGGTTCACGGTCTGGACGCCGAAGCGCAGGAAGGTGCTCTCGCCCCAGTTGAGCACCTGATCTCCCACGCGCAGCTTCACGGGCATGCCACCGAGCAGGAAGCGCGCGTCGAGGTGGTAGTCGCGAAGCTCGAAGTGCGTGCCGACGTAGTCTTCGGCGCCGCTCGAGAGCGGGGTGCGCTCGCGATCGGTGAGCTCCGTCTCGAAGTCGTAGAACCCGATCCCGCGCAGATACAAGCCGAGTGAGCGCCAGCGCAGATCGAGCTCGCCGCTGGCCTGGACCATGTTCGAGACGATCCCGGTGTCGTAGTTCAGATCCCCGTCGTCGGAACTCGCCGAAGCGGCGCTGCCGCCGTTCACGATGGCGATGAGGTCCGCATCGCGACCTTCGACCCGCGTCAGCAAGCCGTAGCTCAGCTCGAGGTTCGCGACTCCCTCCACCTCCCCGATCTGGAAGGGGCGAGCGCGGGCGGAACCGGCAGCCGCTGCTGACACAGCGAGGAGCAGTGCCGTCCACAGAATCGTGCTGCGCATCAACCGGACGATCAGCCCGGCTGCGAAGATGGCGCCGCGCCGCCGACGTTTCGCGCGTGGAACATTCCGAAGATCATCGTCTGCACCAGATGATGCGCGAGCGACCCTCCCGCGCGTCGCAGGCGCGGCAGGAACACGACGCACTCGATCGCGTGCACGATCAACAGGCCCCAGAACAAGCGCTGCCCGGGCAACGCCAGCGACGACGTGGCGGGCAGGAAGAAGGCAGCGATGCAGACCGCCCACAGCACCAGCACGGCATTTTTCATCGCGATGTCTCCTCGTTCGTCAGGGCCGCGTGCCGCGCGACTTCGGTCCGAGCGCGCTCGGTAGCAGTTCGTAGGCGCGGCGCGCCCACTCGACGAGCAGCGGTCGCGTGTCGCGCGGGTCGATGATCTCTTCGACGCCGAACGCCTCCGCGGTCAGCAGCGGCGATCGAAGCGAAGACAGCTTCGCTTCGAGTTCGGCGCGCAGCGCGTCGGGATCTTCGGCGGCTTCGATCTGCCGGCGGTACGCGGCTTCGACGCCGCCTTCGATCGGCAGCGAGCCCCACTCGGCGCTCGGCCACGCGTAGCGCAGGTTCAGCCGGTGGTGCGCGCCGTGCCCCGCTCCGGCGACGCCGAACACGCGCCGAATCAGGATCGAGCACCACGGCACCGTCGCCTGGTACACCGCGGTGAGTGCGCGAACGCCGTGACGGATCGTGCCGCGCTTCTCCGACTCGATGCCGATCTCGAAGCCCGGGTTGTCGACGAAGTTCACCACCGGCAGATGGAAGGTGTCGCAGAGGTCGACGAAGCGGACCATCTTCTGCGCCGCGTCGGCGTCCATCGCACCGCCGCGCTGGCGTGGGTCGTTCGCGAGCACGCCGACCGGAATGCCGTCGAGCCGCGCGAGCGCGGTCAGCAGTGGCCGCCCGTAGTAGCGGCCGATCTCGAATACCGAGCCTTCGTCGAGCACCAGCGCAACGAGCCGGCGCGCGTCGTGCGGCTTGCGGCGCTCGCGCGGGATCGCGTGCAGCAGCGCGTCGTCGCGGCGCTCGGGATCATCGGTCGGCGCGCTGCGTGGCGGCATCTCCCAGACCGAGTTCGGCAGATACGACAGGAAGCGGCGGATCTGCGCGAGCGCGTCGTCCTCGTCGCTTGCCTCGTTGTCCACCGCGCCGCTGCCGCGCGCGTGGATGTGCGCGCCGCCGAGTTCGTCCTTGGTCACTTCGCGGCCGAGCGCGCGCCGCACCACCGGCGGTCCCGCGACGAAGACCTGCGACGTGCCGCGCGCCATCACCGAAAAGTGAGATGCCGCGACGCGCGCTGCGCCGAGTCCCGCGACCGGCCCGAGCGCCGCCGCCACGACCGGCACCGTCGACAGCAATTCCACCGACACGTCCCAATCCGGGATGTACGGCACGTACGAGCGACGCAACGTGGCGTTCGTCTTCACCGAGCCGCCGCCGCCGGTGCCATCGACGAGCCGCACCAGCGGCAGCCGCAAGTCGCGCGCGGCCCTCTCGGCCCATCCCATCTTGTTGCCGATCGCGCCGTCGGCAGCGCCGCCGCGCACGGTGAAATCGTCGCCGCCGACGACGACCGCGCGCCCTTCGATGCGGCCGCGTCCGCACACGAAGTTCGACGGCGTGAAGGCTTTGAGGGTACCCGCATCGTCGTACTCCGCGCGGCCTGCCAGTACGCCCGTTTCGTGGAAGGATCCGGGGTCGAGCAGCCGCTCGATGCGCTCGCGCACCGTGAGTCGCCCCGCGTCGCGCGCCCGTGCCACGCGTTCTTCGCCGCCCATCGCCTTGGCGAGTTCGGCGCGCTTGGCCAGTTCTTCGAGTTCGGGCTTCCAGGTCACCGCGAGGCAGCGTAGCGTCGCAAGCGGCGATCCCGAACGGATGCGTGTCATGACGCCCCGATCGTGCTCCAATCTCGCCGATGAAACTCCTCGTCCTCGACTTCGACGGCGTGATCTCCGACTCCGGCCGCGAGGCCTTCGTCGTCGCGCGGCGCACCTACCTCGAAGAACGAGGAGACTCGTCGCTGCGCGGCCGCGACGATGACGCGCTCTACTCCGCGTTCCTCGAGATCATGCCGCTCGGCAATCGCGCGGAGGACTTCGCGGTGGCGCTCGCGGCGATCGAGGCGGGTGTCGCGTTGCCGGATCAGGCCGCGTACGACGCGTACTACGCCGCTCAGGATGTGCGCTGGTTGCGCGCGTTCCACGAGCGCTTCTACCAGGTGCGCACGGCCTTCTCGCGCTCCGATCCCGCCGGCTGGCTCGCGCTATTGCGGCCATACCCGCGCTTTCTCGCGACGCTGCGTCGGCGCGCGGGCGCGTGTCGGTACGCGATTGCGACCGCGAAGGACCGCCGCTCGGTGCGCGTGCTGCTGCGCGAGTACGGCGTCGCCGATCTGTTTCCCGAGGACCTGGTGCTCGACAAGGAGGCGGGCGTCACGAAGGTCGCGCACCACGAACATCTCGCGCGCCACTGCGGCATCGCGTATGCGGACATGACCTTCGTCGACGACAAGGTGAACCACCTCGATGCGGTGGCCGCGCTCGGCGTGCGCTGCGCGCTCTCGGCGTGGGGCTATAACGGTCCGCGCGAGCACGAACTCGCCCGCGCGCGTGGCCATCGGGTCTGCAGCCTCGACGACGTGGAAGTGCAGCTCTTCGGTCCAATGACTTGACGAGACGAGCCCGGCACCAACTCGACGGATCGCCTGATGCGTCGAGTCCAGTCCGCTGGCTGGCGACGGGGGTTGACAGAACCGGGCGGATGGCCGAATCCCCCGTCGATTCCGATCGATCTCCACTTGGAGACCCGAGCGATGAGCGAGGCGGGAAGCCAGCAGGTGGCGAATGACGGGGCGACCGCGGCGGCGGCGCGCTCCTTCGCGGAGCGCTTCGTCGGCGCGCTCCGGCTCGATGGGTCGGTCTATGAAGAAGTCGCGAGCGATCCGGGCGCGTTGGCGCAGGCAGCTGGCGTAGCAGCCGCTGCTGCGGTGGCGCGCGCGATCGGCGTCTTCTCCGCCACGACGTCGGGTGCGGCGGTCTTCGGCGCGCTGAGCGTGTTCGCGTTCTGGCCCCTCGCCGCGTTCCTGGTCTGGACGGTGGGCAACCTGCTGAAGAGTCCCGGGGAGTTCGGGCGGGTGCTGCGCGTGGTCGGTTTCGCGATGGCGCCGCTGATTCTCGTTGCACTGATTCTCGTTCCGAACGAGTGGTTCCGTGGGGCGGTCTTGCTCGTCACCTACGCGCTGCTGTTCGGCGCCCTGTTGGTCGGCGTGCGGCAGGCGTTGCGCATCGACACCGGGCGCGCGGCCTTCGTGTGCATTCTCGTCGCGATGATGTTCTTCCTGATCTACTCGATGGCGATCTTCGTGGTGCTCCGCACGGGTGGCACTTCGTAATTCCAGCTTGGCGCCAGAGGACCCTCGTCCTAAGCTGACGTTCTACTCGCGGAGATGCGCTTGGACCTTCTCGATTTCCACATGCGCGCCGAACGCACCCCGAATCCCAACAGCGTGAAGTGGGTGCTGTCGTCGATGCTGCTGGAGGGCGGGCAGAGCGCGCACTTCGAGACACCCGTTGCGGCCGAGGTGTCGCCGCTCGCAGCGCGCCTGTTCGCGATCGAGGGCGTCACCGGCGTATTCTTCGCAGCGAACTTCGTAACGGTGACCAAGCAGCCGGGCAGCGATTGGCCCGCGCTCGCGCAGTCGCTCGTCGACGAGATCAAGGATTTCGCGGCCAGTGGTGAGCCCCCGCTCGGCCCCGCCTACGAAAGTGCGGATGCGTTGCAGACCGATGAGATCGCGACGCGCATTCGGCGCGTGCTCGACGAAGAGATCCGCCCCCTCGTCGCCCGCGATGGCGGCGACGTACTCTTCGCCAGCTTCCGCGATGGGGTCGTCGAGCTGTACATGCAAGGCTCGTGCAGCGGCTGCCCGAGTTCGACGGCGACCCTGAAGATGGGCATCGAGACACGCCTCCGGGAAGCCATTCCCGAGGTTCAGGAAGTGATAGCGATCTAACGGACGCAAGTCCGCCGTGATTCGCGTGGCCCCCCGGCCGCGGCGCGGCAACAGCAGACGGCGCGCATGGACGAAGAGTCTCATGCGTCCGTCGAGATCGAGCACACCGGGGGGATTTCCGTGGCACGAGGTGGATATCGGTCGTTGCTCGCACGGCGGCGCCGCCGGGAGCGTCTCCGGCGGCGCGCGATCGCTGCGACGGTGCTCTGCGCAGGCTTCGGCGCTGGTGTCTGGTTGGTGTACGGAACGGGCGCGGGTCCGGTGCCGAATGCGCCCGAGCCTGCGCTGCCTGCCGTGGCATCGGGCGCCGCGGACTCGCCGATCCAGCTGGCGCGCTTCGAGTCGAAGCGACCCGGCGCCAGCCGCCGGCAGGTGCCGGCCCCGCCGATACAAGTGGCGCCGGCTCCGATGGTTCCCGCCGGAATCCTCGCCACGCTGCCGCCGTCCGCTCGGAGCAGCGCCGATGGTTCGCCGGCCTGGCCCGCGGTATTGGCGGAAGCGCCACGCGATCGGGTCGTCGAGCGCACCGAAGTGGCGCCTGGCACCGACGGCGTGCGCTCTCCGGTCGAGATCGAGTACACGCTCGACCCGGTACTGACCGAGCGCGTCGTCGGCATGCTGCGCGACGTCGATCTCGCGCACGTGATCGTGATGGACCCCGCCGACGGCCGCATCCTCACGTATGCGTCGACCGAGCCGCGCGAATTTCCCGCGACGCGCGCCTACCCGACGGCGTCGCTGATGAAGGTGGTGACGGCCTCCGCGGTGCTGAGCCGCTCGCCTGCGGCCGCGCAGCGACCGTGTCGTTTCACCGGCTCTCCGTATTATCTCACGCAGCAACTGCTCGACCCGCCGACGCGGCGTGGCCACACGGCGAGCTTCGTCGATGCGTTGGCCACCTCGAACAACCAGTGCTTCGCGCAACTCGCGGTGCACGAACTGGGCAGCCTCGCGGTGATCGATCAGATGGATGTGCTCGGCCTGCTCGAATCGCCGGCGGCCGGTCATCAAGCGGGTGAGGTGGATCCCGTCCGCGATCGCCTCGAACTCGGCAAGCTCGGTTCGGGCCTCGCGGGCTCACGCATCTCGCCGCTCTCAGCGGCGCGCCTGGCGGCGACCCTGGTCGACGGGCAGGTCGTCACGCCGCACTGGATCGCGCGCGTGCGCGACGCGAACGGCACCGAGCTTCGCGTTCCGTCGGCGCTGGCCCCGCGCCCGGCGCTCTCGGGAGCGGTCACCAGCGCGCTGCGCTCGATGATGGTGCAGACCACGATGCGCGGGACGGCGCGGCGCGCGTTCCACGCGCGCGACGGAAGCCTGCTGCTCGGTCCGATCGCGGTCGCGGGCAAGACGGGCAGCCTGAACGGCCTGAATCCCGATGGTCACTACGAATGGTTCATCGGCATCGCGCCCGCGGACAACCCGACGATCGCGATCGCGACGCTGGTGGTGAACCGCGGCAAGCGCGGACGCAGCGCCTCCCAGATCGCGGCGCAGGTACTGCAGTCGGTGTTCTGTCAAAGCGGCGCGTGTCGCACCGATGCGGGCAGTCGCCGCAGTGCCGATCGCCGCAGCAAAGCGCGCGATCGCGGCTAGCGGCGCTCGCGGACCTCGGTCTTCGCGGCCTTCTTGCGATCCTTGCGGCGCTTGAATCGGACGTCACGCGCGTGGCGGACGCGCTTTTGCTTGTTCTTGGAGCGGGCCATTGGGTTCCTCAGGCTTCGCGAGCCTCGTGTCGACGGGGCCGCACTCTTGCCCAGCGGCGTGCCCGGCGCCAGCCCCGGCCCGGCAGGCTGCTAACCCAGGATCTCGCTGACGACCGTGCCGAGTGCGCCCGTCTCGCCGTCCTGCAGACATTCGACCGGCGGCAGCGAGGCGACGAGCTGCTCGAGGTGGGCGGCCGCGTCGGGCGCGAGATTCTCGAAGGTCAGCGCGAGGCCGTTCTTGCCATCGTCGCGCGTCACCGTGGCCACCACGACGACCGGGGTTTCGCGCGTGCTGTCGTAGAGCGCGATGCGCAGCTTCGAGCCGACGGTGAGATCCTTCTGCCGGTCGACACGCATGCCGCTCGCTGAGAGGTCGCGCCCGATCAACACGCGGTGCAAGGAGCCGTCGTCGGCCGCGGCGACCACGCGGTTCGGATAGCGGCCGCGACGCTTGCGACGGCGCTCGCTGCCGCTCGACACAACCGCCGGAGCCGCATTCGACGGCGCGCGGTGGCGCCGATCGGCCGGCACTTCCCGCTCGCGCACCGGGACGCGCCGGACCACGGGAGGAGACGTCTCGTCCGCGGTCGCAGCGGGCGCGGAGGTTTGAGCGTCGCGACGGTCGCGCGCGGGCGCGGCGCCGAGTTGATGCGCGGCGAGCGCTTCGTCGAGCAGCGACAGCGCGGAGTCGCCGAGTTGCGAGAACTGGATCGCAACCGCGTAGTTGCCGTCCGCCGGCGAGGAGCGATCGGGTTGACAGCGCACCACGCGTCCGGGCAGCGTGAACGCGTCGTCGCCGCACAATTCACTCGGGACCTGCACGCTCACCTTCGACGATTCGGGGATTGCCTCCTGCGTGAGCAGGCGACAGCTTTCCTCGCCGAGGTCGACGAGCAGCGCATCGCGTCGCCGCATCCCGATCTTCAACGACACGCGATAGCCGAGCGGAACGCGAGGCTTCGAGCGCCGCTCCTGGCCTTGGTAGAGCGCGTGCAACAGCAACAGGCGCAGCGCGATCGGGTGCACCGGCCGTCGCACCAGGAACGTGAATCCCATCTGTCGCAGTGTCGCGCGCAGCGTCCCGGAGTCTTCGCTGACGACCGCGATGCGCACCGGACGCCCACTCGCATCCTGCTTCGGCCATGCGCGCGCCAGTGTGGCGTGACGGGTGGACGTGATGAACACGTCGCGCGGCGGCTCGAGTTTCGCCGGCACCGCGCCGCCGCGCAGGTGGGCGAACTCGGCCCCCATCGCGAGCAGGCAATCGCGCACATCGTCGAGTTCACCGTCGTCGACGAGCAGCACTCGGAAGCGATCCGCCATACCCGGCTCCTCTCGCACGCTGCACCCTGGTCCGCTCGTTTCAATCGGCCGCCCCCGGAGGTGACTGAAGAACAGCATCGACACGGATCGCATGCAGCACGCTCCCGAGCGCGACGCAGGCGAGCGTCAGGCTCGCCACGATCGCCAGCGGGGTGACCCCGGCTCCCTCAGGAATGTGCAACTCGGTGGTGACCTCGAGCAGCGCCACCGCGTTGTTCGCCGCGTGGGCGAGGATCGACGCCCGGATCGAATCCGCCGCGTCCGCGAGCACGCCGAGATAGAGCCCGAGCAGCGCCGCGGCGGCGGCGTGCGCGAGGTCGCCGTGCGCCGCGCCGAACGCCACTGCGGCCACCGTGATCGCGAGACTGCGGCCGAGCACCGGCGCGAGTCCGCGCTGCAATAGACCGCGGAAGAAGAGTTCCTCGCCGCACGCCGAGCCGATCGCGAGCGCGAACAGCGGGAGCCCGATCTGGGAAAACGAGAGCCCGATGAGTGCTTCGTCGAAGCGCGCGAGCCCCGGACTCGTAGCGCCGCTCCACTGGAGCAGTCCTTCGGCTGCGTGCGAGAGGGCGATCACGCCGAGTGCGCCGATCGCGGCGCGGGCGTACGAGAGGCGTCCCGCGCAAAGACCGAGTCGCAGCGCGATCGGTTCGCGGCCGAGCGTGGCAGCCGCCACTGCGAAGAGTGCGAGCGAAGCGGCAGACGCGAGCGCATCGAGCGCGAGCGCGTCCGCAGGCGTGAGTGCGAGCGTCGCGAGCGCGACGTTCGCGGCGAGTACCACGAGCGGAATGCCGCTCGCGATGACGAGCGCGCGGGCGAAAGCAGGGAAGCGCTGCACGGTGCGCGCGAGGGTATCGGTCTTCGCCGCGCAGCGGGCGATGCCTCTACCCCGCGGCTACCTTGGCCCGATGCCTTCGTCGCTTGCGCCCTCGCTGCTGATCGCGCTGCCCGATCTCGGCGATCCGAAGTTCCGGCGCACCGTCGTGCTGCTGGTTCACCACGACGCCGACGGCACCGTGGGTCTCGTGCTGAACCGCAGGACCGATCTCTCCGCGGCCGACCTCTGCGAGACGCTCGACGTCGAGTGGCAGGGCGATCCCGAGTGGCCGGTGAACTGGGGCGGTCCGGTGCAGCCCAACACCGGCTGGGTCGTCGCGGGCGGTAGCGACATCGCCGATCTGCCGGAGTCGACGCGCTTCGCGGAAGGCCTCTACTTCGCCGGTTCGCTCGATGCGCTGCGCCGCGTCGCGGAGACGATGCCTTCCCAGCTTCGTCTCTTTCTCGGCTATGCGGGATGGGGGCCCGGCCAGCTCGAAGGTGAACTGACGCAGGGCGCGTGGGTCGTTGCGCCGCTCACCACCGACGCGATCTTCGAAGTGCCCGACGAGCAACTCTGGGACCACGCGTGGCGCCTGCTCGGCATCGACCCCGCGACGATCGTCTCGACGCCGGGCATCCACTAGAACCCATTTCCTGGGGCGCGCATATACTCCGCCGCCGCGGAGGGGTGCATGAAGAAACTCGTCGTTCGAGGGCTGCTGGTCTTGCTCTTCGTGGCAGCCGGCGGCGCGATCTACGGCTATCAGCAAGTCGCAACGATCCGCTCGGAGCGCATCAGTGAAGACGTCTCGGTGCTGTTCGGACTCGGCGGCAACGTCGGCGTGCTGCGCACCGAGCGCGGCTCGGTGATCGTCGACACGATGACGTTTCGGATGCAGGGCGAGCGGATCCGCGAAGAGGCGGAGCGACTCACCGGTCGCGAAGTCGGCGTCGTGGTGAACACGCACTATCACCGCGATCACACGCACGGGAATCCGGGCTTCCCGGCCGGCACGCGCGTCGTCTCGACGTTGCGCACGCGCGAGCTGCTCGATGCGTTCGACGCCGACTACTGGAAGGGCGAAACGGCCGGAACGCTGCCCAACGAGACCTTCGACACCTCCTACGAAATCGCGTTGGGGAAGAAGACCGTGCGCGCCAGCTATCTCGGTCGCGGCCACACCAGCGGCGACCTGGTCGCGCTCTTCGTCGAAGATCGCGTCCTCCATCTCGGCGATCTGCTGTTCAACCACAGCTACCCGCGCATCGATCTCGAAGCCGGCGGCAGCATCGAGCAGTGGATCGGCACGCTCGACCGTGTGCTGGCGATGGACGGCTACGACCGCGTGATCCCGGGCCACGGCGCCGTCACGGATCGCGAAGGCGTGCGTCAGTTCCAGTCGTTCCTGAAGGAGTTGTGGCAGCAGGTCGGGGCCGCCGTGCGCGAGAACAAGAGCCTCGACGAGACGCTGCGCAGCGTGCAGCTAACGCAGGATGCGGGCTACGAGGCGATCGCCGTGCCGCTGGTGATGCGGCGCGATCGCAACTCCGTCGTGACGAGCGCCTGGCTGGAAGCCAGCGGAGCGATCGTGCCGCGGGGCCCGGCAGCACAGAACGGAGCAGGACAGCAATGAGCGTCGCGGATCTCTTCTCGGTGGCGGGCAAGGTCGCGCTGGTGACCGGCGGCTCGCGCGGCATCGGCCTGATGATCGCGTCGGGTCTGGTGGAGGCGGGCGCGAAGGTCTACCTCGCGTCGCGCAAGCAGCAGGACTGCGACCGCGCCGCCGCGGAACTCTCGAAGCTCGGCACCTGCATCGCGTTGCAGGGCGACCTCGCGTCGCACGCCGGAACGCGCGCGCTCGCGGATGCGCTCGCCGCGCGCGAGCCGGCGCTGCACATCCTGGTGAACAACGCCGGCGCCAACTGGGGCGCGCCGCTCGCCGACTATCCCGAAGCGGGCTGGGACAAGGTGATGGCGCTCAACGTGAAGGCCGTCTTCGACCTGACGCGCATGCTGCTCCCGCAGCTCGAGGCGGCGAGCCGGCCGGGCGATCCCGCGCGCGTGATCAACGTCGGTTCGATCGACGGCCTCAGCGTGCCGCTGCTCGACACCTACGCGTACAGCGCGAGCAAAGCCGCCGTCCATCACCTGACGCGGGTGCTCGCCCGCAAGCTGGCACCGACGATCACCGTCAACGCGATCGCGCCCGGTCCCTTCGAGTCGAAGATGATGGCCGAGACGCTGAGGAACTTCGGCGACGCGATCGTGAAGAGCTGCCCGCTCGGCCGCATCGGCGAAGCGAGCGACATGGCGGGCATCGCGATCTACCTGGCGTCGAAGGCGGGCGCGTATGTGACCGGCGCGGTGATTCCGGTGGACGGCGGGATCTCGACGACGAAGTAGCGCCGCGCCCAGGCGCCGTCCCGCCGCCTGCCACCGCGCAGCCACTTCGCTGTGCTACTGCTCCGCGATGTCGTCACCGCAAGGCGTCCGGAACGCGCTCGTGTTCTCCGACGTCCACCTCGGCTGGTCGATCTGCTCGCGTCACCACGCGGAGTGGCTCGAGCGGCTTCCCGAGGCGGCCGGCGACGCCGAGCTGATCGTGCTGAACGGCGACGTCGTCGATGGACATCGCCGCGTGCAGCGCGCAGCCGAGCGGGACCTCGTGGCGCAGCTCGCGGAGTTGGTCGCAGGCTGGCGCGCCGAGGGACGCAGCGTCGTCTATCTCGAAGGCAACCACGACGCGCACGCGAGTGCGGCGCAGCCGCTCGGCCCCGACCGCTGGATGCTCGACTTCGAGACCACCACCGGGGAACGCGTCCGCGTGTTGCACGGCCACCGCTTCTCGGCTTCCGCGCTTTCGTGGGCAGCTTACGATCGGCTCGGGCGCAGCGTCCTCGGGCTCGAGAACTTCGTCTACGGCCGCGTGCCGGCGCTGCACTCGCTGTATCGCTTCGGTCCGGGTTGGCTCATCTCTGCCGTGGGCGCGGTCGAGTGCTTCCTCGCGCGGCGGGAGCTGCCCGCGCGCGCCCTGTCGCTGGTGGGCGACGTCGACGTGCTGTTGCACGGGCATATCCACTACGGGCCCGGGCAGGGGCGGATCGGGAACGTCGCGACCTTTCGAACGGGATCCTTCGTGTCGCCTGGCCATCTGCGAAGCGCGGATCGCATGCTGCGCTATCGCGCGGGCCGCTTCGAACGGATCGGCTGGAGCGGCGGGAGCTGGCGCGCGTTCAGCGACGGCCGCTGAGCACGGGCCGCGCCGAAAGGCGTCGCAGCGGCGGCAGCAGCAACGGCATCGCGAGCGCGAGCGCTACGCCAGCCAGCACGTCGACGATGTAGTGCAGCGAGAGATACACCGTCGAGAAGAGAATGCCCGCAACCAGCAACGCGAGCGGCACGCGCCAGCGCGGGAACAGCCGCCAGCCGAATGCGAGGAAGATCAACGACAGCGCCGTGTGCCCGCTCGGGAACGCGTCGAGTTCGTTTCCTTCGAACGTCGTGATGAACCAGCGAACCGCTTCGCTGGCCGGGCCACCGCCGAGCACGCCGGCGGCCGCTTCGGTGGAGACGCGCGGGCCGAACGCGGGCGCCGCGAAGTAACACATGAACGAGACCAGGAACGTCGCGACCACGGCGAACACCATCTCGTCGAACTCGGCCAGGCGATCGGCGCGGTACAGCGCGACGCCCATCGCGATCGGGATCAGGTAGTAGCTGAAGTACACGATCGAGGATAAGTCGGTGAGCCACGCCGGGCGGCCGAGCATGCCGAGCCACAGCGCGGGAAGCGCGCCGAAGAGCGCGCGATCCCACGCGACGAAGGCTTCGTCCCAGCGGGTCATGTTGGTGACGGCGATCACCGGTCCGGAGAGATTGAAGGTCGCCAGCACGCCCGCGATCGGGAAGAAGTCGTGCGCCCAGCGCCCGAGCCGCGAGTGCGGATGGGAGCGCGCGGTTGCCACGAGCGCGATCGCAACCGCGGCGATCGGCGCCAGCAGCAGCCACGGCCGCGGGTGGTACGCGAGCGTGAGGACGGCGAGTCCCGCCAGGTACGCGAGAATCAGCCGATCCACCGCCTCGAGCGATGCGGCAGCGCCCGCGCGTTGCTGCGTAGACGCGCCCGTCAAAGAAAAATGCCCGCCCAGCACCCCGCCATCAGCGTCGCGAGCGTGCCCGCGAGGATCGACCGCAGTCCCATCGACGCGATCTCGCCACGCCGCGACGGCGCCATCCCACCGAGTCCGCCGAGCAGGATCGCCAGCGAGCCGAAATTCGCGAAGCCGCACAGCGCATACGACGCCAACACGGCCGCGCGTCGCGAAATCTCACCGTCCTTCACCAGCACCGCCAGTTGCTGATATGCGATGAACTCGTTCAGTACCGTCTTCACGCCAAGCAGCGAACCGACCTTCGTCACGTCGGCTTCGGGAACGCCCATCAGCCACGCCAGCGGCGCGAACGCAATCCCGAGCACGCGCTGGAAGCTCAGTCCCTCGATCCCGACGAGGTTGCCGAGTCCGCCGAGCGCGTCGTTCGCGAGCGCGACCAGCGCGACGAACGCGATCAGCATCGCGCCGACGTAGCCGGCAAGGCGCAGCCCCGCGATCGCGCCATTCGCCGCCGCGTCGAACACGTTCGCGGCGCCGTCCTCGATCTCCGCGCCGCTGCTGCCCGCGGTGAGCGGTGTCCCGGTCTCGGGCACCATCACCTTCGCGAGCAGCAAGCCGCCCGGTGCCGCCAGAAAGCTGGCCGTCAGCAGATGGCCCGCGTAGTCGGCGCCGAGCATTCCTGCGTAGGCCACCATCACCGAGCCCGCGACCGTCGCCATGCCGGTCGTCATCACCGCGAACAACTCCGAGCGCGTCATGCGCTCGATGTAGGGCCGCACCAGCAGTGGCGCTTCGACCATCCCGACGAAGATGTTCGCCGCCGCCGCCAGACTTTCGGCGCCCGACGTGCCCATCGTGCGCCGCATTCCCCACGCGATCGCCGCCACCACGCGCTGGATCAGACCGAGATGGAAGAGCACCGAGAACAGGCTGCCCATGAACACGATCACCGGCAGCACCTGCGTGACGATCGCGAAGCCGGAATCCATCAGCGGGCCGAACACGAAGCGCGCGCCGACGTTGGTGTAGTGCGTGAGGGCGCCGACCGCCGCGCTGGCACCCGCAAAGAACGCGCTGCCCGCGGCCGTCTCGAGCAGCAACAGCGCCAACGCGAGCTGGATGCCGAGACCGAAGAGCACGGTGCGCCACGGCATCCGGCGGCGATCCGCCGAGACGGCCCACGCGATCGCGATCATTGCGACCACGCCGAACGCCGAGACGCAGCGCAGCCCGAGGTCGCTCATGCGCCGCACGCTGCGGCGACGCCCGAGAGTGTTCGCGCCGCTGCCTCGGGGTCGCTCGCGCCAGCGACCGCCGAGATCACACAGATCGATGCCGCGCCCGCGCGCAGCACGTCGGCGGCGCGCGCTGCGTCGATGCCGCCGATCGCGACGACCGGTCGCGGCGCGACGATCCGCACCACCTCCGCGAGCGCGTCGAGGCCGCGCGCCTCGTACTCCGAGTGCTTCGAAGTGGTGCCGTAGAGCGGCCCGAACGCCACGTAGTCGACCGACTCGCCACACGCGACGCGTGCCTGTTCGAGCGTGTGCGTCGAGCGACCGACGAGCAGCTGCACGCGTGCACTTGCCGGAACGCGCGCGGGCGGCAGATCGTGCTGGCCGAGGTGCACACCGTCCGCGCCCGCCGCGAGTGCGAGGTCGAAGCGGTCGTTCACGAAGAAGAGCGCCCCGTGCGCGGTCGCGAGCGCGCGGATCGATGCCGCCCACGCGAGCGCCTGTCGATCCGTCGCGTGCTTCGCCCGCACTTGCACGATGCGCGCACCGCCTGCCAGCGCGGCCTGCGCTTGTTCCACCGGATCGTGTGGCCAGCGCGGGTCGTCGTCGCACAGCACGTAGAGGCCGCGCACTGCGATGGCGCTTGCCCTCAAGGCCGCTCCGGGATGTCGATGCCCAGTTCGGTCAGCTTCTTGCGCAGCGTATTGCGGTTGATGCCGAGCAGCGCCGCCGCGCGCAGTTGGTTGCCGCCGGTGTGCGCGAGCACTGCTTCGAGCAGCGGCCGCTCGGTGCGCTCGAGGATGCGCGGATGCAGGTCGCGCGGAGCGGCGCCGCGCAGCATCGACTCGACTTCGCCGCGCACGAGATCCTCGAGCGAGCCACCGGCCTCGGCCAGCGGCGGCGGCGCGCCGCGCAGGAACGCGAAGTCGTCGGGCGTGAGCACGTCGTGGCTCGCCAGCACCAACGCGCGTTTGATCGCGTTCTCCAGCTCACGCACGTTGCCCGGCCACTCGTAGGCGCAAATCTGATCGAGAGCGGGTTCCGAGAGCAGGCGCGCCTGTGTCCCCAACTCGTCGGCGTAGCGCGCGGTGAAATGCTCGGCGAGCACCGGGATGTCCTCGGGGCGCTCGCGCAGCGGCGGGATCTCGATCGGCACCACGCGCAACCGGTAGAGCAGGTCTTCGCGGAAGCGGCCGTCGCGCACGTGCAGGTCGAGGTCTCGATGCGTAGCGGCGACGATGCGCACATCCACCTTCTCGGCGCGCTTGCCACCGACGGCGGTCACTTCGTCGCTCTGCAACACGCGCAACAGCTTGGCTTGCATTTCGAGCGGCATGTCGCCGATCTCGTCGAGGAAGAGCGTGCCGCCCGACGCCTCGCGGAAGCGTCCCAGTCGCGACTCGATCGCGCCGGTGAAGGCGCCCTTCTCGTGTCCGAAGAGTTCGCTCTCGAGCAGCTCGCGCGGAATCGCGGCCGCGTTCACCGCGACGAAGGCGCCCGCCGCGCGCGCCGAGGCCTGGTGGATTGCGCGCGCCACCAACTCCTTGCCAGTGCCGCTCTCGCCGGTGATCAACACCGCGACGTCGCGCGCTGCGACGCGACCGATCGTCTTGAACACGTCGAGGATCGCGTTGCTGCGGCCGACGAGGCGATCGCCGCCGCCACCCGTGCGACCGCGCACCTCGCGCCGCAGCGTGCGGACTTCGCGTTCGAGCGCGCGCGTGCGCAGCGCCTTCTCGACCAGCGCGATCACCGCGGCCACCGGAAAGGGCTTCACCAGATAGTCGAGTGCACCGCGCTTCATCGCCTCGACGGCGTTCTCGAGCGTGTTCTGCGCGGTGATCACCACCACCGCAGTCTCGGACCCCATGCCGCGCAGCCGATCGAGCAGCTCGAGGCCGGTGGGCTCGGGCATCCGAATGTCCAGGAATGCGATGTCGAAGCCGCCGCCCGGCAGCAGCGACCACGCCGCCTCGCCCGAATCGACGTCGACGACTTCGTGGCCGCCTTCTTCGAGCGCCTCGCGCAGCACGAAGCGGATCGAGGCTTCGTCGTCGGCAACGAGCACGCGCGCGCTGGCGTCGGTCATGGCGTTCTTCGCAGCGGCAACAGCACGCGGATGCGCGTGCCGTGACCGCTGCGGCTCTCGACTTGCAAAACGCCACCATGTTGCGTCACGAAGTGGCGCGCCAGCGCGAGGCCGAGACCGGTGCCGCGCGCCTTGGTCGTGAAGAACGGCGTCGCGATGCGATCGCGCACTGCGTCGGGAATGCCGCAGCCGTTGTCCTCGAAGTCCACCGCAACGGTTGGCACGCGCTCGCCGTTGCCGATGTCGATGCGGCGATCGAGGCGCAGGCGCGTGGTGATGACGAGCTTCCCGTCTTGCGAGGGGATCGCTTCGAGCGCATTGCGGCCGAGGTTCAGGAACACCTGCATCAGGCGATCGCCGTCGGCGAGCAACTCGGGGATCGACGGGTCGAAGTGACGCTCGACCTTGCCGCGCGCGCCGAGCGGATCGACCGCGAGTACGTCGAGCACGTCATCGAGCACGCGGTGCAGGTTCACCGCGGCGAGTCGGATCTCGCCGGCGCGACCGAAGAACAGGAAATCATCGAGCAGCGCGGCGATGCGATCGACCTCGCGCACGATCAGATGTGCGGCGGCGCGGTCGCGATCGCTCGCGGCGCGCTTCTCGAGCAACTCGGCGGCACCGCGAATTCCGCCGAGTGGATTGCGGACTTCGTGCGCGATGCCCGATGCGATCTGGCCGAGCGCGGCGACGCCCGCGCGCTCGCGCTCGACTTCGCGCAGCGCGGCGCCGAGCGTCAGGTCGCGCAGCTCGACGACCGCCCCATCGACGCCCCCCGCTTCGATCGCGAGCGGCGCGACGGCGGCATCCACCAGCAGGTCGCCCTGGAAGCGTCGCGGCACGCGCACTTCGTGCTCGATGCAGGCGTTGCCCCCGGCGAGTACTGCGCGCACCGCCTTGGCGAAGGCGCCGGCTCCGACCATCTGCTCGATCGGGCGGCCCGCGACCGCCTCGGTGGAGGTCTCGAGGATCCGGCACGCCTCCGCGTTGAGCCGCGCAACGCGCCCGTCGGCGTCGACCACGACGACGCCGTCGAAGAGCGCGTCGAGCACACGGCGGAGGTCGAAAGCCATTGGCGTCCTTGGGTTGCCTAAATACTGGGCAGCCTAACCGGACGCGCCATGGGCGTCGACCGGAGCGCTTGCATGGGCCGGTGTCGGCACGATTCGATTTCGAGCATCATCGGTGACCCGGCGCGAAGGAGGTCCTCGTGGCGAAACCGGTCGACGAAGCGGTCGTGTTGCACCAGTTCTCGTCGTCGCACTACAACGAGAAAGCGCGCTGGGGTCTCGACTGGAAACGCGTGCCGCATCGCCGCGAGACCTATCTGCCGGGTCCGCACGCCCCGCAGATCAAGCGGCTCTCCGGGCAGAACGCGACGCCGGTGCTGTGTCTCGATGGCCGCGTGATTGCGGGCTCGGCGGCGATTCTCGACGCGCTCGAAGAGCGCTTTCCCGAGCGACCGCTCTATCCCGCCGATCCGGTGCTGCGCGCGCGCGCGCTGGCGATTCAGCGCGATTTCGACGCCGAAGTGGGCGTCGCGGCGCGCACCGCCGTCTTCTCGGTGCTGCTCGAAGAGCCCGACTACTTGTGCGCGCATTTCGCGGCACACAAATCGGCACCGCTGCGGGCGCTCTACCGCGCGACGTTGCCGGTGCTGAAGCCGGTGATCGCGAAGGCCAACGGCGTGACAGATGCCGCCGCGATCGAGCGGGCCTTCGCGCGCACGCGCCAGGCGCTCGACTTCGTCGCTCAGGAGGTCGGCCCGAACGGCTATCTCGTGGGCGATGCGTTCTCCGTCGCGGATCTGTGCTGCGCCTCGCTGCTGGCGATCCTGGTCGATCCGCAGCACCCGGACATGCAGCATCCGAAGCCGATGCCGGCGCGCATCGAAGCGTTCCTCGGACAATTCGCGTCGCATCCAGCCGCGGCATGGGTGCTCGAACAGTACGCGCGCAACCGGCCACCTTCGTGCGCGGTGGTGGGCTGAAGCGACGCGACGCCGCGGGGCTACGATGGCCGGCGATGCGCACCCAACTCGCGGCTGCCGAAGCGCAGCGGCTGATCCTCGACGCGGCGCTGCCGCTGCCATCCGAAACCTGCGCGACCGCCGACGCCCAGGGCCGGGTGCTCGCCGAGCCGGTGGTTTCGCGGCGCACGCTGCCGCCGTTCGACGTCTCGGCGATGGACGGCTACGCGGTGCACAGCGGCGATCTCGCCCGCGTCAGCGCGTCGGCGCCGGTGGCGCTGCCGGTTACGTTCGAGGTGGCGGCAGGCGGCGCGCCGGATCGCACGCTCGCGCCGGGGGAGGTCGCGCGAATCTTTACCGGCGCGCCGATTCCGCCGGGCGCCGACGCCGTCGTGCGACAGGAAGACGTCGTGCGCGACGGGGCGCGCGCGCGGTTCGCAGCGTCCGCGGTGGCCGGAGAGAATCTGCGCTGCGCTGGCGAAGACGTGCGCGCCGGCGAGACGGTGCTCGATGCCGGCGTGCGACTCGGCCCCGCGGCGCTCGGCATGCTCGCATCGCTCGGTCGTAGCCACGTCGCCGTCCATCAGCGCCCGCGCGTCGCGATCCTGTCGGGCGGCGACGAGCTGATCGAACCCGACGGCGATCCCACCGGCGGTCGCATCGTGTCGTCGAACTCGTACTCGATCGCCGCGCAGTGTCGAGAGGTCGGCGCCGAGCCGATTTATCTCGGCATCGCGCGCGATCACCCGGATGAGCTGGAGCGCTTCGTGCGCGCGGGACTCGGTGCGCACGTGCTCGTCACCTCGGCGGGCGTGTCGGTCGGCGATCGCGACTATGTACGCCCGGTGCTCGCGAAACTCGGCTGCGAGATCGTCTTCTGGGGCGTCACGATCAAGCCGGGTTTCCCGTTGGTGTT
>CAYGWM010000038.1:19179-34145 GCA_964353555.1 uncultured Spirochaetales bacterium
GCTGCGAGATCGTCTTCTGGGGCGTCACGATCAAGCCGGGTTTCCCGTTGGTGTTCGGCCGCTTCGGCCCGCGAAGCCCTCTTGGGTCATCGGCTTGCGGCCCGCTGGTGTTCGGCCTGCCCGGCAATCCGGTCTCCGCGATGGTCACCTTCGAGGAGTTCGTGCGACCGGCGCTGCGCAGGCTCGCGGGCCATGCGGCGTGGTTCCGGCCGCGCCTCGAGGCGATGCTCGGGGAATCGCTGCGCAAGGCGGCGGGGCGGCTGCACCTGGTGCGCGTGCGGCTAGAACGTCGCGACGGCCGCGTCGTCGCGATCAGCACCGGCAACCAGAGTTCCGGCGTGCTGCGCTCGATGGCGCTCGCGCAGGGTCTGCTGGTCTTCCCCGCGGATGCGACCGAGCTGCCCGCAGGAGCCATTGTTCAGGTGCAGGTTCTCGACGAGGATTTCCTCGCGGCGGCGGACGCCGGACTTTGAACGGCGACGGGCGGATCGCGAACGTCGCCGGAGCGGTGCTGATCGGCGGAGCGTCGAGCCGGATGGGGACCGACAAGGCGCAGCGCCCGTTCGGCGGCGTGGCTTCGGCGACGCGCACGAGCCGGCTGCTCGCGACGCTGTTCGAGGACGTGATGCTGGTGGGCGGCGAGGCGCCGGCCGACGCGGTCGGGCGCCCCATCGAGGACGCCCCGGGTCCCCGCTGTGCGCTGCGCGGGATCGTCGCCGCGCTCGAAGCGTCGCACGCCGAGCGCGTGCTCATCGTCGCGACGGACCTGCCGCTGCTCACGCCCGCGCTGCTGCTGGCGCTCGTCGCGTGGCCAGTCGCGGACGTCGTGCTGCCGCGCCGCGGCGTTCACATCGAGCCGCTCTGCGCGCTGTGGTCGCGTGAGCGAGCGGTCGCGTGTGCGCGCACCCAACTCGAAGCGGGTCGGCTCGCGCTGCACGAGGTCGTCGCGCAGCTCGACGCTCGCTACCTCGAGGGCGCCGACCTCCAAACCGCCGACCCCGATTCCACCGCCCTCGCCAACGCCAACACCCCCGAACACTGGTCCCACCTCGAGTCCCTCCGTTGACTTGGGGACGTTCGTTGCGTGAGTTGCGTTGCCTCCGGAAGGGGACGTTCGTTGCGTGAGTTGCGTCGCAGAGAGTCTCCGCGTCGTCGACCAGCTCACTTCGCGACGCAACTCGCGCAACGAACGTCCCCAACGCAACTCGCGCAACGAACGTCCCCGAATTGTTGCGGGGGCGAATTGGGGGGTGGGGTGGGGCGTCGAAGGGCGGCTTTGGCGGGGGCTGGCAAAGGGGGATTCATGAGAGCGATCGGCGGGTTGGTTGGCGGGATGTTGATGTTGCTCGTGGGGGCGGGATCGCAGGCGGATCCGGCGGGCCCGCACGCGGGATGGCCGAATCGGGGCCGGCTCGGAATGGAGGTGCAGTCGATGACCGACGCACTCCGCGAGTTCTTCGACGCGCCGGACGACCGCGGCGTTCTCGTCGTACGGGTCGTCGCGGGGCGCGCAGCGGCGCAGGCCGGGATCCAGGTCGGCGACGTGCTGACGACCGTCGGTGGCGAGCCGATCGGCGAGCCCCTCGACCTGATCGCGGCCGTCGCGCGCGTGCCCGCGGGCGAGAAGCTCGCGCTCGAAGTCGTGCGCCAGCGCAAGACCGAGACGATCGCCGTCGCGCCGGAAGGTGATCCGGTCGCGTTCACGCGTCCCGACCACGGCGAGAAGGGCGCCGGCGACTTCGACGAAGAGATGCGCCGCGGCCCGCAAGACGGAACGCGCGAGATCCTGCGCCGTCTCGAGGACATCGAGCGCCGCCTCGAACGGATGGAGCCGAAGCCCGGTACGGCGCCGGGCGAGGGGCGCAGCTGATCTAGATCACTCGGAGCGAAGCGATCAACGCGCGCACCTGGAGGATATCCAGCGAGCGGCCGCGACCTGGCACAGCACCGAAGCGAACCTGATCGAGTTCCACGAGCGCCTCGCCGACCGCGCGCAGCGACGCCTCGTCGCGCGCTGCGATCTCCTCGGCCGCGAGCGCGCCCGCGCCGGGCACGCGCGTTTCGAGCGCTGCGCGTAGCGCAGCGGCAAGTGCTCGTGCTGTCGCGAGCGAATCGCCACGAGCGCTCGCAGCCGCGGCGTTGGCGAGCAGCGGCTCTGCCACGCGAAGCGCCGCGCGCTGCCCCACACGCCGCCGCAGCGTCGCGACGGCAACCCCGCACATTGACGCAACGACCAGCGCGATGATGACGGCAGCGCCGAAGTTGCCGCGCGGTCCCTCGCTGTGTGGACGCGCCGTTGCAGCCGGCGCAACGGGTTGCGCCGCGTCGCTCGCCGCGGCTTCGACCGTGAAGGGCAGCGCTGCGGTCTCGGCAATCTCGTAGCGCTCGCGCTCCGGATCGAAGTACGGCACGCGCAAGGCGGGAACTTCGAAGTGGCCGATGGATCGAGGCACGAGATCGAAGGAGAACGCGCGCCGCACTTCGAGGTGGCGACCGGTCTCGCGTTCGGTCGTCGGCGGATGCGCGTAGACGTCGACGCCCGCGAGATCGCGCGCGGGATCGAACGGGTCGGCGGCGTCCCACGCGTTCGCCGCACCGCGCACGGTGATCGCCAACGCCAGCGATTGGCCGAGCGCGACGCGCTCGCTCGACAGATGCGCCTGCACGTCGACGCGGCCCACCACGCCGCGAAATCCCGGCGGTCGCTCGGCGTCGGGCAGCTCGCGCACCCGAACGCGCGCGGCCGGAACATCGACCTCGATTGTCTGCGTCGCGCTCACACATTCGAGGCGCGCCGCGGGAATCGCGAGTTCACCCGCGCGCGCCGGGAACAGCGCGCGCCGCTCCTCGAAGATCGACGCGTGATCACCGACATCCGCGATTGCCGGGTCCGGCGACTGACCGGGCAACCACTCGGCGCGGAACGACGGAAAGCTGAGATCGCGCGCGAAGCGCACCGACGAGACATCGATGTGCCGGAAGATCTGCAGTCGATAGAGGATCTGCTCCCCGACGAATGCTGCATCCGGCTCTACCAGCACGCGCGCGCGGCACGGCGGTTCCGCACCAGCAGCACGCGCCACGAGCAGCGACACGGCGGCGAGTGTGACGCAGCGAAACGTCACCAGCGGGCGGCCTCCGAGCGCGAGACGTGCGGGTTCGAAGCGTCGCGCGCGGCGGCACGCAGCGCGCGGCCAGGATCGTCCGTCACCGCGTCGAGCCATTGCTGCGCGCGATCGGGCGACAACTCCGGTGCGAAGCCTCGGCCCGGCTCGGCTCCGTTAGCGGCCGAAGGACTCGGAAGCTCGGACGGCGGCGATGGCCCATCGCCTTTGCGCGCACCGGGCGGCTGGCTCGGATCGGGCCGCTTCGGTTCCGGCCGCTCGCCGGTCTGCCGTGCTGCCTCGTCGGCGCGACGCTGCTCGGGCTCCGGCGGCGCTTCGGCGAGCGCGCGCAGCGACCATTCGAGGTTGAAGCGCGCTTCGCGATCTTCGGGCGCGAGCGCGAGCGCATCCAGGAACGCGTCGCGCGCGGCTTCGTAGCGCTTGCGCTGCACTTCGAGCACGCCGAGATCGTAGTATGCAACGGCCGCGTCGCGTGGATCCGGTGCGCCGATCGCGGCGGCGCGCAACGCGAAGGCGGCATCCTCCTCGCGACCCTGCTCCGCGCGCGCGACACCGAGTGCGACGAGCAGCCGCGCGTCGCCCGGTCGCTCGCGCAGCAGGGCTTCGAGTCGCGCGATCGTGTCGCCCTCGGCTGCGATGCTGGCAGCCGCGAGCGACAGCGCTGCGACGCCCGCCGCCACCGCGCTGCGACGCCGCCTCCGCAACGAGGCGAGCAGCGTCTGCGGCCCCCCAATCCACTCGACCAGCAGCAGCGCGAATGCCAGCGCCGCGAGCGGAGCGACGCGCGCTGCCGGCACGCGACGCACGGACGTTTCACCCGGTCCGCGCGCGGCGTCGCGGCGCAGCGCGCCGAGCAGCGCGTCCTCCCCCACGTCGCCCCAGCGATCGCCTGTGAACGAGGCGCCGTCGGTCGCGGCCGCGAGCGTGGCGAGCCGCAGGGCGTCGCGATGCGACACCACGGTGCGACCCCGTGCGTCCTGCAGCGTCGTGGTGCCGTCGGGTACGCCCGCACCGGCGTCGCTGCCGAGCGCTACGCCCACCACACGCGCGCCCGCGCGCTGTGCGGCGTTCGCTCCCAGATTCGCGCGCGCGTCGGGATCTTCGCCGTCGGTGAGTGCGAGCAACACGCGCGGTCGCCCGCTGGCGGCTTCGAAGGCGGCCGCTGCAGCGGCGACGCCCGCGCCGAGGTCGGAGCCACTCGGTTGAATCAATTCGCTGTCGAACGACGCCAGCATCTCGTCCAGCGCATCGAGATCCGGCGTGAGTGGTGTCAGCAGCACGCCGCGCCCGGCGAAGGCTGCGAGCGCGGCGCGATCGTCGGGGCCGAGCTTCGCGAGCACGCGACTTGCCAGCGCGCGTGCACGGTGCAGTCGCGACGGAGCTACGTCGGTGGCGTCCATGCTGCGCGAGACGTCGAGCAGCAGCACCACGTCGACGCCCGAGCCCGACACCCGCACGCTGCGCATGCCGGCGTGCGGGCCGAGCAATGCGAGGCCCGCGGCCGCGAGCGCAGCGACGAGCGCGAGGTCGCGCAGCAACTGCGCGCGCGGAACCCAATGCGGTGAACCGAGCAGCCGTCGTGCGCGTCGTCGCGCGACGGCGAATGAGAGCACCACGATCGCGGCGATCGCGACGACCGCGCTGGCGACCGGCAACGTCCACTCCGGGTGCGCGAGGTGCGGCGTCACGGGATGCGCCTCGCGATGCCCCGCGCGGCCGCCGCTTCGATCGCCATCAGCAGCGCCGCGCCTGCGAGGAACGGCTCGGGATGCGTCGTATGGTGCTCACGTGGCGGTGAGCGGCGCGGCACGCGCTCCTGCGCGTCGATCGCGGTGTACACCACATCCAGGTCGGCGCTGCCCCGCGCCGCGAAGAAGAGCCCGCCGGTCGTCGCCGCGATTGCGGTGAGCGTTTCGCGATCGAGGTCGTGGCGCTCGAAGCGCAGGCCCCGGCCGCCGGCAGCTTCGGCGCGTTCCATCGCCACGTCGCCCGCGCCGCCGATGCCGACGGTGTGTACGCGCACGCCGCGCGCACGGGCGAGACTGGCCGCGACGTCGACGGGAATCGCACCGGCGTTGCTGCGGCCATCAGTCAGCAGCACGACGAGCCGGCCCGCTACGGGTGCGATTGTCATCGCGCTCTCCGGCTGGGGCTGTGCGCGTTTCACCGCCAGCGCGAGCGCATCGCCGACCGCGGTGGCGCTGCCGGCCATGCCGGGCGTGACGCGATCGAGTGCCGCGCCGAGCAGGCGGCCGTCGCTCGACAGCGGACAGAGCGTGAAGGCGGTTTCGCCGAAAACCACGAGCCCGACGCGATCGCCTTGCGCGATGCGTAGCGAAGCGAAGCGCGCCACCACTGCACGCGCCAGCTCGAGGCGTGTGCGCCAGGTGCCGGCGACCTCGGCGTCGAGCGCCTGCATGCTTTCCGACGTGTCGAGCACCAGCACGAGATCGAGTCCTTCGCCGGGTGGTGGTGGCGCGCGGTGCTGGCGCACGGGACCCGCAATTGCGACGCCGAGCAGCACCAACGCAAGCGCACGCCCGGCCATCGTCGCAATGCGGCCGACGTCGCGGCGTCGCGCGCCCGCGGCATCCAGCTCGGGCCACGCGGACCACGGCAGCGCAGGCGCCTCGCGCCGCGCCGCGAGGAAAGTTGCGACGAGCGCGGCCAGCAGCGCCGCGACGAGCAGCGCTGGTCGCTCGAACGCGTCGATGCCGAACCATGCTGCCAGCCCGCTCGTCATCGCCGCTCCAGTGGGATCGACGCCTCGATGAAACGTTGCGCCGCGTCGAGTGCTGCGCACACCTGTGCGGCGGCGCTGGCATCGCTTTGCGCGCGGAAGCGCTCGGCGTCGAAGTCGTGCAGGCATTCGAGCGCGCTGGGCCAGCGCGAGCTGACGCCGAAGGGCTTCGCGATCGCCGACATTTCTTCGGTGGTCAGCGACTCCGCCGCCACGCCGAAACGACGCGCCAGGTAGCGCCGCAGCGCGCGGGCACCCAGGCCGCCGGCATGACGCCAGTTCGCGTCGGTGTTGGTGCGTGCAGCGGCAAGGGCGGCGAGCGCCTCGACCCACGGCTCCGACACGGCGATGCGGGCGGCCTCGCTTCTGCGTGCGCGCGCGCGTTGGCGCGTGCGGCGAGCGATCGCGAAGAGCGAGAGCAGCGCGAGCGTGCCGAGCGAACCCGCAGCGGCAGCCCACAGCGATCCGGTCGCGTCGTCGCCCGCCGCTGGCATCCGGTACGAGAAAGGTTCGACGCGCTCGGGGAAGCTCGGCAACACGGACACGATTTCGATCGGCCGCGCCGCGGTGACGAGCTCCGAACGCACGCCACGCGCGTCCTCGATCTCGACGTGCAAGGCCGGCCACTCGAAGGAACCGGTTTCGCGCGCACGCACCCGGATGCGCGTGCGCTGCAACTGCCGCCCGTCGCCGCTTTCGGCGGGCAGCGCGGTGGCGTCGAGCAACCAGAGGCCTGGCACCGAAGACGGTGGCTTCACCGGATGCACGCGGTATCCGGCCGGAGTCGCGACCACCAAGTCGATTGCCGCGACGTCGCCGACGCGCAGCCGCGGCGGCTCGATCACCACGGCAGCCTGGGGTGTCACCGGCGCACGCGGCGGAGCAGGGACCGGTTCGCCGCTGCAAGCGAGCGCGACGATCGCTGCCGCGAGTGCGCGCTTCACGGGAGGCCCCTGCGTTGCGTGCCGCGCGCCCGAAAGAATCGCACGAGCGGTGGCAGCGGGTCGGCGCCTGTGTCGAGCCAGACGAGTTCCGCGCCTTCTTCCCGCAATCGGCGTGCGCGCGCGCTGCGCTGCGCCGCCGCGGCCGCCTGATACGCGTCGCGAAGGCGCCGGCGCGTGCCGAACACGAAGCGCCGCGACGGCTGTTCGGAATCGGCGACGCGCAAGCCGCCTGCTGCAACGAGTTCGCGCTCGCGCGGATCTTCGACGATCGCGGCCACCAGGTCGTGTCGCCGGCCGAGCCCCGCGAGCGGGCGACCGCTGCGTCCGGGCGCTGGATCGCGAAAGTCGGAGAGCACGACGACCACCGATCGGCGTCGCGCGTGCGCACGCACCCAATCTGCGACGACGCCAAAGTCGGTGGAGCCACGCGGTGTGCTTGCGCTCTCGGCCGCGGCGCGGATCACACGCCAGGTGTGGGCGTCGCCGCGGCCGGGCGGGATCTCAGTGTCCACGCGATCGCCGAACGCGACGAATCCCACCGGGTCGCCGGCCTGCGCGGCGGACGCGGCGAGCAGCGCCGCTGCGTGCGCAGATGTCTGCGCCTTGGTGCGGCCGGTCGTGCCGAAGCCCATCGAGGCCGACACGTCGAGCGCGATCAGCAACGTGCACGATCGTTCTTCCCGGAAGCGCTTCAGCCAGGGCGTGCCGGTGCGCGCGGTCGCATTCCAGTCGATCGCGCGCACGTCGTCGCCTGGCACGTAGGGTCGCGACTCCTCGAACTCGATGCCGCCGCCGCGGAACGCGCTGCGCCATTCGCCGACCAGCAGACCCGCAGCCTCGCGCCGGCTGCGCACCGATAGAATACGCGCTGCACGCGCGATCTCGGCCAGTGCCGGTACGCTGCCGAGTCGGGGATCCATCGGATTACGGAGTCTCGACGGCTGCCAGCACCGCGTCGACGACTCGTTCGGGCCGCACGCCGTCGGCTTCCGCCTCGTAGCTGAGCACGATTCGGTGACGCAGCACGTCGGGCGCGCTGCGCTTCACGTCGAAGGGCGTCGCGAAGTCGCGACCATCGAGCAGCGCGCGCGCCTTCGCGGCGCGAACGAGATATTGGCTCGCGCGCGGCGAAGCTCCGACCGCGACATCGGCCTGCTCGCGTGTCCTTCGCACCAACCGAACCGCGTAGTCGCTCACCGCGTCGGCGACGTGCACGGCGGCGGCGGCGCGCTGCATCGCTTCGACGCGCGCCGCGTCGGCGACCGCGCGGGCGCGCGGCACGTCGAGATCGTCGCGTACCGCGATCACGTGTTCTTCGTCCGCGCTCGGGTAGCCGACGACGAGCTTCAGCAGGAAGCGGTCGATCTGCGCTTCGGGCAGCGGGTAGGTGCCCTCGTGTTCGATCGGGTTCTGCGTCGCCATCACGAAGAACGGTTGGGGCACTGCGAAGCTCTCGTCGCCGATCGTGACCTGGCGCTCTTCCATCGCTTCGAGCAATGCAGACTGCACCTTGGCCGGCGCGCGGTTGATCTCGTCGGCGAGCAGCACCGGCGTGAAGATGGGTCCCTTGCGCACGCTGAAGCGGCGTTCGTCGGGGTGGTAGATCGGCGTTCCGACGAGGTCGCCCGGCAGCAGGTCGGGGGTGAACTGCACGCGCCGAAAGCCGAGCCCGAGCGCCTGCGCGAGCGTGCGCACGGCCGTGGTCTTGGCGAGACCGGGTACGCCCTCGACGAGCACGTGACCGCGGGCGAGCAATCCGATCAGCAGTCCTTCGAGCAGCGCCTGCTGGCCGACGACGACGCGGCCCACTTCGTCGAGCAGTCGCTTCAGCGTCGTTGCCGCATCGCGATCCGCTGCTTGCATGGCGGCAGCTTAGCCCGCTCCGGTTCAGTGCTACTTCCTTGCCGCCTCGACGATCGCGGTGGTACGAACGCCCGGGACTTCGCGCAGTCGCACGATGCTCCCGCCCCAGCTCTCGACCTCGGCGCGACCCACGATCGCGTCGAGCGCCCAGTCGCCGCCCTTGGCGAGCACGTCGGGGCGGAGCGCTTTGATCGTCGCGAGCGGAGTCGCCTCGGCGAAGAGCAGCACGAAGTCGACGCAGCCGAGCGCGGCGAGCACTTCGGCGCGTTGGCGCGCCGGAACGATCGGCCTCCCGGGTCCCTTGTTGCGCCGCACGCTCGCGTCGGTGTTCAGCGCGACGACGAGCCGGTCGCCCTGCGCGCGCGCCTGCTCGAGGCTGCGCACGTGGCCGATGTGGAGCAGATCGAAGCAACCGTTGGTGAAGACGACGCGCTCGCCGCGTCGCTGTGCGGCGCGCACCGCGCGCACCGCGCCAGCGCGTGTCAGGACCTTGTTGCGAGCCTTCGCGACTCTCACGGCAGATCTCCCGGTGGTGAGGACGGAGGCGTGACCGGCGTGGGCGCCGGAGCCTGCGGCGTGAGCGGGAATACCGGCGCATTCGCAGGGTCGGACTTCGCGCTGCTGCCCGACGCGGTGAAGATGCGTTCCAGCGTCGACAGCCCGCCGCGGACGAATGCCGGAAATCCCTCGAGTACGAAGCTGCCGGGACCCGATGCAATCGACTTGCTCGGGATGATGCTCGCGCGCGGATCGCCCCAGGGTCCCGAGATTGCGAAGTAGGTGGAGACCAGGTTGTCGTCGTCGCCGAGCAACAGGCGATTCAGGATCGGGAACACGCCGATCACGCGATCGAGCGCGCGGAAGTAGAAGATGCCGATCACCGCCTCCACATCGTGCGGACTCTGCACCACGTTCACGCGCCCGGTACCGACCAGCCGTAGCGCAGGACCCTGCAGCGAGAATGCGTCGGTGCTCGCGAAACCGCCCGCGATCTGCAGCGGCGCGTCGATGCGGTCGTACGGGATCGTCTCGCGCGAGCGGAACGGGTTCAGCGTGTCGCTCGCCTGTGCGATCGAGAACAGCACATTCATGCGCTTCAGGATCTCGCCATCGCGGAGCCGGAGCGTCGCCGGTCCGCTGCTGTCGGCAATCAAGTTGCGCCCGGCCACGAGCAGACCATTCAGTTCGGTGGTGATCGCGGCCGTGCCATTGGCGGCGCCGCCGTCCATCTTGAGATCGTTCATCAGCTCGGACAGCGAACCGTTCACCAATTCGATGCGTGCGTGATATGGCACCGCGTCCGCGCGCGACAGGTCGAGATCGACACTGCCGGAGACTTCGCCGCGCGGGCGCAGCGTCGCCTCGCCGCGGCGAAGCTCGACGCGGTCGCCGATCGCCTGCACGACACCGCTCAGCTCCTCGGCCTGGAAGTCGCCGAGCTTCTCGAGATCCGCGTGGAACTTCGTACGGGCCCAGACCTTGGCCTCCGAACGCCGCCGCCCCTCGCGACGCGGCAGCGAGAGCGTCAGATCGGCGTCGATGCGCCCGCGCCCGCCCCCGCGGAGCGAAACCTTGCCGCGGAACGGCACGCCGCCCCAGAATCCCTGCGCCTCCTCGACGTGAACGCCCGGGTTGGCCGGAGTGAGTCGCGCGCTGAACTCTTCGATCGGGCGCAACAGGGCGGGATGCTCGATCCATTCGCCGTCGAGGTCGATGCGTCTCCAGCGTGGAGGCGAGCCCACGCGCTTTTGCGCATCGACCCAATCGGAGAGCGCAATGCGTCCGGGCAACAGTGGCACGGCCGGTGGCAACGTGCCGCCTTCGAGCGCCGCCGCCACCGCGCGCAGACCCGAAAGCGTGAGCCATAGTTCGGGCAGCGGGTTCGGCCCGATCTTCGCACGCGCCGCTTCGATCTCGACGCGCTCGCTGCGCACGCGTACACGCGCGCCGAGTTCGCGCAGCGGCTCGCCGCCGTCGAGCTTCAACTCCACGCCGGAAACACGCGTGTCGAGTTCGAAGCCGTCGGGCCAGTCGGCGAGTGGCGCGTCGGCGAGCGCGCGCCAACCCGCGATCGGCGTCGCGTTCGCGTGCACTTCGAGCGATTCGAGCGTGCCCGCGCGCAGCGCGGCCGCGCGGTCGCGAAACGCGCTGGTCTTCGGCCCGAGCGCGATCACCATGTCGCGTAGCGTAGTGACCGCGATCTGTCTGCCGCGCAAGCTGAATGCGAGTCGGGAGGCGTCGCCGAATGGCCGTTCGAGCGAAGCGCTGGCGGCGAGCGTGGTCGGTTCGGCGCTCCACTCGAAATCGCTGATGCGCAGCTGGCGTGCATCGATCGCCAGGTTCGCGTGCAGCCGCGCGTTCGGGAGCGCGGCAGACACATCGGTGTCGCCGCCTTTCGAACGACCGGCGAGTCGCAAGTCGAAGCCGAGCAGATCGACGACCAGCGATGCGCCGTCCGGCCGTGGCGTCCAAGACGCAATTCCGCTCGCGCGACCCGCGGCGTCGACGTGCGCCTCGCCGAACACGAGCCACGGGGTGAGCAGGCCGAGATCGACGTCCGTTACCGCGACGTCCAGGTGCGGCCCATCGCGCTCGATGCTGGCCTCGACTTCGAAGCGGCCGCGATCGCTCTGCGCTTCGAACAGCTGACCCGCGGCGCCGAGTTTCGGTGCGCCGCCGAGTGGGCTGTGGGTCAGCTCGACATGGAGGTCACGCAGCGCAACGGCGGTGACGCGATCCGCGCCGCGCCGCGCCAAGTACAGCTCGCCGTCGTCGATCGAGATGGCGGGCAGCGCTTCGGCGATCGCGCGTGGGTCGGTCGTCGCGTTCGGTTGCGCGGCGACCCGCTGCTGCGACGAGCGCTCGATGATTTGCGCCAGCGCCGGCGGTTCCCAGCCGCCGTCGGCGCGTTGCTCGGCGCGGATCCGCAGCCCGCGCAGGTCGATGCGTCGGGCGAGCGGCTCGCCGCGCAGCAGGCTGCGCGGCGAGAGCGTGATCCAGGCATGGTCTGCGGCGATCTCGGGCGCGTCCTGTTGCCCGACGGTGCGGATGCCCTCGATCTCGATGCCGACGCCCCAGCCGAAGTGAGGCCGCACCGCACCGATCTGAACCGGGCCGAGAACGGCACTGAGCCGTCGCTCGAGCTCGACCCGCAGGCGCTCGGGACCGAGTCGGCTCGAGACCGCGACGCCCGCCGCGACGGCGCCGAGCACCAGCACTGCGCAGGCGCCAACTAGCAGCCGGCGCAAGGACGCTCCCCGAAATTGCTGACCGCCGGACCCAAGCTAGGGGTCGCCCGCACGTGGATCGGGTGCGCATCGGCGTGCATCTTGGCGTCGCGTCTCCTCGTTCCCGTGCGAGGGGGATTCGCCCGACTCGGGAGTGACGAAAGCCGGCAACATCCGATTCTCCCTAAAGAAATCAAGTCGTGGGACGAAACGGACCCCAGACGAGCGAAACGCGCCTCGCGATGGTTCTGACCAGGGAGAAAAGACGGGACATGGAGACCAACGCTACCGAAGCCATCCGCCGCAACCGCGTGCGTGAGCTGCGCGAGAACCGCCTGATGACCCAGGCCCAGCTCGCCCGCAAGGCCAAGGTCGCCCTGCGCACGATCCACAGCGTCGAGAAGGGCATGAACTGCCGCATGGACACCAAGCGCAAGATCCTGCTCGCGCTCGGCATGCGTTTCGAAGACAAGGACTACGTCTTCCCGTCGCTCTCGGACATGTCGGGCGAGATGCCGCGTCCGCCGCAACAACCGCCTCAGTTCTCCTAGCTACGAGAGCGACTCGAGGCGCGCGCCGCGCGCCCGATCGAACCGCCCCAGGTTCCGGAATCCCCGCGTCGGGTACAGTGGTCGCGGGGTCCGGAGCAAGGGGGCGTCATTCCCCAACGCAGCGCACTGCTGGCCGACGTCGTCGGGATCGTGTCCCGTTCACACGATCTCGCAGAGACGCTGCGCAATGTCGTCGATCGCGTCGCCAAGCGACTCGATGCGGACGTGTGCTCGGTCTACCTCGCCGGGCCCGATGGCGATCGCCTCACGCTGCGCGCGACCCAGGGTCTCGCGGCCGAATCCGTCGGGCACGTGCATCTGGCAGTGGGCGAGGGACTCGTCGGGCTCGTCGCGGAGAGCGGATCGCCGCTCGCGGTCGAGCACGCCCGACACCATCCGCAGTTCCGCTTCTTCCCCGAAACGGGCGAGGACCGCTTCGAGTCACTGATGGCGGCGCCGCTCGTCGTGCGCGACGTCACGATCGGCGTGCTGGTGGTGCAGACGGTGAACCCGCGCCACTTCTCGGCGGCGGACGTCGAGTTGCTCCAGACCTGCGGGCAGCTGCTCGCACCGGTCGTGGCGAACGCGCGATTGTTGGATCTGGTCGGCGGCCAGGACGACGAACGCGGACGCTTCGCGGACGACTCGGCTCGCGCCGGCGTGCCGCTGATCGACGAGCAGCCGCCGCGCGAGGAGCGCAACGTCGCGCTGCGGGGCAACTCTGCTTCCACCGGAATCGCGATCGGTCCGGTCTACCTGCTCGAAGATCCGCTCGACCTCGCGCGCGTCGAGTACACGCCTTCCGACGACGCTGCGAAGGAACACGACGACCTGATTCGTGCGCTCGCGGAGGCGCGGCGCGAACTCGACGACGTGATCGAGGAAGTCGGCGAGAACTTCGGTCCCGAGTTCGCGAGCGTGTTCAACACGCACGTGCAGATCCTCGAGGACCACGGCTTCGTCGCGCGCCTCGAACGCGAGGTCGCCGAGAGCGCCGACGCCTGCGACGCGATCCGCCGTGCAGTGGATCACTACCGCAAGCTGTTCAGCCGCATCGAAGACCCGTATTTCCGCGAGCGCGGCGACGATGTCGAGGATGTCGGCCGTCGCGTGATGGCGAAGCTGCTCGGTGTGCGCCACCGCAACGTGCCGCTGGCGCCGGGCTCGGTCGTCGTCACGTCGATGATCCTGCCGGCGCACTTCACGATGCTCGAGATGGACAAGGTCGCCGCGATCGTTGCGGAGCACGGGGGCTCGACGTCGCACGGCGCGATCTTCGCGCGCACGCTCGAAATTCCATCCGTGACCGGTGTCGAGGGGGCGATGCGGCTGGTGCGTCCGGGTGAGACCGCGATCGTCGACGGCACCTCGGGCCGCATCTATCTGGCTCCCGACGATGCGTTGCTCGCCGAGTACCGGCGCGCGCAGCAGCGCTTCGAGATCGTCGCCGAACACCTCGACGGACTGCGCTCGCGACCCGCGGAGACGCGCGACGGTCGTTGCGTGGTGCTGTCGGCGAACGTCGGGCTGCTCGCGGACCTGCGCCTCGTCGAGCGCCACGGCGCCGAGGGCATCGGGCTGTTCCGTACCGAACTGCTGGCGCTTGCGCATCGCGGTGCCCCACCCGAGGACGAGCAGGAGATCCTCTACGAGCGCGTGGCGCGCGCGATCGCGCCGCGATCCGTGACGATCCGCACGCTCGATCTCGGCGGCGACAAGGCGGTGCCGAACCTCGGCCTCGAAGCCGAAGAGAATCCGCAGCTCGGCTGCCGCTCGGTGCGTCTCACGATGCGCCACGAAGATCTGATGCGCGCGCAGCTCCGCGCGATCCTGCGCGCCAGCGCGGTCGGCAACGTGCGGCTGCTGCTGCCGATGATCTCGTCGCTCGACGAGTTGCGCGAGGTGAAGGGGCTACTCGCTGCGACACAGGACGAACTGGCGCGGCGCGGCTTTGCCTACGACGACGAGATTCCCGTCGGCATCATGATCGAAGTGCCGTCCGCCGCGTTGATCGCCGACGCGCTGGCGCGTGAATGCGATTTCTTCAGCATTGGCACCAACGATCTCACGCAGTACACGCTGGCAGTCGACCGCGGCAACGAGGCGATCGCGCACCTGTTCCGTCCGATGCACCCGGCCGTGCTGGCGCTGATCGACGCGAGCGTGCGCGCCGCGAATCGCGCCGGGATCCCGATCTCGGTGTGCGGCGAGATGGCGAGCAATCCGCTCGCGGTGCCGCTGCTCGTCGGTCTCGGGATCGGCGAGCTGTCGGGAACGCCCCGGGCGGTGCCGGTCGTGAAAGAGATCGTACGTGCGCTCGATTCCGGCGACGTCGCCGCCGATGCGCGTCGTGCGCTCGCGGTGGGCACGGTCGCGGAGGTCGAGATCATCGCTTGCGACCGGCTCGAGAAGGCGGGTCTGCTCGAGCATCCCGACATCGGCATCTGGCTCGCCGAAATCGTCGCGCGGGTGCGCCGCGGGAGGACGGGGACGTTGGTTGCGTGAGTTGCGTCGCG
>CAYGWM010000039.1:0-3661 GCA_964353555.1 uncultured Spirochaetales bacterium
ATCGCCTGCACCGTCGCCGCGAGCAGCGTGAGAAGGACCCAGAGCAAGCAGCGCTACGACCGGCGCAATGTGCGGCCTGGACGCGCGCCGGTGTGCGCGCCGTCGCGAACGACATGCCTGCCGTTCACGAACACGTGTGGGATGCCGGCCGGCGGCTGCTGCGGATCCTCATAGGTCGCGATGTCTGCGACGCGCGCGGGATCGAACACGACGAGGTCCGCGAAGGCGCCCGTGCGCACCTCGCCACGTTCCGTGATGCCGAACTTGCGCGCCGGGAAACCCGTCATCCGGTGCACGGCTTCTGCGAGCGAGAGCACACCCTCGTCGCGCGCGTAGGTTCCGAGTACGCGTGCGAAGGTCCCGTAGAGGCGCGGATGCGGTTTGCCTTGCAGCGTCGGCAGGCCGTCGGAGCCGATCATCGTGGTGGGATGGCGCATTACGGTCCGCACGTCGTCCTCGCACATCACGTGCAGGATGACGGTGGCGCCGATGCCTTCGGCGTCGAGCACGCGGCGCGCGGCGTCGATCGGCGGCAATTCCCACGCCGCCGCGAGCGCGGCAATCGTCTTGCCTTCCCACTCGGGATGCAGCGGCGCCGACGCGAGCTGGATGTCTTCGGGTCGGCCGCGACCGATCCCGCCGCCGTCTTCGAGAACCGACAGCACCGCGGCCAGCACCGTGCTCGCGGCCGTGTACGGATACTGATCCGCGGTGACGTCGAGACCGCGTGCGCGCGCCTCCTCGATCAGCTGCAGCGATTCGCGCACCTTGCCCCAGCTCTCGCGTCCGCTCGCCTTGTGGTGCGAGATCTGCACCGGCACACCGGCGCGTTCGCCGATCTCGATCGACTCGCGCACCGATTCGAGCAGGCCCGCCCCCTCGTCGCGCATGTGTGTGGCGTAGAGGCCGCCCGTCGCAGCGAACTCGTGCGCCAGCGCGACGAGTTCGCCCGGCTGCGCGTGCTTGCCGGGTTCGTAGATCAGTCCGGTCGAGAAGCCGACGCAGCCAGCGGCGACGCCCTCGTGCACCAGCGCACGCATGCGATCCAGTTCGGCGTCGCCCGGCGCGCGCGCCTCGCCGCCCAGTACGGCCGCGCGCACGATCCCGTGACCGACCAACGCCGCGACGTTGCAACTCGCCGGCGCCGCATCCAGATGATCGAGATAACCCCCATAGCCGTCCCACTCCGGTAGCGCCTGGCCCGGGTGGAACGCCGCCGCAAAGGCGCGCGCTTGCGGCTGCGGCGCGGCGCCCATGCCGCAGTTGCCGACGACCACCGTCGTGACACCGCCCTGCACCTTGAAGCCCATCTCCGGGTAGAGCACGACCGCAAAGTCGTCGTGGGTGTGGACATCGAGGAAGCCGGGCGCGATCGCGAGGCCGTGCGCGTCGAGCGTCATGGCGCCGGCGGGATCGAGCGCCGGCTCGACCGCCGCAATCCGGTCGCCGCGCACCGCGACATCGGCACGGCGCCCGGCGGCGCCCGTGCCGTCGTAGAGTGTCGCGCCTCGAATCACCAGGTCATACGTGGACATGGAGTCTCTCCCTTGAAGCGCTGCGCCAGGCTCCTTGCGGCTCCGGCCGCCGCCGCGCGCATGCTACCACCGGACACGCGCGTGCCCGTGATAGCGTGCGCGAGATGGAGAGTTCGGCACTCACGCAGGTCGCCACGTATCGCCGCCGCGTCGCGGCTTCGTCCGAACGCGTCTGGGAGAACGTGCTCGACTGGGAGCACCTGCCCTTCCTGCACAGCACGAGCTTTCGCTCGATCGCGGTGCATGACGCGGGCGACTGGGGCTGGCGCGCGCGCATCGGGCTGCATCCGAGCGCCGAGATCGAGTTGGAACTCCGGCTGTCGCCCGGCGCATCGCGCTATGTCGCGCGCACGCTCGAAGGTCCGGGCGCACGCACCGAGATCTGGACGACGGTGACCCCGCAAGGGCCCGCCGCGACCGACATCGAAGTCGCATTCTGGTTGCCCGACATCCAGCCGGAACACACTCCCGCGATCGGCAGCGTCTACACACAGCTCTACCAGAAGCTCTGGGACGAAGACGAATCGATGATGGTGCGCCGCAGCCGGGAACTCGCGCGCGGGCAAACGCGCGATCGAACGCAGACGCGCGTCGCGCTCGGGCTGGCCAGCGAGGTACGCGCAAAGCTCCCGCTCTGCATCGAATGGCAGGGGCAACCGTTCCGGATCGTCGCGCAGCACGGCGAGATGCTCGTCCACGCGTCGATCTGTCCGCACCGACTCGGGCCGCTCGACGAGGGCCGCATCGAGAACGGAGCCGTCACCTGTCCGTGGCACGGCTGGCGCTTCGACGTGCGCAGCGGACGCGCGCAGGGCGGCCGTCGCGCCCGACTCGCAGCGCCGCCCCGACTCGAAACGGACGCGGATGGCAAGCTCTGGCTCAGCGAAGCGCGAACAGAATGAGCGGCGGCGCTAGCGCACCGGCAACGCCGTCAATCCTCGCAACACGGGACTCGGTCGGTACGTCAGCGTCTCGCTCGCCAGTTCCAGCTTCGGGTAGCGGTCGAGGAGCGCGTCGAACGCGATCTCCGCTTCCAGCCGCGCGAGCGGCGCACCCAGACAGAAGTGCGCGCCAAAGCCAAACGACAGGTGGTGGTTGTTGGTACGGCCGAGGTCCAGCCGATCGGGATCGTCGAATACGTCGGGATCGCGATTGGCGGCGCCGATGCCGGTCATCACCATCGCGCCCGTCGGCAGCGTTGCGCCATCGAGCGCGACGGGCTCGAGCGCCACGCGCGCGGTCGCCTGCACGGGGCTGTCGTAGCGGAGCAGCTCGTCGATCGCCGAGCGCATCAGCGATCGATCGCGCTGCAGCCGCGCGAACTGCTCCGGATTGCGCAGCAGTGCGAGCGTGCCGTTGCCGATCAGGTTCGTCGTGGTCTCGTGGCCCGCGATCAGCAGCAGATTGCTGGTCGCGAGCAGCTCGGCGTCGCTGAGCGCGTCGCGCTCCTCCTGTGCCTCCAGCATCGCGCTGATCAGATCGTCCTGCGGCGCCTTGCGGCGTTCAGCGATGATTCCGCGCAGGTAGTCGAGCAGCTGGCCGAGGGCCCGTTCGAATTGCGCGCGCCCATCGAGCGGATTCGCGGAGCCGATCGCCGACACCAGCGCACTCGACCACTCCTTGAACTGGCGGTGGTCTTCGGCCGGAACGCCGAGCAGCTCCGCGATCACGATCGCCGGCAGCGGCGCCGCGATCTGGTCGATCAGGTCGAAGGAGCCGGTGCCATCGGCCGAGTCGAGCAGTGTCGTGACGATCGCCTCGATGCGCGGTCGAAGCTCGGCGACGCGGCGCGGCGTGAAGGCCTTGGAGACGAGTCCACGCACGCGCGTGTGATCGGGCGGGTCCATCAGCAGCATCGAGCGCAGGCCGCCCTCTTCGCCGAGCGCGGCGGCGATCGGCAGCCGGTCCTTGAATTGCTCGACGATCGCCGCGCGGCGCCGATCCACCGAGAAGCGCGCGTCCTTCAGCACGGCCTGCACGTCGCGATGGCGCGTCAGGATCCACAGCCCCGGCGAGTCGGCGTCGCCCACCGGCACGCGGAACACCGGATTGCTGTTGCGCAGCATCTTGTAGAACGGATACGGGTCTTGCAGCAGCTGCGGCGGCGGGAACCCGGCGGCGCCCTG
>CAYGWM010000039.1:3761-7361 GCA_964353555.1 uncultured Spirochaetales bacterium
TCGCCGCTCGGCTTTGCCTCGCTACGCGGGAAAAGGGGAGCGGTGGGGTTAGAGACTACCCGCTGCCGCGCCGATGCAGAATGTGCAGAATGGCGATTCGTTGGTCGGCGCGCGGGCGGCGCGCGATCAGCCGGACATCGGTCGGAATTCGCGCATGCCCGGCACCATCTGGCTCCAGGCGCGGCCGCCGGTGAGGCCGCCATCGACGACGAGCGCGTGGCCGTTCACGAACGAGCTCGCTCCCGACGCGAGGAACAGCGCCGCGCCGGCGATGTCTTCGGGAAGCCCGGCGCGCTTGATCGGCTGCGCGTCGGCGAGGAAGCCTTTCACCACTTCCACGGGGTTCGGCACCCCTTCGAGATGGCGTGCCAGCAGCGGCGTCGCGATGCCGCCGGGGCAAATGCAGTTCACGCGCACGCCGGCCTCGCCGAGCTCCATCGCGGTGCTGCGCGTCAGATGGATCACGGCCGCTTTGCAGGTGCTGTAGATGTGCGGGCCGAAGCCGGCTTGCAGCCCCGCGACGCTCGCGGTGCTGACGATGCTGCCGGAGCGCTGCGGAACCATCACGCGCGCCGCGTGCTTGATGCCGAGGAAGACGCCGCGCAGCAACACCGCGACGGTGCGATCGAAGTCATCGGCGGGAATCGACGCGATCGGTCCCACCGTGCCGCCGATGCCGGCGTTGTTGAAACAGACGTCGAGGCGGCCGAAGTCGCGCACCGCGCGGTCGACCGCGGCAGCGACGTCTTCTTCCTGACTCACGTCGGCGCGTTGATACGCGACCGCGTCGCCGAGTTCCGTCGCGAGCGCTTCGCCGAGCGCGTCCTGCACATCGACCGCGAGCACGCGCGCCCCTTCGGACGCGAACAGCCGCACCGTCGCCGCACCGATCCCGCTCGCACCGCCCGTCACCAACGCCACCTTGCCATCGAGAGAACCCACAGCTGCCTCCTTGTTGCGCGTTGCTGGCAGCCTATCCCACCCGCAGCTAAACACGGTCGCCGCCATGTCGTCGCCGGGAACCGATTCGATCGCGCTACGAGCCACGCCGCTCCGGTTGATCGGGCGCGATGGCATCGAACTTGCCGCCGACGCCTACGGCGACCCTTCGCATCCGCCGGTGTTGCTGCTGCACGGCGGTGGCCAGACGCGCTTCGCATGGGGCGCCACTGCCGCGCAGCTCGCGGCCGAAGGGTGGTACGCAGTATCGATGGACCTACGCGGCCACGGCGAGAGCGCCTGGGACGACGCGGGCGACTACAGCGTGAACGCGTACGTCGCCGACCTGCGCGCAGTGGTCCCGCAACTGAGCGCGAAGCCGGTCCTCGTCGGCGCGTCGCTCGGCGGCATCGCGTCGCTGCTGGCCGAAGGCGAGGACGAAGGCTCGCTCTGCGCCGCAATCGTGCTGGTCGACATCGCACCGAAGATCGAAGGTTCCGGCGCGCTGCGCATCATCGAGTTCATGCAGGGCAGCGCGGACGGTTTCGCGTCGCTCGAAGAAGCGGCCGACGCCGTCGCCGCCTATCTCCCGCACCGCGAGCGCCCGAGCGATCTCTCGGGTCTCGCGAAGAACCTGCGCACACTGCCGAGCGGCCGACTGCGCTGGCATTGGGATCCGCGCTTCCTGCAGGCGGGGCACGGTCCGAAACCAGGCGAGCAGCCCGAACGGCTGCGCGTCGCCGCGCGCAAGCTGCGCGTGCCGACGCTGCTGGTGCGCGGAAAGCTCTCGGACCTGCTCTCCGAAGCAGGCGCGCGCGACTTTCTCGACCTCGTTCCGCACGCGCGCTTCGCCGACGTCTCCGACGCCGGCCACATGGTCGCGGGCGATCGCAACGATCGCTTCAGCAGCGCGGTGATCGAATTCTTGCGCGAAGTGCGAGCTAACCCATGATCTCGCTCACCGCCGGAAGGCGGTTCGCCAACACGGGTCAAGGGGCGTGACCCTTCGCGACCGCGCGGCGATCGCCGGCATCGGCGAAACCGACTACGTGCGCGGTTCCGGCAAGAGCGCGGTCGAATTGATGCTCGAAGCCGCGCACGCCGCGATCGCCGACGCGGGTCTCACGCCGAGCGAGATCGATGGCGTGATCCCGCCGCCGATCTACACCTTCGCCGAAGAACTCGCGGTGAATCTCGGCATCGAGCGGATGAACTACACCGCCACCGTGATGATGGGCGGCGCGAGTCCCACGGGCGCGTTGCAGAGCGCGGCGATGGCGATCAGCGCGGGCGTCGCGAAGCACGTGCTGATCGTGCTCGGCTGGAACGGCTACTCCGATTTCCGCCCGGGCAAGCGGCGCGGCGCCGGCCTCGGTCCCAATCCGATGACCCACACGATCCGCGACTTCTACCTGCCCTACGGCGCGGTGCGCCCGGTGCAGATGTACGCATGGCTCGCGATGCGCCACATGAAACTCTACGGCGTCACCGCCGAGGCGATGGGCGCCGTCGCGGTCGCCTGTCGCCAACACGCGCAACTCAACCCACGCGCTGCGATGCGCGGCAAGCCACTCTCGATGGACGACTACCTGGCCTCGCGCTGGATCTCCGAACCGTTCCGCCTCTTCGACTGCTGCCTCGAAACCGACGGCGCCGCCGCCGTCGTCGTGACCAGCGCCGAACGCGCGCGCGACCTCCGACACCGCCCAGTGCGCATTCTCGCCGCCGCCGAAGGCCATCCCTACCCCGCCGACGACATCCCGAGCCGTCGAGATCCGTTCCACGTCGGCCTCAGCGACGCCGCACCGCGCGCGTTCGCGATGGCCGGCATCCGGCCCGATGAGCTCGACTTCGCCGAAATCTACGACTGCTTCACCTACGTCGTACTGCTCCAACTCGAAGCGCTCGGTCTCTGTGGCCGCGGCGAAGCCGGCGAGTTCGTGAAGGACGGCCGCATCGAACTCGGCGGCGCACTCCCGATCAACACCCACGGCGGCCTGCTGTCGCAAGCGCACGTCTGGGGCATCAACCACATCGTCGAAGCCGTCCGCCAACTCCGCCACGACGCCGGCCCCGCGCAAGTAACCGGCGCCGAACTGGGACTCGTCACCGGCTGGGGCGACCTCGGCGACGGCTCGATCGCGATCCTGCGTCGCGACTAGGAACGCCCATGCCCACAACCGCGAAGCCGTACCTCTCCCCCGACATGGACGACCTCGCCGTCGAGTTCTACGCGGAGTGCGCAAAGGGCCGACTCTGCTTCCAGCGCTGCAAAGCCTGCAACACCTGGCGCCATCTCCCCAGACACGGCTGCGCCGGCTGCGGCTCGCCCGACTGGGAGTGGTCGCCGTCGACCGGCCGCGGCCGCGTCTTCTCGTGGACCGTCACGCACCAGGCGCCGTACCCTGGCCTTGCGACACCCTACGTGGTCGCCGTGATCGAACTCGAAGAAGGCGTCCGCATGGCAGCGGGTCTGCGCGACGTTGCACCCGATGCGCTGGAACTCGACATGCCGGTCGAAGTAGAGATGGTCACCGTAACGGACGCCGCCGCCGTCCCGTTTTTCCGTCTGGCGATCTGACCCGCGCACCACTGAAGCAACTGCGAAAGCAGGCGCGGGGTGGGAATCCGGAGGCGAAGACAGCCGGGCGGACGCATCGA
>CAYGWM010000039.1:7461-30134 GCA_964353555.1 uncultured Spirochaetales bacterium
AAAGCAGGCGCGGGGTGGGAATCCGGAGGCGAAGACAGCCGGGCGGACGCATCGATACGTTCGCAACCGCAACGGAATCCGAAGCACTGGTGGGGCAAGGCTCGAAGGCGAAAGGCGTCCGCCCGTTCGCCGCAGGATCCCACCCCGCGCCGACCAGCCCCGCACCCGCTACTCCGACTTCTCGATCTCCCGCATATCTGCCTCGAAACGCCCAGTCGCCTCCCGCAGCGCAATCTCCGCATCGACACCAAGCCCCGACGCATCCACCGCAAGCGCGAAGAGCAGCGCACCGAGCGACTCCGCGGAGCGCGCTGAGCAAAACGCCTCCCAAGCCGAGTCGAGCGACGGTCCAGTCACGTCGAGATCAGCCCGCTCCGCGCGTCGCACCAGCTTCTGCGCACGCAACAGAGCCGGCAACCCGAGCGCGACGCCGTCCAGCGCAGAGCCAGGCTCGCCGCCGCCCCGCTTCTCCGCCCGCTCCTGCGCCTTCAGCTCTTCCCAGACGCGCGTTTGCTCCTCTGCCGTCTTCACCTCCGCATCGCCGAACACATGCGGATGCCGGCGCACCAGCTTGTCCACCAGCGTCGCCGCCACCGCCTCGAAATCGAAGAGTCCCTGCTCGCCAGCCATCTGTGCGTGGAACACCACCTGCAGCAGCAGATCGCCGAGTTCCTCGCGCAGCCCGTCCATATCGCCGCGCCGGATCGCGTCGTCCACCTCGTAGGCCTCTTCGATCGTGTGCGGCGCGATCGTCGCGAACGACTGCTCGAGGTCCCACGGGCAGCCGCCCACCGGACCGCGCAGCCGGGCCATGATCGCGAGCAGTCGCTCGACCGTTTGCATGTCGGCGCCGAACCTAGCAGGATTGTTTTCGGCACCGCCTTGGAGGCTTCATGTCGCCCGCACAACGTCTTTCCGTTCTGGATCGAACCTTCCTCGACTTCGAGAGTGACGCCTACCCGCAGCACGTTGGCGCCACGCTGATCTTCGAGATCGGGCCGCTGCGCAACCAAGCCGGCGGCATCGACGCGGATCGCATTCGCACGCACATCGCGTCGCGACTGCACCGGATCCCGCGCTATCGCCAGCGGCTCGCGTGGATCCCGGTCGAACAGCACCCGGTGTGGATCGACGACGACTGCTTCAACATCCACTATCACGTACGCCATGCGGCATTGCCGAAGCCGGGCACCGAGCGGCAGTTGAAGCGCCTCGCGGCGCGCATCATGTCGCAGCGCCTCGACTACGGGAAACCGCTTTGGGAACTGTGGGTGATCGAGGGCCTCGAGGGTGACCGCGGCGCGCTGATCTCGAAGACGCACCACTGCATGATCGACGGCATCGCCGGTGTCGACCTGCTGACGATCCTGCTGTCGCCGGACCCCGACGAGGAATCCGACGCCGTCCCGCTCTGGCTACCGGAGGCGACGCCGTCACCGCTCGAACTGGCCGGCGCCGAGATGTGGCGTCGCGCGACGATGCCGATCACCGCGATGCGCGGACTCGCGGCGGCTGCCCAGAAGCCGGCCGAGACCTACGCGCACGTGCGCGAACAGGCGAGCGCCGTGATCGAGGCGCTCGGCGCGGGACTCGTGTCGGCCTCGAACACGCCGCTCAATCAGGATCTCGGCCCGCACCGCCGCTTCGACTGGCTGACCTTCGAACTGGCCACCGTGCGCGAGATCAAGAAGCGACTCGGTGGCACCGTCAACGACGTCGTGCTGGCGACCGTCGCGGGCGCGCTCGGCGACTTCCTCGAGCTCCGCGGTGTCACACGGCCGCGTCAGCGCGCGATGGAACTGCGCGCGATGGTACCGGTCAGCGTGCGGCCGATCGAGCAGCGCGGCACCACCGGCAACCAGATCGCACTGTGGGCCACGCCGCTCCCGATCGCGGAGACCGACCCGCGACGCCGTCTGGCTGCCGTGTCGGCGATTACCGCGGGTCTGAAGAGCTCGAAGCAGGCGCTCGGGGCCGAAGTGCTCGCGGCCGTCAGCGAATGGACGGTGCCGACGCTGCTCTCGCTCGCGTCGCGGATGGCGTACCGCAACCGCGCATCGAACCTGGTCGTCACCAACGTGCCGGGCCCACAAGTCCCGCTGTTCCTGCTCGGCGCCCGCGTGCTCGAGACCTACCCGATGCTGAACCTGCTGACGCGCCAAAGTCTGGGCGTCGCGCTGTTCTCCTACGCGGGGCGCCTGCACTGGGGCTTCATCGCGGACTGGGACCTGGTGCCGGACCTGCACGACTTCGTCATCGCCATCGAACGATCCTTCGGCGAACTCTGCGAAGCAGCCGAGTTGCCCCGACCCGCGGCCCGACCGCAACACGACGATCCGGGCGATTCCAACGCTTCCGACTGAGCCGGTATGCTGCGCCCGGGAGGACCAGCCGCATGACCCGTCTGATTCGCGCGTTGACGTTCGGCACGCTCGCGGCGCTCGGCGCCCTCTCGGCGCGAGCCGACTCGCCACTGCCGAACTGGAAACACTTCGCCGAACTCGACACGATCCAGATCGTGACCGCCGACGACGACAAGGAGCACACCCGGCGCGAGACCACGATCTGGCTCGCGATCCACGACGGCCAGGGTTACATCCGCACCGGCGCAACGACCTGGGGCGCCAACGTGCTGCGCGATCCGAACGTCGTGGTCATCATGGACGGCGTCGATTACGAGCTGCGCGCCACGCCGATTCCGCAAGGCGAGCTGTACGACGCGGTCAACCAGAGCTTCCGTGACAAGTACGGCTTCATGGACGCCGCGATCAGCGTGTTCCGCGGCATCGGCGGCACGCCGACGATCATGCGCCTCGACGGTCGTCTGGGCATCCCGATGGGGAATTGAGCGCGCGGAGGGATTCGCGACCGCCGCGCACCGCTTCGAAGCGCCGCAGCGCCCGGATGCGTCGCTCCGCGTGGTCGACGATCGGGCCCGGGTAGCCACGCGGCGGCGACGGCGCCTGCCACGGTTTTTGCAGGAAACGCAACTCGACGTCACGCAGCTCCGGCACGAAGCGTCGCACGTAGGCGCCCTCCGGATCGAAGCGCTCGCCCTGCGTGACTGGATGGAAGATCCGGAAGTACGGCTGCGCGTCGGTGCCGGTCGAAGCGGCCCACTGCCAGCCACCGTTGTTCGAGGCGGGATCGCCGTCGACGAGGCGCTGATGGAAGAAGCGCTCGCCGCGGCGCCAGTCGATGCCGAGGTCCTTGGTCAGGAAGCTCGCGACCACCATGCGCGCGCGATTGTGCATCCAGCCGGTCGCGGCGAGCTGGCGCATCGCAGCGTCCACGAACGGATAGCCGGTGCGTCCCTCGCACCAGGCGCGAAAGCTCGCGTCGTCATCGTCCCAGGCGAGCGCGTCGTATTCGGAGCGGAAGCAGCGCGTCAGCACGTGCGGGTGCTCGGCGAGGATCGCGTGGTAGAACTCGCGCCAGATCAGTTCATCCATCCACTTGCGCGCCCCGTCGCGGGCGCGCGGCTCCGCGTGCAGCACGGCGAGCGCCGCGTGCAGACAGCTGCGGACCGAGATCGCGCCGAAACGCAGATAGGGCGAGAGCCGCGAGGTGCCGTCTATGTCCGGTCGATCGCGGTCGCGCAGGTAGTGGACGACCGGGCCATCGAGGAATCGGTCGAGCCGGCGTGCCGCGGCGTCTTCCCCAGCCGTCGGCAATTCGGTCGCATCGTCGCCGACACCGAATTCCGACGCCGTGGGCAACGCGTCGCCCCGCAGTGTCGCGACGGGCAGCGGCAGGCGCAGCGGTCCGCCGCGCTCGGGCGGCTCGGCGTGCCAGCGCTCCCACCACGCGTTGCGGAACGGCGTGTACACGTGGAATGCGCTGCCAGTTTTGGTGCGCAGCTCGCTGCTCTCGAAGACGACGCGATCCTTGGACTCGACGACCGCGACGCCGAGCGCTTCGGCGGCGCTTCGCAGCGCCGCGTCGCGACGGCGCGCGTACGGGCCGTAGTCGCGGTTCCAGTGGATGCGCTCGATCTTCGCTTCGCGCAGCAGCGCCGGGATCACCTGTTCGGGGAGGCCCCGCTTCACGACCAGCCGCTGCCCGCGCGCTTCGAGCGCCGCCGCGAGGCGGGCGAGCGAGTCGAGCAGGAAGCGCAGCCGCGGCGCGCCCAGCGCGTCGCCGCGGAGCAGGCGCTCATCGAGCACGAAGAGCAGCACCAGTTCGCGGGCGGACGCGGCTGCCGCCGCGAGTGCGGTGTTGTCGCGCAGGCGCAGATCGCTGCGGAACCAGTGGACGACACGATCGGTTCGGGAGGAGGCGGCGGGCATCGGCATGCTATCCGAGCATTCGAATGCGACCTTGTCAATATAATTGCTTGACAGCACGACCATCGTTGGGCAGGTTCGCAGAGTGCCGAACCCGAGCGATCCCAGCGATCCGGATACGACTTCCACACGCGAGCCCACCTATTCGCTGGGCGCAGTCGCTCGACTGACCGGCCTTTCGCCCCATGTGCTGCGCGCCTGGGAACGTCGCTACGGAGCGGTGAAGCCACTGCGTACGCCCGGCGGTACGCGTCGTTACCGCGAGACCGACGTGGCGCGCCTGCGGAAGCTGCGAAGCGCCGTCCAGGCAGGGCACTCGATCAGCGAGGTCGCGAGCGCGACGGAAGGCGAACTCGAGCGCCGCCTCCAACTCTCGCCCGTTCTGCCGACGCCCCCGCTCGATCCGATTCTCGACGCGATCGAACAGCTCGACGCCCCGGCCACCGAGCGCCTGCTCAGCGGGCTGCTCGCGGTACTCGGACCGACGCGCTTCGTGCGCACGGTCGCAACCCCGCTGCTGTACACGATCGGGGCTCGTTGGGAAGCCGGCCAGCTTTGCATCGCGTCCGAGCACATGGCGTCGTCGATCCTGCGCAATCTGCTCGGGACTTCGCTGCGCCCGACGAGCGCAGCGCTGCAGTCGCCCCCGATCCTGTTCACGACGCTGCCGGGCGAGGCCCATGAACTCGGCTCGCTGATGGCCGCGGTGTCGACCGCCGATGCCGGCGGCCATCCGGTGTTCGTCGGCGGCAACCTCCCCGTCGGCGAGATCGTGAACGCCGCGGACGCAATGGGCGCGACCGCCGTCGCCGTCGGGATCTGCCACGTGAATGGCAACGATCCTGAAATTGCGCTCGAAGCGTTGCGTGCAGCGCTGCCACCGCGCGTCGAGTTGTGGGTCGGAGGCCCGGGATCCAAAGCGCTCGCGCTGCCGTCGCAGGTGTCGCGGATCGGAGACACCGCAGAGCTGGAACGCAAAGTGGCGCTGCTGCTGGAGCGCGGCACCGCGTCGTGACGCTGCGCGCGCGCACCGACGAAACGGCGCTCGCGCGCTGGGCGCGACGTGCGATCACCATCCCCGGCTACGCGATCGGCGCCGCGTTCGCGATTGCAACGCTGCCGCTGTCCGTCCCTCTCGTGCTCATCCACGACGCAGCGCGCCGCAATCGCTGGAGCGGCGTGCGCAGTCTGCTCGCACTCACACACTATCTCGTCGGCGAGGCGCTCGGAATCGCGATGAGCGGCGTGCTGTGGGTAGCTGCTCTGATCGCGCCATCCCGCGAAGCCGCTTGGAACTTCCGTCTGCAATGCTGTTGGGCAAGTTGGCTCTACGGCGGTACCCGTCTGCTCTACGGCTTGCAGATGCGCGTCCGCGGCGAAGCCGCGGTCCGCGATGGACCGCTGTTGCTGTTGATGCGCCATGCCAGCGTCATCGACACCTTGCTGCCGGCGGTGCTCGTCTCGAGTCGCACGGGTTTGCAGCTCCGCTACGTGATGAAGCGCGAGCTGCTCTGGGATCCCTGCCTCGACCTCGTCGGCCAGCGCCTTCGCAACGCGTTCGTGCGGCGCGGCCAGGGCGGCAGCGAAGCCGAGGTGGAGCGCGTTCGCGAAGTGGCCCGCGACATCGGCCCGCGCGAAGGCGTGCTGCTGTTTCCCGAAGGCACGCGCTTCACGCCGCGCAAGCGCCAGCAAGTGCTGGCTCGCCTCGCCGAGTCGGCGGAAGCCAAACATCTCGAGCGCGCTCGTGCGCTGCAACACGTGCTGCCGCCGCGACTCGGCGGCGTGCTGGCACTGCTCGAAAATGCGCCCGGTGTAGACGTTGCGTTCTGCGTCCACACTGGCTTCGAGCGCCTGCGCACGTTGAACGACCTGTGGAACGGAGAACTCGTCGGTCGCACGATCGACGTCGAATTCTGGCGCGTTCCCGCGAAGATGATCCCGATCGAGCGGGCGGCCCGCATCGACTGGCTCTTCGACCAGTGGGCGCGCGTCGACGCGTGGCTCGAAGCGCACGCAGGCAGCGCCGCGGCTCCGTGATGAAGGTTCATCGCCTCGAGCGCGAGCAATGGCTGCCGGCGTCGATGGAGCGCGTCTTCGATTTCTTCGCGGATGCCGCCAACCTGGAGACACTGACGCCACCGTGGCTCGGCTTCCGCATTCTCTCGCCGCTGCCGATCGCGATGCGAACGGGCGCGCGCATCGAATACCGCATCGCGCTCGCCGGTGTGCCGCTGCACTGGCGCACCCGCATCGCGAACTGGCAACCGGGCGTGTGCTTCTCGGACGAGCAGGAGCGCGGACCGTACGCGCGCTGGGAACACACGCACCACTTCGAACGCTGTGGCGACGGGATCCTGATGCGCGACGTCGTGCACTACGCGCTGCCGCTCGGCGTGCTCGGTCGCGTGGCGCATGCGGTCGCGGTGCACAGCGCGCTCGCGGCGATCTTCGACTACCGCTTCGCGCGCATCCGCGAACTCTTCCCTTCGGCACAGCGCGCCGAGCCGGTGCCGGCTCGATGAGTGTCGCAGGCGCGCTCGCCACCACGTTCGGCTGCGGTGTCGCGGTGATGATCGGGCTTTGGCTGCTGAGCCTCGCGCGTCGCGACGTCAGCATCGTCGACATCTGGTGGGGACCCGGTTTCGCGTGGCTCGCAGCGGTCGCGTTCTCGCTCGCCGCGGCGCCAGGGCCGCGCGGCATGCTGCTGCTCGCGCTGGTTGCCATCTGGGGTCTGCGGCTCGGCGGCTACCTGCTGTGGCGCAACTGGGGACACGGCGAGGACGCGCGCTACGCCCGGATGCGTCGCCACTACGGCGAGCGCTTCCGCTGGATCAGCCTCGCGACCGTCTTCGGGCTGCAGGCCGTGCTGCAATGGATCGTGTCGCTGCCGCTGCTCTTCGCGCAGTTGCTGCCGGGCTCGCGTCCGCTCGGTGTGCTCGACGCCGTCGGCGTCGCGCTCTTCGCCACGGGCCTCTTCTTCGAAGCGGTCGGCGACGGGCAGCTCGCGCGCTTCAAGTCCGATCCGCAGAACGCGGGTCGCGTGATGGACCGCGGCCTGTGGCGCTACACGCGCCATCCGAACTACTTCGGCGACTGTCTCGTCTGGTGGGGACTCTTCGCGATCGCCGCGGCGACGCCGGCGGGGCCGTGGACGATCGCGAGTCCCCTGTTGATGACGTTCCTGTTGCTGCGCGTCTCCGGCGTGGCGCTGCTCGAACGTTCGCTGGTCCGCACGCGCCCCGAGTACCGCGACTACATCGAGCGCACGTCTGCATTCTTCCCGCGCCCACCCTCGCAAAGGACACCATGAAGCCCGAGATCACGTTTCTGCACGACGGCGATTGCCCGCTCTGCGCGCGCGAGGTCGCGATGCTGCGCCGTCTCGATCGCGGCCGCGGCCGACTCGCATTCGACGACATCGCCGCGCCCGATTTCGACGCCAGCCGCTACGGCAGCACGCACGAGCAACTGATGGCGCGCATCCACGGCGTGCTGCCCGACGGCACGCTGGTGGAGGGCGTCGAAGTGTTCCGGCGCGCGTACGCAGCCGTAGGACTCGGCTGGCTGGTCGCGCCGACGCGCTGGCCCCTGGTGCGACCGCTCGCCGACGCCGCCTACCGCTGGTTCGCACGCAATCGGCGGCGCCTCACCGGACGCCCTGAGCTCTGCAGTGCCGATCGATGCTCGGTGCACGCGCCGGGCGCGGGCGGTCCGAGGTTGCCGCGCGAGGCCACCGCGCGACCGCGCTAGCAGACCTCGCGCGCCCGCTTACAATGCGCGCGTGCTGCCGTACGCGCTCGTGACGATCGCCGCCACCGCCGCGCTGCTCTTCGCCGAGTCGCGCGATTCGCGCATCGGTGTCTGGATCGCAAAGCCGATTGCCGCAGCGGGTTTCGTAGGCGCCGCGGTCGCGAACGGTGCGTTGGACTCCGTCTACGGCGAATGGATCCTCGCGGGCCTCGTGCTGTCGTTCTTTGGTGACGTGTTGCTGATCCCGCGCGACGCGAAGCCCGCGTTCCTCGCGGGTCTGGTGAGCTTTCTGCTGGGCCACGTCGCGTATACCGGCGCCTTCGCGCTGCGCGGGCTCGACGCCACGGCAACCGCAATCGCCGCATTGCCGATCGCGGGCGCCAGCATCATGGCGCTCCGCTACCTGTGGCCGCACGTCCAGTCACGCGCGCCGAAGATGCAGCGACCGGTGCTCGCCTACCTGGCGGTGATCTCGACGATGCTGGTCTGCGCAGCCGGCACCGTCGGTCGCGGGGGCGATCTGCGGATCCTCGTCGGCGCGATCGCGTTCTACGTCTCGGATCTCGCAGTCGCGCGGCAACGCTTCGTCGCGCCGAGCTTCACGAACAAGCTCTGGGGGCTGCCGCTCTACTTCGGCGCGCAGCTGCTGCTGGCGGCGACCGTCGCGCGCTGAGTGATGCGCCGCTGGGCCAGCGTCCTCGTCGGGATCGTCACCACCCTTCTCTGCGTCGGTATCGCCGAGATCGTGCTGCGGCGGCTGGCCGACCGGCACGAGGTGCGGCTGCAGAGTGGCGAGCGCAAGACGGTCTTCAATCCGTATCGCGCAGACGCGCAGCTCTCCTACGCGTTGCGACCGGGCTGGTCGGGCGTCCACGACAGCGCCGATTTCCGCGTCGGCGTGCATGTGAACGCGCTGGGCATGCGCGGCGCGGAGCAGCCGCGCGAGAAGACGCCCGGCGTGCGACGCGTGTTGGTGCTCGGCGACTCGTTTGGCTTCGGCTGGGGCGTCGAGGATGCCGAGGCCTTCCCCGCGCGACTCGAAGCGCGTTGGCGCAACGCTGGACGAGCGGTCGACGTGCTCGACGCCGCGGTGCCCGGCTACGCCGCCGACCAGTCCCTGCTCTTCCTTCGCGAGCGTGGCTTCGCGCTCGCTCCCGACCTGATCGTACTCGCGTCGTGCCAGAACGACGTCGAAGATCTCGGCACGACGCGCCTCGAACTCGGCGCGGATCGGCTGCCGAGGCGAACGGAGTCGCTGCGCCGCTTCATCGGCGAAGACGGGCGCATGCACTATCTGAACGAAGCCGGGCGCCCGCTCCCGGAATGGTCGCTGCCGGGCTCCCGGTGGCTCGCCGAGCACTCCCAGTTCTACACGTACCTGCGCTACAACGCGCTCCGGATCTGGCTCGGAGCAACGGAGCGCTTCGCGAGCCTGCGCCGCGCGCACGAGGCCGGCCCGGCACCCGAGGGTCCGATCGAAGCGCTGCCGCAGCGCGAGATCGAGCGCGGCCTGCGCACGGGTCCGGCGTTCCAGCTCCGCTATCACCGCTTCCTGGTCGATGCGATCCGGCGTGAGGCGGCGCTGCGCGGAATCCGCGTCGTCAGCGTCGTCACAGGGTCCGATAGCGGTCCGCTGAGTGACGAATGTGCGCGCGACACCGACTGTCTGGACCTGGCCAAGCAGCTCTCTCGCGCGCGCTACCCCGACGCCTATCTACCGCTCGACGGGCACTGGTCCGCACGCGGCCACGCGCTCGCCGCGGATGCGATCGACGCCTGGTTCGCCGCGAAGGGACTGCTGCCGAAAACGCGCTGAACGCGATGCGCCAAGGTGCGTCAGCCGACGCGCGGATGGGCGCGTCCCTGGACTTCTAGAAAACGTGCGCCGCCGGGCGCAGCAGCGCCGGCGAATCCGACGATCGTGTCCGTTCGCGCGTTCGGAAGCGAGAGACGGAAGCGATCGCCGCCGATCGGACGCAGCGCGAAGGTGGGCGGATCCGGTGCCATCGAGTGCCAGATCGCGCGGATGCGCACGCCGAGTCCGTTCTCCATTGCGACCACTTCGACGCGCGCGCCGGCGCGCTGGTAGATGCCGAGGTAGCGCGCCGCATCGACGGGTACGGACGCATCGATCGCCGGCAACGGCGGCAGCCCGACACCCGCCACCTCGCTCATCACCTCGTTCCGAACGTGCCGCGCCAGTGTCGTCGCGTCGCCGCCATTGGTCAGCAGCGCGAGGCCTGCGCGGCGCTCGGGCACGACGTCGAGCCAAGCCATCTGCCCGATCGTCACGCCGCTGTGCCCGACCAGCGTGCCGCCGGTCCCGTCTTTCAGTTCCCAACCGAGTCCCCACGCGTCGGCCATCACACCCGCGCAGCCGTTCAGCTCGATCTGGCGCGTGCGCATCGCGCGCGCCGATTCGGCCGAGAGCAAGCGCGCGCCGTCCGGCGCGAGGCCGTCGTCGAGGTGCAGCCGTGCGAACGCGAGCAATTCACTGGGCGTCGTGAACGCGCTGGAGCCCGCGGGCGCATTCGAGTGCTGCAGCGACCACACCGGCACGACCTTCGCGTTCCCACTCGGATCGGCGAAGTGGCCAGCCGCCGCGCGGTGCAGGATCGCGTGCTCGGGCAGCGTGCCGGTCGCGCGCAGCCCGAGAGGCTGGACGATTCGCTCGCGCAGCACCGTGTCATAGCAGGCGCCGCGCACGAACTCGACCAAGCGACCGGCAACGACGAATCCGGCGTTGCAATAGGAGAAGCGCGCGCCCGGCGCGTGGATGCAGCCAACCCCGTGCAAGTGCGCGACGAATCGCGCGATCGCGTCGTCGCCGCGGCCGGTGTCGACGAATTGATCGCCGTCGATGCCGCTGGTATGCGTCAGCAGCTGGCGCAGCGTGATCACGCGGGCCGCAGCGGCGTCGGCGAGGCCGAACTCGGGCAGCATCTCGACGACGCGCGCATCGAGATCGAGCCTGCCTTCGTCGACGAGTTGCATCACCAGCGTGGTCGTCCAGACCTTCGTGATCGAGCCCATCTGGAAGACCGAGTCGGTCGTCGCTTCGACACCGGTGCGCGCGTTCAGCACGCCACACGCGGCGGCGAAGACCTCGTCACCCGCGAGCACGGCCATCGATGCGCCGGGAACGCGGCACTCGCGCGCCAGCGCGGCGAGCCGTGCGGGCCAGTCCTGGAGACGATCGGCGAGTGCGGTCATCGGGTGGGCATTGTTCAGGCGCGCAGGTAGCGTGGCAACCTCTCGCGAGCGGAGGAGACACGATGCCCCTGGGACTCATCCTCACCGGCGGCACCGCGAAGGCCAATGTCGCGCTCGCCCGGCGCGCCGAAGCCGCCGGGTTCGACGCGGTCTTCGGCGTCGAGTTCTTCAACACGCACGCCTACGCGACGCTCGGGGCGATCGCCGTCGGCACGTCGCGCGCGCGCCTCGGCACCGGCATCGCGAACGCCTTCACGCGCTCGCCGATCGTGCACGGCACGGCAGCCCTCGATCTCGACGAGATCTCGGACGGCCGCATGGTGCTCGGCCTCGGCAGCGGCACGAAGCGCATGAACGAGGAGTGGTTCGGCATGCCGTTCGCGCGACCGGCCGCGCGTATGGCCGAACTCGTGCGCCTGCTGCGTGCCTTTTTCGCTGCGGCGAGCGGCTTCGGCTTCCGCTTCGACGGAGAGTTCTGGCAGATCTCGATTCCAGTCTTCACGCGTCCGGGCGCCGCGCGCACCGCGATTCCGATCTGGGTGGCGGGCGTCAACGAGAAGATGGTCGGCGCCGCGGGCGCCACCGCCGACGCGCTGGTGGGACACCCGATCGCGACGCGGCGTTGGCACCGCGAGCGCACGCTCCCCTGGCTACGCGCCGCCGAGGCGAAAGCCGGTCGTGCGAGTGGGGCCTGCAAGCTCGCGCCCTACGTGTTGACGTCGCTCGCACCGACCCGCGAGCAGGCCGTGCGCGACGCCAAGGGTCAGATCGGCTTCTACTTCACGGTCTCCGTCTACCACACCATCCTCGCCTTCCACGAGCTGCCCGAGGTTGCCGCCGCGTGTCGCGCCGCGCTCGCGCGCTTCGACTTGCGCGCGATGGCCGACGCGATCCCCGACGCGCTGGTCGACGCGATCGCGATCGCCTGCACGCCCGATGAAGCGCGCGACCGGCTCGCCGCGTGGCAGGATCTGAGCGATGAGCCGCTGCTCTACGCGCCGACGGTCGGCGTCCCGCCGGAGCGCGTGCGCGCGAATCTCGACGCGATGCTCAGCGTCTTCGGGTCGCGCTGAGCCTCACGATGGGGGTTGCAGCGTGCGTCGCGGCCTCCATCCGGCGCGACGCGCCCGCTACCTCCCCTTCCAGGTGGGCAGTCGCTTCTCGACGAACGCGCGCGCCCCTTCCGCCGCGTCCTCCGTCTTGCGCAGCGGTCGCCCCAGCTCCTCCTGCCGCCGGTAGGCGTCGTCGAGTGACATCGCGAGCAGCTCGCGAACGCCCGCACGGGTCGCGCGCACCGCGAGCGGCGCGTTCGCGGCGATCGCGCTGGCGGCTTCGAGTGCGCGCGGCAGCAACTCGGCCGGCTCGACCACCGCGTTGATCAAGCCGATCTCCGCTGCGCGCGACGCCGAAATCGGTCGCGCGGTCAGCAGCAGGTCCATCGCGTGTACCCACGCGATCTGGCGCGGCAGCAGCACGGTGGCGTTGCCGGTGGGATAGAGACCGCGCGCCACCTCCTCGAGCGCGAAGGTCGCGTGCGGTACCGCGAAGCGGAGTTCGCTCGCGAGCATCAGGTCGAGGCCGACCGCGCGGCAGTGGCCGTTGACCGCGCAGATGAGCGGCTTGCCGAGGTCGAAGCCGGCGAGCACCGCGATGCCGGCTTCGCGAAGGCCCGCGAAGTCTTCCGCGTCGATGCGTTCACCGCGCGCCAGCCGCTGCGACGCGGGGATCGTCGTCTTCATGTCCATGCCGGCGCAGAAGACGCGGTCCCCAGCACCCGTTACGACCGCACAGCGGATCGCGTCGTCGCTGGCGATCCGGCGCCACGCGGTGGCGAGTTCGCGCAGTGTCGGCGGGTCGAGCGCGTTGGCGTACGCGGAGCGGTCGATCGTGACGAGCGCGACGTGCGGCCTGTCGGCGAGAACTTCGCAGCGCGCGGGCATCGAGGCGCAGGCTAGCAAGGTCTCAGCGGCGGAGGGCTCGACTCCTCCGTTGTGGCTGCTGCCGATGCCGGCTTCCGGAGGCCGCTGGCGTCGCGAGCGCAGTTACCGCGCGCACGATCCCCGTCACCAACAGGGTCAGAGCGCTGGGGTCGGTCGGCGGGTGGGTGCCCATGCCGCCCCGACCCCAGAACTCCTCACCAGGGTCGGGGCAACCAACGCTTCCCCGAACCCAGGACTTCCAGACTCATCTTCGCGTCAACTCCGATACCTGAGCAACCCCGGAAGCGCGGTATTTGCATCGCGAGGACTACGCTGTGCCAGATTGAGCACAGCGTGTTGAATCGAATGACTCGATCGCTGCTAGCGGGCGCGACGAGATGCTTGCTCCAGCCGGTGCCGGCATTCGCTCACCCGAACCCGGGAGATCGACGATGACTTCGCCGTTGCCTTCTCTAGCGCGGACGGAGAACGATCCGCCGTGCGCGCGCACGACCGCCTCTGCTGTCACCGCGCCGCGCCCATTCTCGGCGAAGACGACGATGGCGGCCGGCGTTCCCGGGAAGCGGAGCGTGATGCGAAGCAACGCGGCCGCCGTCCCGACGGCCTGCTGTTGCTGCACGGCCACGTGGAGTTCGCCGCCATCGGGGCTCCAGGCGATCGCCTCTCCGAGCAGAAGCTCGAAGGCAAACGCCAACTGATCGGCGTCACCGAGCGCGAACGGTTGCGCGCGCTCGAGATCCCCGTGGACGACGAGGTGGCGCTGATCCATCTGTGCGTGTTCGTTCGCCAGCAGGCCTGCGAACAGCGCGGACACGTCGACCGGCCGCCGCACGGGCGCCGGCAGCGAGCCGAGCCGCGCGAGCGTCTCGATCATCGCCTCGATGCGGCGGGAGTCGGACACGATGCGCTCGGCGCAGCGTTTGCCGAGTTCGGTGTCCTCGAGGTGATCTGCAACGAGCTGCGCGTAGGTCCTGACCGAGGCCAGCGAGTTGCCAACTCCGTGCGCGACGCTTGCAGTGAGGCGGCGGACCGCCTCATCGATGGGCGCCGGTCTCTCGTGCAGCATCGCGTCGCCCCTCGCTGTGGTCCCGACGCCAATTCGCCGCGAGCCATCACCCCACCCGCGAGGAAGACGCGCCAGGGCCCAGCCTCGAATCTTCTCACGGAGCAGAAGCCAGGCGGAATCCCGCGAACGCGGTAGTTCCGAAGCGAGAACTACGCAATCGCGCCGATGCGGTCAGCAGTCGAGGGGCGTCAGGCCCTCGCGGATCGCGAACTTCGTCAGCTCGGCAACACTATGCAGGCCGAGCTTTCGCATGATGTTCCGCCGGTGGGTCTCGACGGTCCGAACCGACACGTGCAAGCAACGAGCGATCTGGACCGAGGTTCGCCCCTCGGCCAGCAGCTGCAAGACCTCGCGCTCTCTCGGTCCCAACGTCGCGCGCGCGGCCGACCCGCGCGCGGCGCGCCCCGGCAGCTTCGCCGCAACGACCACCTCGGCGATCTCCGGGCTCCAGTAGCTCTTGCCCGCGCTCACCGAGCCCACCGCTCGCAACAGCTCGTCGAAGGCGGACAGCTTCAGCACGTATCCCGAGGCGCCGGCCTCGAGCGCGCTCAGCACGTAACGCGGATCGGAGTAGGTGGAGAGCACGATCACGCGGATCGCCGGGTTCTCGCGCTTGATCTGGCGGGTCGCCTCGATCCCGTTCATCTCGCGCATACCGACGTCCATCACCACCACGTCGGGTGCGAGCGTGCGCGCCAACTCGATGGCCGTCCGCCCATCGGCGGCCTCGCCGATCACCTCGATGCCGGGCTTGGCCGCGAGAATGCCGCGGAGGCCATCTCGCAGCATCTGGTGATCGTCGACGAGCAGGATCCGTGTCGTCATCACGACTCTCGGGGCGACTCGGCGCCGGTAGCGATCGGTGCGCTCATGTGGATCCTCGTTCCATCTCCTGGCACCGATTCGATGCGCAACCCGCCACCCACGTGCTGCAATCGCTGGAGCGCGCTGAAGAGGCCGAAACCGTGTCTCGTGGAACCCGGATCGAAGCCCACGCCCTCGTCCTCGACCGTGATGTGTATGAGCCCCGCTTTGCGCCAGACCCGGACGTGCGCCTCACCGCTCTTCGCGTGCTTGGCCACGTTGATCAGCAGCTCGCGCAGCGACCGGAACAACGTGAGCTGCACCTCCTCGGCGAGGGGCTTCGGCTCGCCGTCGTCCTCGATCTCCACGCAGATGCCGAAGCGGCGGCCCACGTCTTCCGCGAGCCACTGCGCGCCCGCCACGAGTCCGAGATCGTGGAGTACCGGAGAGCTCAGCTGGAACGTCAGCGAGGTGGCCGCCTCATGGGCGTCGTTGAGGAGCTGCTCGATCTCCTCGATGCCGGGATTGCTCGTGGCCGTTCGCTGCGCCGCCCGCAACATCCCGAGCTTGACCTTCGCGAGAGCCAGGATCTGCCCAAGTCCGTCGTGCAGGTCTTCAGCGAGCCGGCGACGCTCGCGCGACTCGGTCAGCGCTGATCGCTGCGCCATGTCCCGCAGTTGGCTTTCGAGGTGCTCTTCGCCGGTGAGGTCATGAAGGAAACCGACGAAGATCGGGCGCCCGCCCTGCTGCAACTCCTTCACCGTCAGGTGGACGCGAAACTCCGAGGCGTCCTTCCGGAGGCCTCGGACTTCGCGCCCGGCGCCGATGATCCGCTTCTGGCCGGTGCGTCGATGACGAGCCAGATAGCCGTCGTGCTCGTCGTGATACGGCGCAGGCATGAGCATCTTGACGTTGCGCCCGATCAGCTCGTCGGTCGCATAACCGAAGATCGTCTCGACGGCGGGGTTCGCCGATTCGATCGTTCCGGACTCGTCGATCGTCACGATGCCGGCCAGCGTGGCGTCCAGCACCGCGCGCTGTAGCTGGGTTCGTTGCCGCAGTTCCTCCTGTACCGCTCGCAGCTCGGTGAGATCGATCATCGAGATCAGCGCCATTGCGTTCGCAGGCGTCCCGGCGGCGATGACCGCTTCGAGCCAGACCCGGCGGATGCTCCCGTCTCCGCGCACGATATCGAGCTCGGCGCTCTGCTTGGTGCCCGTGGCGGTCAGCTCGCGGCGAAGCTGCTGCAAAGTGCGGCGATCGCGGCGGGCGACGAAGCTCGAGAGCGTCCGGTGAAGAAGTCGATCGGGCGGAGCGCCGAGCAGCGCCGCCGCGGCCAGATTGGGCTCCGCGATCTTTCCGTTCGCGCGGACGCTCACGTGCCCGGTCGGCGAGAACTCGTAGAGGTCCCGATGGCGATCGCGCGTTTCCTCGAGGGACGCCTGCATCTCGAGCAGGTCCTGCTGGATGCGGCGCAACTCCTCGTTCTGGATCTCGAGCTCGGCTTGGCGGACCTGCAGCTCGTACACGAGCTTCGGAGACGCCAACCGGCTGGCATGCTCGGAGCCATTCTCTTTTCCGCTGCGCTTCTGCTCGACGTGCTGCCGCACTTTGGTAGCCGAACGGCTGCTGCCTGAGGCTTTTGCGCTCGCCTTCGCCGTGGCTCGCGGCTTCGTGCTGGCTTCCTGCTTCGCCACTGTCACGCGTCCCTTCCGGAGTCGGGCATCATGTCCTCGAAGGCAAACAGGGTCAGGCTCGGGTGAGCCCTGCCTCGCTCCAGATGGCGCCGAATCGTGTCGCGTTCGGCGCCCATCCGCCTGATGATGGCACCCATGTGCCTGCCGACGCCAGACATTGTTTGCAACGCGGTTCGCCACCGCATCTACCCCGACATCCACGGGCTCGGCGTAGATCGCGGCCTCGAACCCGCGTCCGCTCAAAGGGAATTGCGAACCCGCACATGCTGGTGTCATGCGATGAGACCGGGCTCCCATCAGGGGCAGAGCCGGAAGCGAGCGAGAGGCCTGAGCAAGTATTTCTTGACTGAACGGTCCATTCACTCATATGCTGCCCGCGATGTCCCGATCCCGCCCGGCCGACCGCTTCCAGCAGCTCCGCGACGCCGCGTTGGGGGTGTTCGGCGCGAAAGGTCTCCGCCGCAGCCGCATGGCGGATGTCGCGGAAGCGATGGGGATGTCGCCGGGCAGCCTCTACAACTACGTCGAGAGCAAGGAGGCGCTGTTCCACTGGATCATCGAGCGCGGCGGCCTCGATGCGCCCGTCGAGGCGCCGTCCGCGCTTCCGATCCGCACGCCTGCACCCGGTGTACTGGAAGCCCGGCTGCGCGAGCACCTCGAAGCCGGCTTCCACTTGCCCCTCTTCGAAGCCGCACTCGCGCGACGCCGCGTCACCGACGCCGAGGCTGAGCTGACGGCGCTCATCGAGGAAATCTACGAGCGCGTCGCGATCAATCGCCGCGTGATGACCATCGTCGAGCGCTCGGCGATCGACCTGCCGGAACTGTTCCAGATCTACTTCGTCGAGTTGCGTCGCGACTACTTCGCGCGCTTCACGCGCTACGTGGAGCGACGCCAGAAGGCGGGTCACTTCCGCGACGACGTCGAGCCCGTCGTGGCCGCGCGCGTCGTGGCCGAGCTCGTCGCATATTTCGCACGCCACCGCTTCGGCGATCAGGATCCCACGTTGCTGCCCGACGACGGCGTCGTGCGCGAGAACGTGATCCAGCTCGCGGTCGCAAGCCTGCTTCCGGTCGAAGCGCGCGCGACGAGGACACGCGAATGACCGTTCCGCATCGGATTCCGCTCACTGCGATCGCAGCGCTTGCCGCACTGCTCGGCTGCGAATCGGCTCCGCCGCTCGCAACGGGAGGAGTCACCGCGAGCTGGCCGGTCTACGGCGGCGACGCGGGCGGCTCGCGCTACTCGCCGCTCGATCAAGTCACCCGCGAGAACGTGCGCTTCCTCGAGGAGGCGTGGCGCATCCGCACCGGCGACCTCGACGCGGATCCGCCGCCGCCCGGCCACATGGCATTCCAGGCGACACCGATTCTCGTCGGCGGTCTGCTGGTTCTGCCGACACCGCTCGGCCGCGTGCTGGCGCTCGATCCCGAGACCGGAGCCGAGCGCTGGCGCTTCGACACCACCGGGAAGGAACGGCGCTATCCCGAGTTCACCTCGCGCGGTGTCGCGGCGTGGACCGACGCCAGCGCGGCGAGTGACGCGCCGTGCCGCCAGCGCATCTTCGCGGCGACGATCGAGTCGCGCCTGTTCGCGCTCGACGCGACCAACGGGAAGATCTGCGCGGGCTTCGGCAACGCCGGCGAGGTGTCGCTCCGCGAAGGCGTCGGCGAGATTCGTCCGTGGGAGTACACGATCTCATCGCCGCCGCTGATCGCAGGCGATCTCGTCGTGGTCGGCTCCGCGATGAGCGACAACCAGCGCGTCGACATGCCGAAGGGCATCGTGCGCGGCTACGATGCGCGCAGCGGCGCACTCGTCTGGGCGTGGGACCCGATTCCACGCAGCGCCGACGATCCCGCGTTCGTCGAGTGGCGCTCGCAGGACGCCGCGCGCGTCGGCGCCGCGAACGCATGGTCGATCCTCTCGTACGATGCGCAGCGCGATCTCGTTTTCGTGCCGACCTCGAGCCCGAGCCCCGACTACTACGGCGGCGAGCGGATCGGCAGCAATCGCTACGCGAACTCGGTGGTCGCGCTGCACGCGCGCACCGGAACGGTCGCGTGGAACTTCCAGACCGTGCACCACGACCTCTGGGACTACGACGTGCCCGCACAGCCGGTGCTCGCGCGCATCGTGCACGACGGGCGCGAGCGCGACGTCGTAGTGCAGGCGACCAAGACCGGCTTCCTGTTCGTGCTCGATCGCGACACCGGCGAGCCGGTGTTCCCGGTAGAAGAGCGGCCCGTGCCGCAGACCGACGTGCCGGGCGAGCAGACCTGGCCGACGCAGCCCTTCCCCACCAAGCCCGCAGCGCTGGTGCCGCAGCAACTGCGTCCCGAAGACGCCTTCGGCCTGACGCCGTGGGACCGCGGCAAGTGTCGCGACAAGATCGCCGCGCTGCGCAACGACGGCATCTTCACGCCGCCGAGCCTGCAGGGAACGCTGATGTTCCCAGGCAACGCGGGCGGCACGAACTGGGGCAGCCTCGCGATCGAGCCGACCCATCACGTTGCGATCCTGAACATGTCGAACCTGCCGTTCGCCGTACGCTTGATCCCGCGCGCAGACTTCGAACGCGAGAAGAGCGCCGGACGCGGGCTGCTCGGACTGCGCGAGTTCGCGCCGCAGGACGGAACGCCCTACGGCCTGCTGCGCGAGCCGCTCCAGGGTCCCCTGTTGATGCCGTGTGTCGCGCCGCCGTGGGGCACGCTGGCCGCCATCTCACTCGACTCGGGCGAGATCCTCTGGCAGGTGCCGCTCGGCTCGGTGCCGGATCTGCTGCGTATCCCGCTGCCGGTCACCGTCGGCCTGCCGAACCTCGGCGGGCCGCTCGTCACCGCGGGCGGCCTCGCGTTCATCAGCGCGTCGATGGACGGCACGCTGCGCGCCTTCGACGTCGAGACCGGCGCCGAACTGTGGCACGACCGGCTGCCCGCCGGCGGCAACGCGAACCCGATGACGTACCGGCTCTCCGCCAACGGCAAGCAGTACGTGGTGATCGCCGCGGGCGGCCACGGCAAACTCGGCACGCGCCGCGGCGACTACGTCGTGGCCTACGCGCTTCCGTGAGCCGCACCGCCAACGCGGCGCGAACTCCACTTCGAGGCGCAGCAATCCGCGGATGAAGATAGAGCAGCAGCACCTTGTGCCGGTGCGGATCTGTTGGCCGCGCAGCACGGTGTCGCGCGTGGCGGTGCGGATCGGGTCGACCAGCACGCTCATCAGATCTTCGCTCGGACCGTCCCGATGTTTCGGAGGACCACGGCGGCGTCGATCCGCGACGACGCGCCGCTTGTACTCCGCGTACTCGCCGAAAGCGCGCGCGGCGGCTTGCATCGCTTCGGGCGTCGCCGTCATCGAAGTGGCCGCGATCAGCTCGTCGGACCAGCGCTGCAGCATCAGCCGATCTTCGGGTTCGACGCCGAGCAGGTCGCCGATCAGCATCATCGACGGAATCGGCGGCGAGTCGGGTCGCGAACTCTGACCGGAACAGAACAGGTCCGGCTGGCGCGAGACGTCGAGCACGTCTTCGTGGAGCGCGACGCCCCAGACCTCTCCCTCTGCGTCCCACTACACCGGCGCGTGCGCGCGCATCCAGGTAAAGGCGGGATGCGGACCGGCCGCGTAGAAATTGCCATCGAGCAGCTGGATCGGCGGATGCGTCGGGTGATCGGGCACGTTCAGCCTCGCAGCCGCGCGTCGCTCGAACGGTTCGCCAGCGCGAGCGCGCGCTCGGCGAGCGGACCGGCGGCGCGCTGCATGTTCTCGAAGCCAGGACCGAGCGTCTTGCCCATCTGGAAGCGCGCGTAGATGCCCTCGCTGATCACCGCGAGTTTGTAGAGCGCGAGCACCTGGTAGAAGTCCACCGCCGCGACGTCGCGACCCGTTGCGCGCGCATAGGCTTCGATCAGCGCGGCGCGCGTCGCGAAGCCGGGCTGCGCGGTCACCGAAGCGCCGAACGGAGTGCCGCTCGCCTCGTCGCCCCTCTCCGTCCAGTAGATCAGCGTGTAGCCGAGATCGGCGAGCGGATCGCCGAGCGTCGCCATCTCCCAGTCGAAGATCGCAGCGACACGGCCGGGGTCGCGCGGATCGAGCGCAAGGTTGCCGAGCCGGTAGTCGCCGTGCACCAGCGTCGGCGCGGGCGAGTTTGGAATCGCCGCGGCGAGCCGCTTCGCCAGCGCTTCGATTGCGGGCAGCGGTCCCGTCTTCGAGCGCTCCCACTGCTGCGCCCAACGCCGCACCTGGCGCTCGATGTAACCATCGGGGCGCCCGAAGTCGGCGAGCCCGACCGCGCGAACGTCGACGGCGTGTAGCTGCGCGAGCGTCGCGACGAGCGCGTCGCCGATGCGCGCACGTTCCGCGTGCGTCTCGGCGAAGCCGGGCGGCAGCTTCGCTTCGAGCACGACGCCCTCGACGTGCGCCATCACATAGAACGGCGCGTCGTTGACCGTCGTGTCTTCGCAGAGCGCGATCGCGCGCGCGACCGGGACGCCGGTGCCGCCGAGCGCCGCGATCACCCGGTACTCGCGCGCCATGTCGTGCGCGGTCGGAAGCACGTGGCCGAGCGGCGGACGCCGCAGCACCCAGGTTCCGCCGGCGCCGTCGACGCGGTAGGTGATGTTGGAGCGACCGCCGCTGATCAGCGAGAACCGCAGCGGCCCGGCGCCGCCGGGCACGTGCGCCGCGAAGAAACGCTCGACCGCGTCGCGACGAACGCCGGCCTCACGAAGGTCGCCGCTCGGCTCCGCCTCGCTACGCGGGAAAGGGGGCATCGGTGCTCCGCTTGAAAGTTCGCGAGGGTATCGGGGGTCATCCGGTCGCGGTAGGCTCGCCGTCCCTTCGAGCAGGAGATCGCGATGATCCTCGATCGCTTCCGCATCAATGACCGCGTTGCCATCGTGACGGGCGGCTCCAAAGGCATCGGCCGCGGCATCGCGCGCGCATTCGCCGAGGCGGGCGCCGATGTGACGATCGCGTCGCGCAATCCCGCCGATCTCGAAGCCACGGCTGCAACGCTGCGCAAGGACACCGGCCGGCGCGTGCTCGCGGTGCCGTGCGACGTCAACGACCGCGCACAACTCGAAGCGGTGGTCGACGCGACGTGGAAGGAGTTCGGGCGCATCGATCTGCTGGTGAACAACGCCGGCGGCACGCCGCCGCGACCGGCGCTGCGCACCAGTGAGAAGATGTTCGAAGCGGCGTTCCACTTCAATGTGACGTCGGCGTTCCTGCTGTCTCGGATGGTGATTCCGAAAATGCTCGAAGGCGACGGCGGCGCGATCCTGAACATCTCGTCGGGGATGTCGTGGCTGGTCGACAAGGGCTTCGTCGCGTACGGCACCGCGAAGGCGGCGCTCGCGCACATGACGCGCCTGCTCGCCTACGAGATGGCGCCGCGCGTGCGGGTGAACGCGATCGCGGTCGGCGCGATCGCGACCGACGCGCTGCTGCCGTTCCTCGAAGCGATGCCCGAAGCGCGCGCGAAGCTCGAAGCGGGCACCCCGATGCGGCGGATCGGCACGCCCGAGGACATCGCCGCCGCCGCCGTCTATCTGTGTTCGCCGGCGGGCGGCTGGGTGACCGGCAAGGTCTTCGAGGTGGACGGCGGCACGGTCGCCTCGAACTGGCCGCTCGATCTGCCGTCCGTCTAGGGCCGATGTTTTCGCCCGCGGTCGCCACCCGCGCCTCCCGCGGACTACCTAGCAGGGGGCAAGCGCGGAGGATGGCGATGCGGATGGGTCGGTCGTTCAGGGCATTCGTTCTCGTCGTCGCGGGCGCGGGCAGCGCGCCGACGGCGGGCGCCGATTCGCTCAGCGTCCTCACCTACAACGTCGCGGGCCTGCCCGAACGCATCTCGGTTTCGCGTTCGGAGACGGGCTCAACACGTTCTCGAAGCTGCCGTTCAGCGAGTTTA
>CAYGWM010000039.1:30234-33930 GCA_964353555.1 uncultured Spirochaetales bacterium
TTCGCGTTCGGAGACGGGCTCAACACGTTCTCGAAGCTGCCGTTCAGCGAGTTTACGCGCATCACCTGGGACGAGTGCTTCGGGCTCTTCACGAATGGGAGCGACTGCCTGACGCCCAAGGGACTCTCGTTCCAGCGCCACGAGTTTGCGCCCGGCGTGTATCTCGACGTTTACAACTGGCACGCAGACGCCGGCAGCGCCGAGGACGACAAAGCCGCGCGCCGTTCGAATGCGCGCCAGCTCTATCAGGCGATCCTCGACAACTCTGCTGGCAACGCGGTGATCGTGCTCGGCGACACCAACAGCCGCTTCACGCGCGACGGCGACGTGCTGCCCGAGATGCTGGCCGCCGCATCGCTCTCCGACGTGTGGACCGAACTCGTGCGCGGCGGCGTGTTGCCTGCCATCGGCGCGTCGCTCACCGATTGCGGCACCGACCCGGCCGGCGCCAGTTGTGAGCGCATCGACAAGATCTTCTTCCGCAGCAGCGCGAGCTTGTCGCTCGAGGCGCTCGAATACGACGTGCCGTCCCACTTCGTCGATGCGCTGGGCGTCCCGCTCTCGGATCACGAGCCGGTCTTCGCGCGCTTCGAATGGCGCGTCGTGCCGGAGCCCGGAATCGTCACGCTGCTCGGCGCCGGACTCGCGATGCTGGCGCGACGGCGAAACTGATCTGGCGCGCGATCAGCGCACCGCCCCGCCCTGCTCCATCCACCGCGCGCACTCCGGGTCGAGCGACTTCTCCATCGCCGCGCGGTACTGCACGAGTTCGGCTTCGCTGAGCACGTCCCTCCAGCGGCCGTTCGTGCCCTTGTAGAGGAAGGTCTTTGCGCCGCCTTCGAAGTGCTCATCCATGTCGCCGACGATGCGCGCGGAGTTCTTCTTCACGTTGTCGAGGCCCACCGCGTCGGTGATCCCGCGGAACGCTTCGTCGTCATGCTCGATGCCGAGAAAGCCCGCGATGCGGCGGATCTCGCCTTCGAGGTCGGCCTTCAGGTCGCCGTAGTGCACGAACAGCAGATTGGGCAGGTGGCGGTAGTCCCAGTAGCTCCGGGCGTGGTGCAGCACCGAAAAGTAAGGCCAGCCATCGTTTTCCCAATCGAACCAGCCGCGCGAGATCCAGCTGCTCCAGAGTTCGTGGATGTCATCGGGGCACGGCGGGAAGATGTCGCCGACGCGGCCGGGCAACTCGTTGAGCTTCGAGAGCAAGTACGGCGTGTAGTTGCGGTAGTGATTCCACAGCGACATGAACACGTCGCGCGGGTCGCGCCCCACCATGATGTATTGCATGTCTTCGCGATACGGCAGCCCGTCGAGCGGCAGGTGCGTCTTGATGAAGCGGCGGTGCTGCTGCGCGTCGAGCGCGGCCTTGACCTCATCGAGCGGGAGGACCCGCATGTCCACCCACGGCGACGCCTCGAGCAGCACCTCGGGAAACTCGCGTCCCCAGAAGAGCAAGTGGCCGACGATCGTCTGCGTCCAGGTCGTGCCGGCTTTGTACGCCGTGGAGATGACGATGTCTCCGGGCCGCGATGCAATCGCGCCCCAGCGCGTGCTGTCGAGATGGTGGTTCTGATAGACGCGCGTACGCTGCGGCAGAGAATTCGGCTGGCTCATACGGTCCTCCGCACTCGGGTCGGCTCACGATACCAGCAGGCTGGGCTAGATTGCCGCGACCCCCTCGATTTTCGGTTCCGGCGAGGCTCGCTGATGTCGTTTGAATCTCACGCCGCGCCGCTCGCGTCGCTCGAGACGGGTCTCGCGCGTCTCGGATTGGAGACGTTCCGGCCCGGCCAGCGCGAAGCGATCGAGACGCTGCTCGAAGCGGGTCGGCTGCTGCTGGTCGCGCCGACCGGCGGCGGCAAGAGCCTCGTCTACCAACTGCCGGCGTGTCTGCTGCCTGGTACGACGCTCGTCATCTCTCCACTGATCGCGCTGATGCATGACCAGGTGGCCGCGCTCGACGCACGCGGGATCCCGGCGACGTATCTCGCGGGCACGCTCGACGCCGCCGAGATCCGCCGCCGGATGCGCAGCGTCGCAGACGGCGAGTGCAAGCTGGTCTACGTCGCGCCCGAGCGACTCGCGACGCCGGCTTTCCGCTCGCTGCTGCGCGATCTCGCCTGCCCGCTGATCGCGATCGACGAGGCGCACTGCATCAGCGAGTGGGGTCACGACTTCCGGCCCGAATACATGCAGATCGGCGCGCTGCTGGCGGAGCTGCCGAAGGCGCGCGTGCTCGCCTGCACCGCGACCGCAACGCCGATCGTGCGCGACGAGATCGTCGCGCGCCTCGCGCTACCGAGCGACACGCCGCAGCTGCTGCGCGGCTTCGCGCGGCCGAACCTGTCGCTGCGCGCGCTCGACGTGGCGACGAAGCTGGATCGCGAGCGCGCGATCGACGGCGCGCTGGTCGAAGCGCTCGGCATGCCCGCGAAGCCCTCCGATTCATCAGGACGGCGCGGCGCCGCGATCCTCTACGCGCCGACGCGGCGCAGCGCCGAGCAGGAGGGCGCGCGCCTCGCGAAGGCCGGCTGGCACGCCGTCGTGTACCACGCCGGGCTCGATCCCGCATCACGCGAAGCCGCGCAGCGCGGCTTTTCGTCCGGCGACGTCGAGGTGGTCGTCGCCACCAATGCGTTCGGCATGGGCATCGATCGCGCCGACGTGCGCGCGGTGCTGCACCTCGCGCCGCCCGGCTCGATCGAGGCTTACTACCAGGAGGTCGGCCGCGCCGGCCGCGACGGTCGCGACGCGATCGGGCTGCTGCTCGTCGCGCCGAACGACGTGCCGCTGCGCCGGCGCCTGCTCGAAATGCCCACCGATGGCGCCGCGCCCGATCCGGAGACGGTGCGCCACAAGTGGAACCTGTTCCTCGAGCTGCTGCGCTACGCCGAAAGCGGTAGCTGCCGGCACGACGCGATCCTGCGCTACTTCGGCGACGAAGAGGAAACGCTCGCCGGCTGTGGTCGCTGCGACGTCTGCCAGCGCCTCGCCGCCGGCATCGATGGCGCCGATGCGGAGGAGACGGCGCTGATCGTGCGCAAGGCGCTTTCGGCGGTCGCACGGATCCACGGTCGCTACGGGCTGAGTGCCGCCGTACAACTGCTGCTCGGCGCCGAAGATCCGCGGCTGCTGCGCGCGGGCTTGCACGAGACGCGCACCTTCGGCGTGTTGAAAGAGCGCAGCGAGGATTGGCTGACGCGACTGCTCCGACGCTGTGTCACGCCCGGCTGGATCGACTTCGAGGGCGGCGACCGCCCCGTCGCGCTGCTCACCCCCGAAGGCGCCGCGGTGATGCGCGGCGAGCGACCCGCGCTGCTGTTGCTGCCGCCGGAGCAGCGCTTCCCGCGCGGCGCGGCCGCCGCGACGCCCGCTTCCCGCAGCACGAAGCGCAGCACCCCGCAGCTCGACGAGTCGCTCGACGATGCCGCCCGCGCGCTCTTCGAGAGCTTGCGCCGCTGGCGGCTCGAGAAGGCCCGCGCGGAGAGCGTTCCGCCCTACGTCGTCGCGAGCGACCGCACGCTGCGCGACGTCGCGCGAAGGCGCCCGCGCGATCGCGCAGAGCTGGAACAAGCCCACGGGATCGGGCCGGCGAAGGCGAGTCGCTACGGAGCGGAGCTGCTGGCCGCCGTCCGGAAGGGGACGTTGGTTGCGTGAGTTGCGTCGCGGGATCTGAGCGGGGACGTTGGTTGC
>CAYGWM010000040.1:0-15124 GCA_964353555.1 uncultured Spirochaetales bacterium
CGCGCGGATCCGCTTCGCTCCCGCGCCCAGATTGAAATCCGGCACGATCACCTCGCCGACGCCCATCGCCCGGTACTCGCTCAGCGCCGCCAGCAACGCTTCTGCGTTGCCAGCGATGCAGGGCCGCCCCGACGCGCTTTCGAAGCGCGCCGCCGAATCCGCGTCGTCGTCGAGATGGAAGAGCGCGACGGCGGTGCGAACGATCTGCTCCGGCGCGCGACCGACGTCTGCGCAGTGCCGGTCGAGAATCGCGAGTTTGGCACGAATGTTCGATGGCGTTCCCCAGGCGTTCCACAGGTCGCCGTGGCGCGCGGCGATGCGCAGCGTCACGCGCTCGCCGCCGCCGCCGATCATCAGCGGGAGGCGCGGCTGCACCGGCTTCGGCTCGAGCACCGCGCCCTGGAGTGTGTAGTAGCGACCTTCGAACGTGGTGCGTTCGTTCTCGAAGAGCGAGCGCACGACGCTGCAAGCTTCGTCGAGGCGTGCGAGTCGCTCGCCGATCGACGGAAATCCGTGGCCGTACGCGACGTGTTCGTTCTGCTGCCAACCGGCACCGAGTCCGAGCACCAGACGACCGCCGCTGATCTGATCGACGGTCGCCGCCTGCTTCGCCAGCACGTACGGGTGGCGATAGCTGTTGCCGCAAACGAGCGAGCCGATCGTGAGGCGCGGCACGCGCGCGGCGAACGCGGCGAGCACCGTCCAGCATTCGAGCGTGGGACGCGAGAGATCGCCGCTCATCGGCATGAAGTGATCGGCGAACCACAGTCCGTCCCAGCCGGTGGCTTCGGCGTGCGCCGCGGCGTCGCACAGTTCCGCGAACGGTGTCTGCGGGCCGAGCCACAGCGAGATGCGCAATGCCGCTTCCGCTACAGCGCGCGCGGCGGCGCGTTCGCAGCGTCCGTCGCCGGCGCGATCGGAGCGTCCGCTTCTTCTTCGCGCAGCTGATAGAACGGGATGCCCTGGCCGAGTTGGTAGACGCGCTGCACGTAGTCACCGACCAGTGACAGCAGTCCGCCGAGCAGGCTTGCAGCTGCGATCACCAGCGCACCGAGCCCGAGCGCCGCCGAGCCGCGGCCGAGCGCAGCAACGCCCAGCAGCGTCGCGACGCCGAATGCCGCGGCAGCGAGCAGCCCGCTCACCAGGAACGGCCGTCGCGCGGTGAGAAGGTAGTAGTCGGCCGCGATCCCGAGCAGCGTCAGCGAAGTGTGGCCGAGGCGCAAACTCGACGGGCGGTGGCGGATCGGCACTTCCACCACCGAGCGGGCACGGCGCAGCAACATCGGCGTCACGAGCCGCCGGTGCTCGCCCTCGGCGGCGAGATTGCGCAGGATCCGTGAATCCATCGCACGCATGCCGCAGCCGATGTCGCGCACGTTGCTGCCGGTGCGCCGCCGCACCCACCAGTTCATGAACGCGGACGGCACGCGCCGCATCAGCCACGGATCGCGACGCTGTTCGCGCACGCCGCAGACCAGGTCGTGGCCCTCTCCCAGCGGCGCCAGCAACGCGGGAATGTCTTCCGGGTAATTCTCGAGATCCGCGTCGAGGCAGACGGCGCGGCGTCCCTGCACCAGGTCGAAGCCGGCGCAGATCGCGGACTGGCTTCCGAAGTTGCGCGTGAGCGCATAGGGGCGGATGCGCGGCTCGGCGCTCGCGCGACGCGTCAGTAGATCGAAGCTGGAGTCGCGCGAGCCATCGTCCACGAAGATCAGCTCGAAGTCGAGGCCGGCGCCACCGAGCGTCGCGACGAGGCGGTCGATCAGCTCGTCGAGCGTCGAGGCGTTGTTGAAGACCGGAACGACGACGGAGACTTCGGGAGCGGTCACGGGAACACCGCCTGGAGTGCGTAGGCAAAGTTCAAACCGTCGGGCGGTGCGCCGCGGTGGACGCGCGTCACCGCCAGCCGATCGGAGACGAGCAGCACCTGCCACGAGACGCGCCGCTCGAAGAGGTCCTTCCAGTCGGTGTCGCTGAGGCGCAGCGCGAACGCGGCGCCGCTGTCGCCGCGCTCGGCCGGGGTGCCGGGACGGCGAAAGTCGATCGTGTAGGCACCCGGATCGTCGCCGGTGATCTCGAAGAAGACCGACTGCGCGACCTGCGACGACGCTTCGGGTGCGGCGGTGAGTCGCGCGGGCAGGTCGCGCCGGAACGAATCCTCGGTGCTCGGTCGCGATGCGGCGTAGCGCTCGCCCGTTTCGAGGAACGCGTGGATGTAGTCGTGCCGGACGCGCGGCGCCGGCGTGCCCCGCAGCGCGCCGCGCTCGATGCCACCTTCGCGCGTCCACGCATCGCCCGGCGCGAGATCGAGTGCGATGTGGCCTTTTGCGTCGGTCGCCATGCACGCACGCCAGTCGGCGGCGCCGCGACGAATCACCTTGCGCGTGATCGCGTCGCCTTGCGGCCCCGTCCAGCGCATGTTCGATGCGGCGGCGAATGAGTACCGGGCGTCCAGCAGTCGCGCGGTGCGCGCGCCCCCTTCGGGTCCGTGGTCGGCTTCCTTGAACGAATCGAGCGCCAACAGCGCCGGCTGATCGAACGAGTTGTGCGACAGCGCTGCAAGGTCGGGATGGCCCAGGCGCTTGGCTATCTCCTCGATCAGCTCCGGCGGCTGCGGCGCGTCGGCACCGTTCCAGAAGCGTCCCGAGGGTCCCTCGATCCAATACGCGCACTCGTCCTGCACGCCGAGTGACGGCGTCGGCACGATGCGCGCGCTGCCGAGCGCGAACGGCTCGTAGTCGCCGCGCGCGTGCAGGTTGTGGAAGCCGAGCCGTCGCAAGTTCGTGTCCAGCTCCGAGAACCGGATCGGCGGGTGCACCACCGGAATCGACTTGTCGGGCAATGCGGCCAGCGTCGGCGCATTGAAGTGATCGAGATGCCCGTGCGTGATCGCGATCGCGTCGAGCGGCGGCAGGTCGGCAGGCCCGAATGCGAGCGCCGGATCGCGCTCGACGAAGCCCCCGAAGATCGGATCGACGAGCCACGGATCGGTGAGAATCCGCAACCCGTCGACCTCGACGAGGTGACAGGCGTGACCGAGGAAGGTCACACGCATACGGGTTCGGCTCCATCGAGACGGAAATGAAAGGTGGCGGTGGAGCGCAGATAGCGGAAGCCGAGCTTGGCGTAGACGTTGATGCTGCCGATCGTTGCGACCTGCGTCTCGTTTTCCATGTAGCTCGCGCCGAGCGGCCGCGCGGTGATCATCTCGCGCTGGATTGCGGTGAAGAGGCCGCGGTACTCGGGCAACGTCGCGCCGAGTCCGCGTCCGCAGACTACCGCGCCAGCTTCGCGCGAGACGTCGGGCAGCTCCAGCATCGAGATGAACGCGACGATCTCGCTGCGGTCCCAGACCAGCAGCACCGCGTCGGCCCAGTCGCCCGTCATCACGCGCTCGGTCCACGCTTCATAGACGCGCAGCGCGCGTTGGTACGGAAGCGTCAGGTCGAAGACGAGCGGTCCGCGATCGAAGGCGCGACCGCCCAGCTCAGCGAGTCGCTTCCACGCCGCGACCGGCAGCTCTCCGAAATGGCTGCGCTCGCGGATCTCGAAGCGCAGTCCGAGCGGCAGCGCGTCGTCGTGGGGCATGCCGGTCAGCGACGCCATCCACGAGACCTGCGTGTCGACGTGGACGCCGCCGACTTCTTGCAGCGCCCACGGTGCGACGCGATCGCGCGTCGAGGCGCGCGCGGCCAGATGGACGAAGCCGCGCTCGCGCGCGCGCGCGATGGCGCCGCGCAACGCGGCGCGCAGCCCGGCGAGTCGCGCGACGGGCTCCGCGACTGCGAGTGGCCGTTCGAGCGTCGCCATCGCGAGTCCGAAATGCGCCGACTCGAACGGGCGCTCGTCGAGTCGGATCGCAGCGAGCGGCTCGCCAGCTGGCGTTCGCGCGACCAGCACCTCGCCCCGATCCGTCCAGCGCCCGCGATGGATTGCCGCAGCCGCGCCGGCGCGCGCCGCGATCGGCGCGAAGTTCGCGTACGGCAGTTCGGGCTCGCTTGCGAGCAGCGCATCGACTGCGTCCGCGAGGCGCGCGCCGCTCTCCAGATCGACGAGGGGGTCCATCGGACGGCGATTATACGGATGCGCGGTGCAGACGGGCGGGCTACTTCTCGCGCCCCCACCGGAGTGATGCCCTTGGAACCCCCTGTGACCGCGGGCGTTCTCGGTGTTCTCGCTGCTAGCGCTTCGATCTGGGCAGTGCTGGGCGCGTGGCTCGGCCCGGGCTATGCGCTCGCCGTCGCACTCGGATCGGGGCGCGACCGGATCGAGCGTTTCGCGCTCACGGTCGCGTTCGGGAGGCTGCTGCTGGCGGTCGTTTCGCTCGCCGCGTGCAGCGCATCGGCGCCGCAGTTGCTGGTCGGCTGGGGCGTACTCGGTGCCGCGCTCGGGGCCTACGCGTGGTGGCGAACCGGCGCTGTCGCCGAGCGCGACGGCGCAGGCCGCGCGGTGACCGTTGCGATCGCGTGCGCCGCGCTGCTGATCTTCGCGGTGGTAGGCCGCTCGGCGCTGTCGCACGACGGCACGCTCGCGTTCTACGGTCGCGACAGCGCGAACGACCCGTTCGCGTACGGCTCGTTCGCGCTCGCGCTGCGCGAACGCGGCCTGCCGCTCGCCAATCCATTCGCCGGCGGCGAACTCGTGCCGGGTTCCTACGTGCTGTTCGCGGTGCTCGCCGGGCTTTCGGCGGCAGGCGGCGCGTCGATGCTCGATCTCGTCTATCGCGTGCTGCCGCTGCTGGACACGATCGCGCTCGGCGTCACCGCGGTCGCGTTCGTGCGCGCGCTCGGCGCGCCGAAGCTCGCGTGGGCACTTGCACCGATGTTGTTGCTGCTCGGCGGCGATCCTTCGCCGTGGCTCGCATCGATCGGCCGCCTCTTTGGATTCGCCGTGCAGCGACTCGATACCTGGTCGCTCTTCGGTCCCTATCTGCTGGCCTTCAATCCGATCGCGGCTGGATTGCAGACGCTGCTCTGCGCGTACTTGCTGCTGGCGCGCGGCGCGACGCTTCGCCGCCGCGACGCGATCGTCGCCGGGCTGCTCGTCGGCGCGCTGATCGAGATCAAGCTGTTTCTGTGGGCGCCAGCGATCGCGGCGCTGTTCGCGGTCGCGGTGCTGTGGCCGCCGCCCGCTACGCGCATCGCGCTGTTGTGGAGCGCGGCGGCGGCGGGACTGGTGTCGTTGCCCTCGATCGTCGAGAAGGCGCTATGGGCGCAGGCGGCCGGCGTTCGCGACGACACCGGCTTCGCGTTCTGCTTGGCGTGCTTCCCGCGCTATCTCGCGAACGCCGCGTGGGGAAGCGGCGACCTCTCGTTCGCGATCTTTCGCGGCCCCGGCGCCGCCTCGATCCCGCACGCTCTGTGGGTCTGCTGCGTGGTGGGCTCGATCGCACTCGGCGCGCGCGCGCTCGCGCTCGGCGAACTCGTTCGCGGCGCGCACCGTGGCGCGACGGCGATCGTGTACCGGCAGCTCGCGATCGGAGCCGCACTCGGTTTCGCGCTCGCATTCACGATCGCAACGCCGCCGCATCAGCTGAATGCGGCGCAGTTCACGTGGATCGCGACGTTCGGGCTCTGGCCGCTGCTGGCGATCGCAGCCGCGCGCTGGGTGCAGGCCGGACGCTGGCTACCGCTCGCCGTCGCAACGATGCTGCTCGCGCCGGGCAGCCTCGACACGCTGCTGCGTCTCGGCTGGGGCGCCCCGCAGAGCTTTGCGATCTCGCGCGACGAGCAGGCACTGAGTGCTGCGCTGCGGCGCGCGTCCGCGCCCGACGACGTCATCTTCGAGCCGTCGATGCTCGCGAGCACGGATCGGCCGTCGCCGCTCCCGCTACTCGCGGCAAGGCCGGTCCACCTGAGCCTGTTGTCGGCCGTGATGAGTCTGCCAGCGGCGGAGCGCGAGACGCGCTTCGATCGACTCGCCGTCTTTTTTGCCGGCGGCGACACGAACGCAGCGCTGCGAGCGCTGCGCGAGAGCGGAGCCGCCTTCGTGTTCGTGCCGCGTGGTGCGGAGCCACGCAACCAAGCGCTCGATGTGCTCGAAGAAGTCGAGGCGAACGGCGCCGGTCGAATCTTTCGCGTCGGCGACTGGGCTAGCGTCCCCGCCGTGATGGAATCGCCCGCCGCCAGTCGCGCCCCGAGTCCGCAGTGATCAAAGGCCTCGTGATCGGACTCGTGGTCGGTGCGCTCTTTCTCGGACTCGCGCTGTGGGGCGTGCCGCTCGATCAGGTGGGCGACGCGATTGCGCAGGTCGACGGCAAGTGGCTGCTGGCAGCGACCGCGCTGTGGGTCGGCCAGTATGTGCTGCGTGCGTGGCGCCAGCTGCTGCTCGTGCAGCCGCTCGCGCCGGCCACGACGTACCGCACGCAGCTCGCGATCACGATGGTCGGCTTCTTCTGCGTGAACACCTTCCCTGCGCGGCTCGGTGAGGTGGTGCGTCCGTACCTACTGTACGAGCGCGACCAGGTGCCGATCGGCGCCGGGCTGGGCGTCGTGTTCGTCGAGCGCATCATCGACACCGTTGGGTTGTTGATCGCGCTGCTGCTCGTGGTGTTCTTCGCAAACGTGCCCGACCGCAGCATCGAATTGTTCGGACGGAGCTTCTCGGTGGTGGAATGGGCACGCGGCACTGCGCTGGTGTTGTTGCCGCCGCTCGTCGCGGGCATCGTGGCGCTGGCCGCGTTCGGGCCGCGCGCGCTCAGGCTCGCCGAAAAGATCATCGTCGCGATCGAGTCGCGCGTCGCGGCGCCGTGGGTGAAGCGCGTGCTGCGCGGCCTGCTCGGTTTTGCCGGCAGCTTCGTCGATGGCGTTGCGGGCCTGCGCGAACCGCGACGCATGCTGTTGATCATGCTCTTCACGGCGGTGTTGTTCGTCGGAATGGCCGCGTTCGTCTGGGCGCTCGCGTGCGCGTTCCACTTCCAGCAGTGGATCGGCTTCGGCGAGGCGATGGGCGTGCTCGGGATCACGATGCTCGGCATTGCACTCCCCGCACCGCCGGGCTTTGCGGGCGTCTTCGAAGCCGCCGTGCGCGCTGCTCTCGCGGTGTTCGGCGTGGCCGGAGGAGATCTCGCGGCACGCGCGCTCGCGTTCGCGCTGGTCTTCCACTGGGGCCCGTATCTGCTGCTCGCGATCTGGGCCGGCTACTACCTGTGGAAAGACAAGATGGGGTTGGGGCGCTTGTTCCGCTTCGCGCGCGGTGGGAGTGGGCCCGAGCGCGCCTGAGCGCGTAGTGGCAACGCGGCTACGTGCTCGTCAAGCTGCACGGATGCCGAGTTCGCGTCGCTCGTTGTGGCTCGCCGGGGCATTGATCGCCGCGGTCGGGCTCGCAATCGCGGGACCGCTCCGTTCGTACCTGTTCGAGTCGAACCTGCACGCGGTCGTAGCCGGCCAGATCTATCGCAGCGCGCAGCCGTCGGGGGACGACATCGATCGGTGGGTGCGCGAGCTCGGTCTGCGATCGGTCGTGAACCTGCGCGGCGCGAAAGGCAAGGACGATCGCCGCTGGCTCGCCGACGAGCGCTCTGCCTCGCGTCGCAATGGTATCGAGCACGTGTCGCTGCGGATGAGTTCGGACGACATTCCGCCCGCGCAGACGCTGCGCGAGCTGGTGCGCATCCTCGACACTGCGCCGCGTCCGCTGCTGCTCCATTGTGCCGCGGGCGCCGAACGCAGCGGGCTCGCCTCCGCGGTTGCGGTGTTGCTGCACGGCGGCGATCTCGCTGCCGCGCATGCGGAGTTCGCGCTCGACAAGGGCTTCGTCTACCTGGTGAACCCGCGGCTGCCGCGCGTGCTCGACGCATACGAGCAATGGCTCGCGGGCCAACCGACCACTCCCGACCGCTTCCGCACCTGGGTCACGACCGAGTACGCGCCCTATTTCTACCGCGCACGGATCGAGCCGATCGATGCGCCGGCTCGCATTGCCGCGGGCGCCGCGACGGATCTACGGGTGCGCGTCACCAACACGAGTCGCCAGGCGATTCCGTTCCGGTCAGCACGCGATCACGGCGTCCATCTGGGCGCGAAGCTGCGCGGATCCGGCGGCGCCGATCCGATCGAGCTGCGCGCTGGCCTCGTCGATCTCGAACTCGCGCCGGGCGAGACGACGGAACTCACGCTGCCGTTGCCGCCGATCGCCGCGGCGGGTCACTACGACATCGAGATCGATCTCGTCGACGAAGGCGTGAAGTGGTTCCAGGCGCTCGGCTCGCAGCCGCTGACGTTGCCGATCGAGGTGGCGGAGGCGCCTTGAGCGACACACGGCCCCGGTTGGAAGTGGCGGTCGTGTTCGCGCTGCTCATCGCCGTGGTGTGGCGTGCGGGCGAGTGGCTCCCGATCCCGGAAGACGCGGCGGTTGCGCTCGACACGACGCTCGCGGTGCTTGCCGCTGCGATCGTGCTGCTCGCGTGGTGGCGCGCCGGCGTCGGAGTGGAGGCGCTCGGACTCGCGCCCTCGCAGTGGCGCAACGGCTGGGGATCGCTCGCGGGGTTCACGGCCGCGGCAGGAGCCGTGGTCGTTGCGATCGGTGCAGCGCTGGGAAGCGCGTCGCTCCCGTTCGAGCGGATCGCGTGGCTGCTCGACTACCTGCCCGGCATCGCGGCGCAGCAGCTGTTGATGCAGGGATTCTTTGCGCCGCGCATCGAGATGCTTGCCGTTGCGTTGCCAGCACAGAATCGCCGCGCCGCGACGATCGGTATGACGAGCGCGGTGTTCGCCGCGCTGCACGCGCCGAACCCCGCGCTGATGGCGGGCGTCACGATCGCCGGTGCGTTCTGGATCTGGCACTTCCTCGTTCACCGCAATCTGCTCGCGGTGCTCGCGAGCCACCTCGTGCTGGGCGCGACCGCGATGGCGGCGCTCGGCCCCGGTCCGATGCTGAACCTGCGCGTCGGCCCCGGCGCGCTCGAGCTGTTGCTGCGCTGATGCCGATCGTCAGTGAACGAGATGCTGGTAGCAGAGCCAATCCATCGTCACGGCGATCGCCCAGTGCGCGGCGAAGGCGGGCAGGAATGAACCCGTTCGCCACGCGACGACGCCGAACACGACCCCGCCCCATGCCGCTTGCAGCAGTTCGAGCGGGGGCTTGTCGATGTGGAGCAGCACGTAGGGAGCCGTCGTGACGATGATCGCGCGCGCGATTCCGAGCTGCCTTGCGAGCGGGAAGAGCAGGAAACCGCGGAAGCAGAACTCCGTCGAGAAGAGCTGCGGGCCATGGTGCAGCAGCCACAGGAACGTGAGGCCGACCGCGTGCTGGCGCGCCGGCGGGAAAGCGGGCGACGGATAGAACGCCTGGAACTCCGGACGCTGCGCGAACCACAGCACGAACGGCAAGACCGCCGCGTAGGCCGCGAGCGAAGCGATCGCGAAGCTGCGCGCACCGGGCCAGCGCCAGCCGTAGCGCCCGAGCCGGTCGCGGAACACGAACCACACCGCGAGCACCGGCAGCACCAGCAGCGGCAGCACGTCGCCGCCGACGATCAATCCGACGCTGCCGGGAAAACGCGGCGGCAGTTGGAAGCGATCGTAGTAGTGGCTGTAGAGCGCAACACCGAGGCCGATCGCGGCGACGGCGCCGATGCGATCGTGCGGGGCCGCGCTCGCTGCCTCCGATGCATCCGCCATCAGCCGAGCCTTTCGAGCAGACGGCGCAGTGCGTCCGCGTTCTGCACCTGGGGATCGAGCGCGAGCGCCCGCGAGAGTGCGTGTCGCGCGTCGTCCTTGCGACCCTGCTTCTCGCGCGCGACACCGAGTCCCGCCCACGCTTCGGCCGCCAGTGGATGCACGCGCAGCGCAGCTTCGTAGTGTTCGCCGGCGGCGTTCCAGTCCTCGGCCGCGAGCGCCAGATGACCGGCGCGGACGGCGGCCGGCCAGTAAAAAGGCTGCGACGCAAGCAGCGCCTCGAGTCGCTGCCGTGCCGAGCGTGCGTCGCCTTGCTGCTCGGAAGCCACCGCGCGATTCATCTCGATCTCCGCGTCGCCGGGCGCCAGCGCGGCGGCGCGATCGAGCCATTCGATCGCGCGATACGGCTCGTTGCGATCGAGGTGCAGCGCGCCGAGATTCGCCGCCGCGCGCAGCGAGTGCGGGTTCTTCGCCCACGCGTCGGTCCACAGACTCTCGTCGCTCGCGTAGACGCGAACGTGCGTCGCCGCGGCGACCGCAAAGGTCGCGACGGCCGCAGCGCCGGCAGCGAAGCCCGCAACGCGCAACGGCGCCGGCAGCGACGCGATGCCGGCGGCGACGAGCCAGGCGGTCGCGAAGATCGGCAGCACGAGGTAGCGATCCGCCATCTCTCCGATGCGCGCCGCGCCGAGCGCCGCGATCGCCAGCGGCGCCGCCGCGAGCGCGATCGGAACGAGCAGCGGCGAGCGCCGTCGCCAGGCCAGCGCAAACGCGCCCAGCGCGCCGATCGAAGCGAGCGCACCGAAAGCCGCGTGCCACGGGGTTGGTAGCGGCGGCGAGATCGTCAGCGCAACCGGAGCGACGATTCGCGCCGCGGCTTGCCCAAAGGCGCCGAGGATCGCGAGCGGATCCATCGGCGCGAGCAGACCGCCGGAGACGCCGCCGAGACTGTGCGCGCGCAGCGCCAGGTAGACAGCGAGCGCCAGCAGCCACGCGGCGTGCCGCGCGGCGAGTTCGCGCGGTGCGAAGCGCGCGCCGCGGACGCGGTCGACGCATACGAAGAGCGGTGCGATTGCGACGGCGCTCTCCTTGCTGCACAGCGTGGCGAAGAACGCGACGCCGACGCCGATCTGCAGCAAACTGCGCGCGCGCGCGGACGTCGCGGCGAGGGCGCGGTCGTACAGCAGCAGCGCTGCGAGCGCAGCGGCGGCGAGTAGCGAATCGCAGCGCGCGGAGATCCAAGCGGCCACCTCCGCCTGCGCGGGATGCACGGCGCCGAGCGCGCCCGCGAGCAGCGCCACCGACGCCGGCGCGCCGAACCTCGTCATGCTGCGCACCGCCAGCGCCGCGACGATCGCGAAGAGCGCGAGCTGCACGGCATGAAAGCCGAGCGCTCCGGGACCGAAGAGCGCGCGATCGAGCGCGAACGAACTCATCATCAGCGGCCGGTACCAACTCGACCCCGACCCCGCGCCCGCCCATACACCGCTCGTGAAGAGCGCCCGCAAATGCGACAGGCTCTGCACCAGCGGATTGCCGACGATCTGCCGGTGGTCGTCATGCACGAAACCTCCCGCAAGCGCGGCCGCGAAGACGGCGAGCGCGAGCAGCGGCGCCACGGCGAGCAGCGCTGCGTCGCTCCAGAACGCGGACCGCCCTCGTCCCACCGTGTGCGTACCTCCGCGAGCGACGGTAGCCACCCCGCGCGCACTCGCTTTCATCGCTGCGCAGCGGGCCGCTTCAAGCGCGAGGCCGCTGCTAGGCTGCGTCGATGCACCAGATCGTCAGCATCGAGGATGCGCGCCGCTAGCCATGGGTATTCCGGCAATCGTCGCTGCAGGGGATCGTCGCGCGGCAAAGGAGGTGCGCGGCGAGAGCAAGCCGTATCTCGAACTGGCAGGGCGAGCGCTGGTCGCGCACGTCGTCGCGGCATTGCAGCGCGTGCCGGAGGTCTCCGAAGTCTGGGTGGTCGGGAATGCCGAGCGGCTCGAGACGACTCTCGGCGACGCGGCGCTGCGCGCGGAGCTGACCAAGCCGCTCCAGATCGTTCCGCAATTCCGGAATCTCTATGAGAACGCCTGGGAGACGTATCGACGGCTGCTGCCTGGCGCGGGTCCCGACGGTCGCGATCCGGGTCCCGAGGACGCCGACACGTGGGTGCTGTTTCTCTCCGCCGACCTGCCCTTCGCGACGCCCCAGGAGATCTCCGCGTTCATCCGCCAGACGATCGCCGCGGACTGCGACTACGGCCTCGGCATCTGTACCGAGGAATCGATGCGCGATTTCTACCCCGAGTCGCCCGGAGCGCCCGGTATCCGCATGGCGTACTTCAACCAGCGCGAGGGCCGTTTCCGCCAGAGCAACATCCATTTGGTGAAGCCTGCGCGGCTCGGCAACCGCCATTACATCGAAGACCTCTACGAGCACCGCTACCAGAAGCAGACGCTCGAGATGATCAAGCTCGGCTGGACGCTGCTGCGTGCGGAGGGCGGCGGCCTTGCAGTGATCTACTACTACGCGCTGATGCATCTCGCGGGTGTCGCCGACCGCAACGGCTGGCGCTGGATCGCCGATTGGCTGCGGTATCGCATCCCGATGGCGCGCATCGAGAAGGGATGTTCGGCGCTGCTCCGCACGCGGTTCCGCTTCATCGTGACGGAGGGAGGCGGCTGCGCGGTGGACATCGACAACGAACCTGATCTCGCGGCAGCGCGTGAACTCTTCGAACGCTGGCGCGCGCACCAGCGCGCGCGCGTCGAGTCGATCTACGGACCGCTGCCGCTTTCCGAACACGCGACGGTGGCGCCGGGAGAGTCGCGATGAGCGTGGCGGAAGACGTACTCGCGGTGCGGCGCAGCGCTGGGATCTTCCGGGTCGCGGGTCGTGCGCTGCTCGAAGTGCGCGGCTCGGATCGCGTGCGCTTCTTGCAGGGCCAGCTCACCAATGACGTTGCCAAGCTCGATGCGTCCGGGTCCGACTCGGGTTGCTACGCGCTCGCGCTGACGCGCGAAGGTCGCGTCGTAGCGGGCTTCCACGTCGTTGCGCGGCCGGACGCGTTCTGGCTCGAGACCGCCGCGGCAGCGGCGGCCGCCGCGATCGCCCGCCTCGAAAAGTTCGTGATCGCAGACGACGTGCAGATCGCCGATCGCAGCACTGCGTTTGCGCGCTTTGCGGTCGAGGGGCCGCGCGCTCAGGAGCTGGTCGCGACGGCGGCTGGTGCGGCGCTGCAGATCGCGCCGGATGGCGCCGCACGCGCGCAGATTGGCGGCGCCCCGGCGGTCGTCGTGGCGTGGGGATGGAGCGGCGAAGCGGCGTTCCAGATCATTGTCGCCTCCGAGCACGCAGCGGCGGTGGAAGCTGCGCTGCGGGCCGCGGGCGACACATGCGGTGCGATCGTCGCCGGTGAAGCGGCGCTCGAGGTGCTGCGCATCGAGGCCGGCGAACCGCGCCACGGCGCCGAGTTGGGTGAGCACACGCTGCCGGCGGAGCTGCGCCTCGTCGATCGCGCAATCTCGTTCACGAAGGGTTGCTACACCGGGCAGGAAGTCGTGGCGCGGATGCAATCGCGGGGTCGCGTCGGTCATCTGCTGGTGGGCGTTGCGCTGGAGGGCGATGCGCTGCCCGCGCCGGGTGCTGCGATCGCATCGGGCGGCACTCGCGTTGGCGAGCTGACGAGTGTCGCTCACTCGCCCAGCGCAGGCGCGATCGCGCTCGGCTTCGTGCGCAGGGGCTTCGACGAGCCTGGTACCGCGCTCGAGGTCGATGGTCGTGTCGCGCGCGTGGTCGCGCTGCCGTTCGTCGCGCCCGCGACGTCATGAAGGGATGGCTCGTCGTCTTTGCGAAGGCGCCGCAGCCGGGCCGCGTGAAGACCCGCCTTTCGCCGCCGCTCTCGACCGCCGAAGCGGCGGAGCTCTATCGATGCCTGCTGCTCGACGCACTCGACGAGTCGGCCGCAGCGGCTGCGACGTTGGGGCTCGAAGCGGTGGTCGCAGTGGATCCTCCCAGCGCGACGGCGGAGCTCGCCGCGCAGACCCCGGCGGGCTTTCGCGCAATCGCGCAGGCTTCTGGTGAGCTGGGAGCCCGCATGAGCCATGTCGCGCGGCAAGCAGCAGCAGCCGGCGCGCCGTTCGCGCTGCTGCGCGGCAGCGACAGCCCGTGTCTCGACCGCGTCGTGCTGCGCGATGCCGTCGCGGCGCTGGCCGGCGCGGATCTGGTGCTCTGCCCGGATCGCGATGGGGGCTACAACCTGGTTGGGCTCGGGGCGCGCGCGCTCGAGCGCGGTCCCTCCGGGGGGCTCTTCGATCATCCGATGAGTACGCCGACGGTGCTGCGCGACACGCTCGCGCGGGCCGAGCGCTTGCAGCTGGCCGCCGCGCAACTGGCGCCTGGTTTCGACGTCGATCGCTACGAGGATCTGCGTTGGCTTGCTGCCCGGCGATTCGAGCGAGGGGAAATCCCCTGCCGGCGGACGCTTGTTTTTCTCGACCAACGGCGGCTCTGGCCGCCTGGGGGCGTGTCGCGATCCGAGCTCTCGTCGGGGGCATAGAAGCGCTCTTGCCCAGTTGCAAATTCGGTTGCACCACCCGCAGCCGTAGGGTAAACAGCCTTCAGCACGAACTTGGATTAGGGGTAAAGTGCGTGCTCGTTGCGCCCGATTCGGGAGGCAACGCATGGTGACCGGGATGGCTTGTGTCCGCGCTATCTGGACTCAGACCGCTCCGGGGCAACTTTGGGGGGCGAGCTCATCAGGGGGATGGGCACGCCTCGCGGAACTTCGATCCAGTCGTAAAGATTGGTACGAGTTTCGACGAGCCAAGACTCTCGAGTGGGAACTCCGCAGGAACAGCACTTCAGGCGCCCATGGCTGCTCGGAGCGCATTTGGTCTTCCGGAACCTCGCACGTGGACTTGGAACCCGATTGCCGTTCGCACCAAAGAACGCGAGAGGAGGGGTATGACCATGCTATCTCGGTGGACGGTCGCAGTGTCGGCTATCGCCATGCTGGCGCTTGCACCGTCGTTTGCTTCGGCGAACGACGATGCCGTACAGCAACAACTACAGCAGATGCAGAACCGCATGCAGCAGATGGAAGACAAGCTGCAGGCAACGACGGACCAGCTCGATTCGGCGAACGAGCGCGTGGACGAGCAGTCGCAGCTGATCGAGCAGTCGGGCCTCGCGGAGACGCGCGGCGCGAGCAACGGTCTGCCGGGCTTCCTCGGCCAGATCACGGTCGGGGGCTGGGTGGCGTCGAGCTACTTCTGGAACATCAACCACCCGAGTTCCTCGGACCGGGATCCGTTCAATGAGAGTTTCAGTGGCAGCACCGCCGGTCTCCAGGACACGAACGCGGGTGCCAACAACAAGTTCTATCCGTTGCACCCGGACGCCAACAGCTTCGCGCTGGACCAGGTGTGGTTCGAAGTGGAGCGCCCGATCGACGAAGAGAACCGCGCGGGCTTCCGCCTCGACACGGTGTACGGCAAGACGGGTGCGCTGCTCAACGG
>CAYGWM010000040.1:15224-33570 GCA_964353555.1 uncultured Spirochaetales bacterium
ACGGATCAGTTGATGATTCGTGGCGAGGTCCGCTGGGACAACGTTCGCCACAGTGGCAACACCGGCAACGGCGAGTTCTTCAATGGCTCGCTCGACGACAGCCAGAGCGACTACGGCCTGAAGGGCAACCAGGTCGTGCTCGGTGCCGAGGTCGTCTACAACTTCAACAAGTTCGGCGGCGAGTAACCACTCTCCGGCGAAGCTCGATCTGCAAAGGGGCGCGGTCCACCGGGACCGTGCCCCTTCTCTATCTCGGTACAGCTGAACCAGATTGGATGCTGCGCTGTTGGGCAGCGCTGCCCAACATCTCCGCAGTAGGCGCCGATTGCAGGCCCCTTGCAGCCCTCTCGTGTGATCTCCGCGGCCCCTGCCTTGGCATGTGTCTTGCTGAAATGAGCACACGACCCACGGCGCGCGTGCGACCGTCGGCGTGAAGACCGTGGTAAGGTCAGGCCGCATTCAGCCGAGGTCCTGACCGCCCGGAGTCACACCAGACCGCGAGAGCCTCGAGCCCTCGCGAATCGCCAGAGAGGGAAGCGCGATGCGCAAGGTCGAAGCGATCATCAAACCGTTCAAGCTCGACGAGGTGAAGGAAGCCCTGCAGGCGATCGGCGTGCAGGGCATGACGGTGTCCGAGGTGAAGGGTTTCGGACGTCAGAAGGGACACACTGAGCTGTACCGAGGCGCGGAGTACGTCGTCGACTTCCTGCCCAAGATCAAGCTCGAAATTGCTTGTGGCGACGACATGGTCGACAAAGTCGTGCAGGCGATCGTGAAGGCGGCGAACACGGGCCGCATCGGCGATGGCAAGATCTTCGTCTACGCGCTGTCGGACGTGATCCGGATCCGAACCGGCGAAAGCGGCCCCGAAGCGGTCTAGCTGCCTCTTTCAACGCAACTCGCAACCCCCCAGAGCGGCCCGAGGCCGAAGAGGAGTGATGTCCGCAATGTCCTTCAAGAGTGGTAAGGAAGTCATCGAGTTCGCCAAGAAGAACAACGTCGTGATGGTGGACTGTCGCATCACCGATTCGCCCGGCCTTTGGCAGCACTGCTCGCATCCGATCTCGCAGCTCGAGGAGTCGAACTTCCAGGACGGTTACGGCTTCGACGGCTCGTCGATCCGCGGCTGGAAGGCGATCAACGAGAGCGACATGCTGATGATCCCGGATCCGAAGACCGCGTTCATCGATCCCTTCATGGCGCACCCGACGCTGGTGCTGATCTGCGACGTCGTGGATCCCCTCTCTCGGCAGCCCTACATCCGCGATCCGCGTCACGTCGCGAAGCGCGCCGAGCTCTTCCTGAAGCAGAGCGGCATCGCCGACACCGCGTACTTCGGCCCCGAGGCGGAGTTCTTCGTGTTCGACAGCGCGCGCTTCGGCTCCAGCGCGAATCATGGCTACTACGAGATCGACTCGGGCGAAGCCGCGTGGAACAGCGATTCCGACGAGAACGGCCGCAACCTCGCCTACAAGATCCGCCACAAGGAAGGCTATTTCCCGGTTCCGCCGCACGACACGCAGCAGGACATCCGCACCGAGATGTGTCTCGAGATGGAGCGTATGGGGATCGTCATCGAGACCCATCACCACGAGGTCGCGACCGCCGGCCAGGCCGAGATCGACATGAAGTTCGACACGCTGGTGTCGATGGCCGATTCGGTGCTCAAGTACAAGTACGTGGTGAAGAACGTCGCCCGCCGCCATGGCATGACGGCGACCTTCATGCCGAAGCCGCTGTTCAAGGACAACGGCTCGGGCATGCATTGCCACCAGTCGCTGTGGAAGGACGGCAAGCCGCTCTTCGCGGGCGACAAGTACGCCGGCCTCTCCGAGATGGCCCTCTACTACATCGGCGGCATCTTGAAGCACTCGCGTGCGCTCGCAGCGTTCACCAACCCGACCACGAACTCGTACAAGCGGCTCGTGCCGGGCTACGAAGCGCCGGTGAACCTGGCCTACTCATCGCGCAATCGCTCGGCGTCGTGCCGCATCCCGACCTACTCGCAGAGCCCGAAGGCAAAGCGCGTGGAGGTGCGGTACCCGGATCCGGCCTGCAACCCGTATCTCGCATTCGCGGCGATGTTGATGGCCGGGATCGACGGTGTGGTCAACAAGATCCATCCCGGTGATCCGCTCGACAAGAACATCTATGCCCTCTCCGCCGAGGAAGCGAAGGGGATCCCGACGATGCCCGGCAGCCTCGACGAGGCGGTGGGCGAACTCGAGAACAATCACGAGTTCCTGCTGCAGGGCGGTGTGTTCAGCAAGGATCTGATCGATTCGTGGATCGACTACAAGCGCGAGAACGACATCGATCCGATGCGCATGCGCCCGCACCCGTACGAGTTCGAGCTGTACTACGACGTCTGATCGTCGCGATCGCAACTAGCGAGGCCCCGCCAGCTGCTAGGCTGGCGGGGCCTCCGCTTTGTTGAAACGTCTGATCCGGAGAGGTCCCGATGGCAGTTCGACCGCGACGCGTCTTCGAGCTGATGAATCCCGATGTCGTGACGCTGCGGCCCGACCACACGCTCGTCGAGGCGCAAGAGATCCTCGCGAGCAAGTCCGTTTCGGGAGCGCCCGTGGTGGACGAATCCGGACGCGTGCTCGGCGTGGTCTCGCAGAACGACCTGGTCCGAAAAGCGGCGCATCCCGATACGGTCGCCCAGGCTGGTCAGTTCTTCTCGAGCATCGAGGACTATGCCGACCTCGGTACGACGCGCGTTGCGGCGTCGTCGCAGCGCGTCTCCGATGTCTTCACACCGCGGGTCTACTCGGTGAACCGCGACACCGGCGTCGCGGTGGCCGCCAACATCATGCGCGAACGCCGCATCCATCGGCTGCTCGTGATCGACAAGGGCGTGCTCGTCGGGATCCTCTCGTCGCTCGACCTGCTGCGGGTAGTCGAAGAACTCTGCTGAGTTCTTCGCGCGAGTGGTTGCTGGTCTACGCCTCGCCGCGCGCTCCAATCTCGAGTCCGAGCACCTGCTCGATCGTGTAGAGCCCCGGCGCGCGACCGCGCAGCCAGCGCGCAGCGCGCAGCGCGCCGGCTGCGAAGTGATCGCGCGTCGCTGCGCGATGCACCAACTCGAGGCGCTCGCCGCGACCCAGGAAGAACACGCTGTGCTCACCCGGATTGTCGCCGCCGCGCAGCGCCTGGACTCCGATGGCGCCGGCCGGTCGTGCGCCGACCTCACCCTCGCGCGCGGCGACGATCACCTTCGCGAGGTCCTGACCGCGCGCCTGCGCGATCGCTTCGGCAAGGCGCAGCGCGGTACCGCTCGGTGCGTCGCGTTTGGCGGCATGGTGCAGTTCCACGATCTCGGCGTCGAACTCCGGGCCGAGCAGTCGCGCGGCCGATCCGACCAGATGCGCGAGCACGTTGACCGCGATCGAAAAGTTCGGCGCCCATACGACTGGAATGCGCCTCGCGGCGACATCCAGCTCGGCACGTTCGGTGGCTGAAAACCCGGTCGTTCCGCACACGTAGGCAACGCCGCAATCCGCGGCGACGCGCAGCGTCGCGCAGGTGGCGCGCGGAACCGAGAAATCGATCGCGACCTCGGCGTTCGCGAACGCGGCCCGCGCGTCGTCGACGACACGCACTCCCGGTGACACTTGCGTGCCGAGTCCCGCGTGGCCCACCGACTCCAGCGCGCCGACGAGTTCTATGTCCGCCGCCTCCGTCACTGCGGCGCGAATACGCTCGCCCATGCGTCCGAGCGCGCCGACGCAGGCGACGCGCAGCCGCGCGCTCAAAGCAGGCCCAGCTCTTTCAGCACGGCCTGCAGCCGCTCGCGGTTCCCGTTCGAGATCGGGAGCAGCGGCAAGCGCAGTTCCTCGTGGATCAGCCCGCGCATCGCGAGCGCTGCCTTCACGGGAATCGGATTGGATTCGCAGAAGAGCGCATCGATGAGCGGCAGCAGCCGAACGTGGACCGAGCGCGCACGCTCGAGGTCGCCGGCACGGAAAGCGCGAACGAGGTCGACGACTTCGCCGGGCGCGACGTTCCCGATCGTCGAGATCACGCCCTTGCCACCCAGCGCGAGCATCGGCAGCGTCGCCCAGTCGTCCCCGGCGAGTACCGTGAACGAGTCCGGCACCGACGCGATCACATGGGCGATCTGGTTCAGGTCGCCACAGGATTCCTTCACGCCGACGATTTGATCGACCTCGGCGAGCCGCGCGATCGTGCTCGGCAGAATGTTCGAGCCGGTGCGGCCCGGAATGTTGTAGACGAAGAGCGGGAACGACGTCTGCCGCGCGATCTCGGCGTAGTGCGCGACGATGCCATCCTGGGTCGGCCGGTTGTAGTACGGAGAGATCAGCAGCGCCCCGTCGGCCCCCGCCTCCTTCGCGTGGTGCGTGAGCTGGATCGCTTCGACGGTGCTGTTCGAGCCGGTGCCCGCGAGCACCTGCACGCGGCCGCGCGCCGCGGCGACGGTCACCTCGACGACGCGCTGGTGCTCGGCGTGGGAGAGCGTTGCGGCCTCGCCGGTCGAGCCGCACGGCACCACACCGTCGACGCCCGCTGCGATCTGCAGCTCGACCAACTCCGTCAGCGCGCGCTCATCGACGGCGCCATCGCGGAACGGCGTCACCAGCGCGGTCAGGACCCCTTCGAACACGCTACTCCTCTCCGATCGCGATGCGGCCCGCGAAGACTTCGGTGGCGGGGCCGGTCATCAGCACGCCCGCGTCGTTCGCGGGCCAGCCGATCTGCAGCTCGCCGCCGCGCAGCTCGACGGTGATTTCTCGCGCAGTCGCGCCGCGCAGCATGCACGCGACGCCCACCGCGCAGGCGCCGCTGCCGCAGGCGAGCGTCTCTCCGGTGCCGCGCTCCCAGGTGCGCTGGCGGACGCGGTCGCGGCCGAGCACCTGCACGAACTCGACGTTCACGCGATTCGGAAACGCAGCATGGTTCTCGATGCGCGGGCCGAGCGTCGCGACGGGCGCCGTCTCGACGTCCGCGACGAAGAGCACCGCGTGCGGATTGCCCATCGAGAGCGACGTCACCAGCACGCGCTCACCGTCCACGTCGAGCGGGACGTCGATCAGCGGGCCATCGCCGTGGCCGAGTCGCGTCGGGATCTTCTCGGCCGCGAAGATGGGTCGCCCCATCTGGACGACAACCTGATCTTCGCCGGCCCAGCGCGGATGAACGATGCCGCCGAGCGTCTCGACGGCGATCTCGTCAGCGCGCGCATGTCCGCGGTCGCGCAACCATTTGTAGAACGCCCGGATCCCGTTGGCGCACATCTCCGCCCGCGAGCCGTCCGGGTTGTAGATCTCCATCCGGAAGTCGGCGACCGACGAGGCGCGCACGACGAGCAGCTGGTCGCCGCCGATCCCGAAGCGCCGGTGCAGCAGCATCCGGGCGAGCGGTTCGAGAGCGGGAAGCTCTTGCGCCAGGCCGTCGAGCACGACGAAGTCGTTGCCGGCGCCGTGCATCTTCGTGAAGTCGAGGAATCTCGTCATGGAATCGGCTCGTCCTCGAAGGTCTCGATCGTGTCGTTGCTAGCGGGCTCATCGTCGGGAGCGACGGACTCGGCGACAGGCTCGGGCGCCGGTGCAGCGGCATCGATCCTTCGGATCGGCGGACCGTACCGCCCACAGGCGCCCGCTGCGAGCGCGAGTCCGAGCCCCAGAGTGGCGAGCGTCGAGCGATTCACGGCGTGGTCTCCTCTTCGCGGGCGAGCGCTGCAGCCTCGATCTCCAGCGCTCGATCCGCTTCGTCGAGCGCTTCCGCGACGCGCGCGCGGGACGTCGCGCCGACCATTGTGCGCTCTTCGATCGCGCGATCGAGCGCGAGCAACTCGTCGGCGCCCGCTTCGAAGCGCGGATGGAATTTGCGCAGTGCATCGTGCGAGAGTGTTCGCATATCAAAACCTCCGGCGATGCAGTGGGCGACGACGCGGCCGACCGCCTCGTGCGCTTCGCGGAACGGCACACCGGCGCGCACCAGCGCCTCCGCGAGATCCGTCGCGAGCAGCATCGGATCTTCAGCGGCCGCGCGCATCGCGTCGCGGCGCACCGCGAGCGTGGCGATCGCGCCCGCCATCACCGCGAGCGAGTCGCGCAGCGTCGTGGCGGCGTCGAAGAGCGGCTCCTTGTCCTCCTGCAGATCGCGGTTGTAGGTGAGCGGCAGGCCCTTCACCACCGTCAGCAGCGCGACCAGATCTCCGATCACGCGACCGGCCTTGCCGCGCACCAGCTCGGGGACGTCCGGGTTCTTCTTCTGCGGCATCAAGCTCGAGCCGGTGCTGTAGGCATCCGACAGTTCGATGAAACCGAACTCCGCAGTCGACCAGAGCACGAGTTCCTCGGCGAGCCGCGATAGATTCACCATCGCGATCGCCGCCGCGGCCAGGAACTCGAGCGCCGCGTCCCGCGAGCCGACCGCGTCCATGCTGTTGCGCGACGGCCCCTCGAAGCCGAGCGCGTCTGCGGTGTGCTGCCGATCGAGCGGCAGCGTGCTGCCGGCGATCGCCCCCGAACCGAGCGGGCAGCGCGCAATGCGGCGGCGCAGGTCGCTGAAGCGCTCGGCGTCGCGGCCGAGCATCTCGACGAAGGCGAGCCAGTGATGCGCGAGTCGCACCGGCTGCGCGCGCTGCAAATGCGTATAGCCGGGAAGCACGGTGTCGATGTGCTCGCGGGCACGCGCGACCAGCACGCGCTGCATCTCGACGAGGCCGTGGCGAATCGAGCGGGCGGTCTCGCGCAGGTAGAGCGCCAGATCGGTCGCGACCTGGTCGTTGCGGCTGCGGCCCGTATGGAGCCGCCCGGCGACCGCACCGATTCGCTCGCGCAGTCGCGTCTCGACGTTCATGTGGATGTCTTCGAGGCGCGGGTCGAGCTGCAGCGTGCCGGCGTCCAGCTCGGTGAGGATCGCTTCCAGCCCGGCGACGATCGCATCGGCATCCGCCTGCGGCACGACGCCCGCGCGACCGAGCATGCGCGCGTGCGCGATCGATCCGCGGATGTCGTAGCGCGCGAGCGTCCGATCGAAGTCGATCGACGCAGTGAAGCGTTCGACGGCGGGGTCGGTGCCTTCTTGGAAGCGTCCGCCCCACGGTTTGTCGCGGCTCATATCGGGCACAAACCTCGGAAAGCCCCTAGCCTAATGCAAGCCCACCCCCCTCGTGTGTTTTTGCCTCCTGAAACTGCTCTCGATTCAGGTCTCGCCGTCTGAAGGCCCGGGCTGAACGAGTTCCAAGGCCGGTCCCGTGGCAACGCGCTCGAGGAAGCGAAGACCCAGCGGAGAGAGCGACGACGGCGGCGTCCGAGAGCGCCCGTCGCGGCCGAAGCGGCGCGGCTCGCACCGTCGCAGCCAGCGCTCGCGACCGCTGCGACGCGCGTTGCTGATCTCCACGGCGCTGCTCGCGTTCGGCGGCGGCGTACTGGCCGCGCGCACGCTGGTTGGCCTCGACCGCATCGTGCGGACTCGCTTCGAAGGCCGCCTCTTCGAGTTGCCGTCGCGGGTCTATTCCGCCCCGACGATGCTGACCGCCGGACTCGAACTCGCGCGCCTCGACCTGCGCGCCGCGCTTCATCGTCTGGGTTATCGCAACGAACCAACTGCGGAGATTGCTTCGCCGGGCGGAGTGCACTGGGAGCCGAAACGCGTCGTCGTGCATCTGCGAGCGTTCGAGCATCCGTCGCGCGCCGAACCCGCGCGGCGCATCGAGTTGCGACTCGCGGGCAAGCAGATCGAGGCGATCCGCGATCTCGACACCGATCGCGAGCTCACGGCCGTGCTGCTCGAGCCCGAGCTGGTCGGCTCATACTTCGGACCCCACCGCGAGCAGCGAGAACCAGTGCGGCTCGGCGAGGTGCCGCGGCAGCTCGTCGATGCGGTGCTCGCGGTCGAAGACCAGCGCTTCGAGGAACACCCCGGCATCGATCTCCGGCGCGTGCTCGGCGCAGCGTGGGCGAATCTGATTGCAGGGGAAGTCCGCCAGGGTGGCAGCACGCTCACCCAGCAGCTCGTGAAGAACTTCTTCCTGACGCCCGAGCGCAGCTTCGGCCGCAAAGTGAAAGAAGCCGCGATGTCGCTGCTGGTCGAGGCGCGCTACGCGAAGCCGGCGATCCTCGAGGCGTATCTGAACGAGATCTATCTCGGCCAGCGCGGGCCGACTTCGATCAGCGGCGTCGGCGAGGCCTCGCTCTTCTATTTCGGGAAGCCCGTGCGTTCTTTGCGGCTCGGAGACGCCGCGCTGCTCGCTGGATTGATCAGCAGCCCGGGCGACCACTCGCCGTTCGCGCATCCCGACGAGTCGCTCGCCCGCCGCAACCTCGTGCTGCAACTGATGCTCGAGCAGGGCCGCATCGACGCCGCTGCGTACGCCTCCGCGCGCGCGGCGCCGCTCTCGCTCGCGACGCGTACCACCGAGCCGCGCGAAACCCGCTACTTCCTCGACGCGCTGCGCAGTCAACTCCCCGACCTGTACGACGCGAAAGCCCTCGAGGGCGAGGGCCTGCGAATCTACTCGACGCTCGACCTGCGCTTGCAGCAGATCGCGACGGAGGCTCTGCGCGAGGGTCTCCAGCAGCTCGAAAAGAAGCACCCGAAGCTCGCAGGGTCGCCGAAAGCGCGGCTGCAGGGTTGTCTGGTCGTAGTGCGACCGCAGACCGGCGAGGTGCTCGCGCTGGTTGGGGGACGCGAGTACGGCGAGTCGCAATTCGACCGCTGCCTGCAATCGCGTCGCTCGGCGGGAAGCGCCTTCAAGCCGTTCGTCTACGTCGCTGGGCTCGAAGCATCGCAAGGTGCGCCGGTGATCACGCTCGCAAGCACGCTCGACGATGCGCCGCTCTCGATCAAGACGGCATCTGGAAGATGGTCGCCCGCGAACTACGACCACAAGTTCCATGGCCGCGTGGGCGTCCGCCACGCGCTCGAGAAGTCGCTGAACGTCGCCACCGTGCGCCTCGCGCTCGAGGTTGGCACCGAGCGGATCGTCGATGTTGCGAAGCGTCTCGGCATCGAGAGCCCCCTCGACCCGGTTCCGGCGTTGGCGCTGGGTGCGGCCGACGTGACGCCGCTCGAGCTGGGGCGTGCCTACGCGACACTCGCGAACGGTGGTAAGCGGCCGAAGCTGCGCTTCTTCGAGGCTCTGAGCGACGCATCGGGGCACACGCTCGAGCGCAACGCAGCGGCGAGCGAGGCGGTGATCGACCCGGGCACCAGCTATCTCGCGGTGTCGCTGCTCGAAGGGGTCGTGGATCACGGCACGGCCCACGCGGTGCGCGACGCCGGCATCACGGGTCCGGTCGCGGGAAAGACCGGCACGAGCAACGACTCGAAGGACGCCTGGTTCGCCGGCTTCACACCGGAAATGGTCGTGGTGGTCTGGGTCGGCTTCGATCAGCCGCGCGACATGAAGCTGCCAGCTGCGAGTCTCGCGGTGCCGATCTGGTTGCGCTTCCTGCGCGACTCGACCGGGGCCGCGGTGCCGGGCGCGTTCGAAGCGCCGTCGTCCGTGCATCGCGTCGAGATCGATCCGGCGAGTGGAGCCGTTGCGCTCGCAGGTTGTCCGCGTCGCGAAATGGAGTACTTCGTGGAAGGCACGGAGCCGCGTGCGACCTGCCCCGAAGGCGGCTGGCTCGTACAGAACGGCGAGCAGAGCGACGATCCGACATCCGATGCGCGGTCGTCGCACGGGAAGGTCCGTCCGGGCGGCGGCTGGCTCGATCGTCTCTTCGATCGCTGGTTCTGAGGCGACGTTGATGCGCCGTTTCGCTCGATAGCTCCGTCTTGGGGCGTGTGATAAGTTGGCCGCCCATGGCCCCGAAAACCAGAATTTTCGTAGTGGCTTCGCTGGTTTCCGTGCTTCTCGACCAGGCGACGAAGCTCACCGTCGATGCGAAGCTCAGCTTCTCCGATCGCATCACCGTGATCGATGATTTCTTCTACATCACGCACGCGCGCAATCCCGGCGCAGCGTTTGGTTTGTTCGCCGACGCGCCCGTTGTGATCCGTCTCACGCTGTTCATCGGGATCACGTTGGTCGCGCTCGGCATGGTCGTCAGCTTCTATCGCAAGCTGGCCCCCGGGGACCGCTTCTCTGCGCTGTCGCTCGGGCTGATTCTCGGCGGCGCCATCGGCAATCTGATCGATCGAATCTTTCGCGGTGAGGTGGTCGACTTCTTGCATTTTCGTTTGTGGGGCGGTTACCAGTGGCCCGATTTCAATCTCGCGGACAGCTTCATCGTCGTCGGTGTCGCGTTCCTGGTGATCGAATTGCTCGCTGCAGAAGGGGAGTCGCGCGACGACCCCGCGGGCGCAGAACGACGCGCCTGACACTCGCGCGCGGCAGGAACCCTCGCAGTATTCGGATGGTGCGCGATCGACGAGAGACGCTTTCGAGTGTCTCTGCGCATCGACTGAAATTTTTTCTGTTCGGATGTTCGTCTCGTGCTTGACACTCGTTCAGCTCCATGCGATACCTGCTCGCCTTCGTAGCCAAGAGAATTTCTCACGGCTTTCCGCTGCTCTCTCGACGTCGGACGAGCCATGACCCCCGTGGATCGAATCCTCGAACCCGTCGGCCGCACTTCCTCTGATGCTGTGCGCACGATCCGATGGGTCTCGTTTTCAAAAGCACTGACATCCTGCATCGACCCCACGGGTGACCGCATCGCCATCCTTTCGTCGCGAGTAGCGGAAGGTCGCGAGCCTTAGCGAAACCCTTTGCCTTTCGAGGGGTGGTGATGCAGCGGGCCAAGAGCGAGTACGCGATCCAGACGGTCACGAACGCGCTGCGCGTGCTGCAGGCGTTCGAGACCGACGAGCAGCTCGGCGTGACCGAACTCGCGCGGCGACTCCACCTTCACAAGAACAATGTCTTCCGCCTGCTCGCGACGCTCGAGGAGAGTCATTGGGTCGAGCAGACGGACGCCGAGCTGTATCGACTCGGCGCCAGCTGCCTGCGCCTCTCCCAGTCGTTCACGCGCACGCGCTTGATCAACCGCCACGCCAGGCCGGCGCTCGCGTCGCTGTGCCGCGAGACCGGCGAGACGGCGCACCTCGGCGTGCTCCGCGATTTCGAGGTCGTGCACCTCGACGGCGAGCAGGCGCCCGGGATGATTGCGGGCACGCTGCGCGTCGGCGAGCGATTGCCCGGCCACTGCACGGCGCTCGGAAAGGTGCTGCTGGCGTGCGGTGCCAAGGATACGCTCGAAGCCTACGACCGCGACGTCGTTGCGAAGCATGGCCTCGTGGCGCGCACCGATTCCACGATCGTCGATCGCGACAAGCTGATCGAGCATCTTCGCCACGTTGCAGTGCAGGGTTTTGCGCTCGACATTGGAGAGTGCGAGCGCGGCGTGTCCTGCGCCGCGGTGCCGATCATCGATGCGAGCGCACGCCTCGTTGGCGCGTTCTCCGTATCCGGCCCTTCGTTCCGCTTGGACCACGACGCGCTCGAGAGTCGCATCGTGCCGTTGCTGTTGGCGGCCGGCGCCGAACTCTCCCGTCTGCTGGGCAGCCCGAGCTAGCGGGAACACCCCAATCGGGTTGCGCCCGGCGCCGCTTGTCGGCGTGGAGGCGTTCTCTTAGTCTCTGCTAACGCATTGAGACTGCTGCGAAAAGTGACGGCGGGTAGGACTCGCGCTCAACTCTTTCGGGCGGCCTCAGCTAGGAGATCGCGATGGATTTCTCGCTCAGCAACGAACAACTCGCGCTCCAGGAAACTGCGCGGCGCTTTGCGAAGACCGAGATCGCACCGGCTGCCGCCCACTGCGACCAGGCCGGCGAGTTCCCGCGCGAGATCATCAGGAAGGCATGGGAGCTGGGTCTCGTATCGATGTGCGTCCCCGAAACCTACGGCGGGGTGGGGCTGTCCATGCTCGACTCGTGCATCGCGGTCGAAGAGCTGGCCTGGGGTTGCGCGGGCATGGCAACGTCGATCATGTGCAACGACCTCGGGTTGATGCCGATCCTCGTGGGCGGCAGCGAGGAGCAGAAACAGCGTTGGCTCAGTGCCTGCACGAGCGAGTTCAATCTCGTCTCGTTCTGTCTGTCGGAGCCCAACGCCGGCTCGGACGTCGCAGGCATGCAACTGCTCGCCGAACGCGACGGCGACCACTACGTGTTGAACGGCACCAAGTGCTGGATCACCAACGGCGGCGAGGCCGACCTCTTCACGGTCTTCGCGACGCTCGATCGCGCGAGTCGGCACAAGGGCGTCTGCGCGTTCGTGATCCCGCGGGGTACGCCCGGTCTCAGTCCGGGCAAGAAGGAAGACAAGATGGGACAGCGCGCGAGCGACACGCGCGTCATCCACTTCGACAACGTGCGCGTGCCGGCGACTGACCAGCTCGGAAAGGACGGCGAGGGCTTCAAGATCGCGATGCAGACCCTCGACCGCACGCGCCCGCCGATCGGCGCGCTCGCGACCGGCATCGCGCGCCGCGCACTCGACGAGTCGATCGCGTACTCGAAAGAACGCAAGGCATTCGGGTTCCCGATCGGTGGCTTCCAGGCCGTGCAGTTCCTGCTCGCCGATATGGCGAAGGATATCGAGGCGGGGCGCCTGCTCACGCACCAGAGCGCGTGGATGGTCGACCAGGGCATGCGCGCGTCGAAGTTCTCATCGTTCGCGAAATGCTTCGCCACCGACACCGCGATGCGCGTCACGACCGACGCAGTGCAGATCTTCGGCGGGAACGGCTACACGAAGGAGTACCCGGTCGAGAAGCTGATGCGGGACGCAAAGCTGATGCAGATCTACGAGGGAACCAACCAAATCCAGCGGCTGGTGATCGCGCGCGAGCTGCTGAAGGAGTAGTCCCGCGCGAGCCAAATCCTCGAATCTACGGGGAAAACGTCGCTCGACGCGCGATCTCGCGATCTGATAGACTGCGCGCTCTTTCTGAGCCCTCCGGGGGAAGTACTGTGGCGATTACCAGGGAACAGGCGCTGGCATATCACGAGTCGGGCCGACCCGGGAAGATCAAAGTCGTCCCGACCAAGCCAACGCTCACGGCCGACGATCTGTCACTCGCCTACTCGCCCGGCGTCGCGGAGCCCTGCCGCGAGATCGCGAAAGATCCCGATGCGGCCTACCGCTACACCGCCAAGGCCAACCTCGTCGGCGTGATCAGCAACGGCACCGCCGTGCTCGGTCTCGGCAACCTGGGTGCGCTGGCGAGCAAGCCGGTGATGGAAGGCAAGGGCGTGCTGTTCAAGCGCTTCGCCGACGTCGACGTCTTCGACATCGAGGTCGCGAGCGAGAACGCCGAAGAGATCATCCAGTTCTGCCAGCTGATCGCGCCGACCTTCGGCGGCATCAATCTCGAAGACATCCGCGCGCCCGAGTGCTTCGAGATCGAGGAGCGGCTGATCGAGACGCTCGACATTCCCGTCTTCCACGACGACCAGCACGGCACCGCGATCATCTCGGGCGCCGCGCTGCTGAATGCCCTCGAGCTGGTCGGCAAGAAGATGGCGGACGTCAAGGTGGTCTTTTCCGGCGCCGGCGCATCGGCGAGCGCATGCGCGCGGCTCTACAAGGATCTCGGCGTCGAGGCCGAGAACATCCTGATGGTCGATTCGAAGGGCGTGATCTACGAAGGTCGCACCGCTGGCATGACCAAGTACAAGCAGGAGTTCGCGCGACGCACCAACGCGCGCACGCTCGGCGAAGCGATGAAGGGCTGCGACGTCTTCGTCGGCCTTTCCTCTGCGGGCCTCGTCACCCAGGACATGGTGAAGTCGATGGCGAGCAAGCCGATCGTCTTTGCGATGGCGAACCCGGATCCCGAGATCACACCGCCCGAGGTCACCGCGGTGCGCAGCGATGCGATCATCGCGACGGGCCGCTCCGATTACCCGAACCAGGTGAACAACGTGCTCGGCTTCCCGTTCATCTTCCGCGGCGCACTCGACGTGCGCGCGCGCAAGATCAACGAGGAGATGAAGCAGGCGGCCGTGCGCGCGCTGGCGGAGCTGGCGCGCCTCGGCGAGAGCGAGGGAGTCCCCGACGCCGTGCGCCACGCCTATCCCACCGAGGACTTCCACTTCGGTCCGAGCTACATCATTCCGAAGCCCTTCGACTCCCGCGTGCTGCTGCATGTCGCGCCGGCGGTTGCGGAAGCGGCCGTTGCGTCGGGCGTCGCGCGACTCCCGCTCGACATGGCGAGTTACCGCCGCTCGCTCGAAAAGCGGCTCGAGGAAATCTCGAGCCTGTAGCGGGCGCGAGAGAGTCCAGAGCGAGGTCGGGAGAGGCATGGCGATCGAAGAGAAGTTGAAGCGGCTCGAGGAGTTGAACGCGCGCGCGATGATGGGTGGCGGGCAGGCTCGCATCGACCGCCAACACGCCGCCGGCAAGCTCAGCGCACGCGAACGCATCGAAGTGCTGCTCGACCCCGGCAGCTTCGTCGAGACCGATCGCTTCGTCGTCCATCGCTGCACCGACTTCGGGATGGAAGAGCAGCAGATCCCGGGCGACGGCGTCGTGACCGGCTACGGCAAGGTCAACGGCCGCCTGGTGTTCCTGTTCGCGCAGGACTTCACCGTCTTCGGCGGTTCGCTCTCCGGCGCCTTCGCCGAGAAGATCTGCAAGGTGATGGACCTTGCGGCCAAGGCCGGCGCGCCGTTCATCGGGCTCAACGACGGCGCGGGCGCGCGCATCCAGGAAGGCGTCGTGTCGCTCGGCGGCTACGGCGACGTATTCACGCGCAACGTGCTCGCGTCGGGCGTGATCCCGCAGATCTCGGCGATCATGGGCCCGTGCGCGGGCGGCGCGGTCTACTCGCCCGCGATGACCGACTTCATCATCATGGTGAAGAACACCTCGAACATGTTCATCACCGGTCCCGACGTGATCAAGACGGTGACGCATGAGGAGGTGTCGGCAGAGGATCTCGGCGGCGCCGTCGCGCACGCCTCCAAGAGCGGTGTCGCAGACTTCGCGGTGAACTCCGAAGAGGAGTGCATCCAGATCATCCGCAACCTGCTCTCGTTCGTTCCGCAGAACAATCTCGAGGATCCTCCGTTCGTCGCGACCGAGGATCCGATCGATCGCCAGGACCCGGCCTTGCGCAACCTGGTGCCGGACAATCCGAACAAGCCCTACGACATCAAGGAGCTGATCAAGCTCGTCATCGACGACGCCAACTTCCTCGAAGTGCACCCGCTCTTCGGCAAGAACATGGTGGTGGGATTCGCGCGTTTCGGCGGTCGCTCAGTCGGAATTGTCGCGAACCAGCCTGCGCACCGCGCCGGCGTCCTCGACATCGACGCCTCGCGCAAGGGCGCGCGCTTCGTTCGCTTCTGCGATGCCTTCAACCTGCCGATCATCACGTTCGTCGATGTGCCCGGTTTCCTGCCCGGCGTCGATCAGGAGCACGGCGGCATCATCACGCACGGCTCGAAGCTGCTCTACGCATTCTGTGAGGCGACCGTGCCGCGCGTGACGGTGATCACGCGCAAGGCCTATGGCGGCGCGTACGTCGTGATGAGTTCCAAACACACGCGTGCCGACGTGAACTTCGCATACCCGACGGCGGAGATCGCCGTGATGGGTCCGGACGGCGCGGTGAGCATCGTCTTCCGCAACGAACTGCGCGATGCAGCCGACCCGGCCGCGCGCCGCGTCGAGCTGGAAGCCGAGTACCGCGAGAAGTTCGCCAACCCGTTCAAGGCTGCCGAACTCGGCTACATCGACGAAGTGATCAAGCCCGAGGAAACCAGGAGCAAGATCATCCGTTCGCTCGAGATGCTGGCGAACAAGCGCGACACCAATCCGCCGAAGAAGCACGGCAACATCCCGCTCTGAGGGGCCCCTCGATGTTCAAGAAGATCCTGATCGCCAATCGCGGCGAGATCGCGGTGCGCGTGATGCGCGCGTGCCGCGAGATGGGCATCAAGACGGTCGCCGTCTTCTCCGACGTCGACCGCGATGCGCTGCACGTCCGCTTCGCCGACGAGGCGTACTGCATCGGTCCGCCGCCGGCGCGCGAGTCCTACCTGATCGGGGAGCGCATCGTCGCCGTGGCGAAGAAGGCCGGCGCCGAGGCGATCCACCCCGGCTACGGCTTCCTGTCGGAGCGCGGCGAGTTCGCAGATCTGTGCGTGAAGGAAGGCGTCGTCTTCATCGGTCCCGCGGGATCGGTGATGCGCTCGATGGGCGACAAGGTCACCGCGCGGCAGACCATGGAACGAGCCGGCGTGCCGATCGTTCCCGGCACCACCGAACGTCTCACCGATGAAGCGATCGAGCGCTGGGTCCGCGACGTCGGTCCGCCCGTGATGATCAAGGCGGCGGCCGGCGGCGGCGGCAAGGGCATGCGGCTCGTCAAGGACGAGTCGGAGCTGCTCGGCGCAATCGCCCGCGCGCGCTCCGAGGCGAAGAGTTCCTTCGGCGACGACTCGCTTTATGTCGAGAAGTTCGTCGAAGAGCCGCGCCACATCGAGATCCAGATACTGGCCGATTCGCACGGCAATGCCGTGCATCTCTTCGAACGCGAGTGCTCGATCCAGCGGCGTCACCAGAAAGTGATCGAGGAAGCGCCCGGCAATCGCATCAGCCCGACGCTGCGAGAGAGGATGGGCGAGGCGGCCGTCGCCGCAGCCAAGGCCGTCTGCTACGCGGGCGCCGGGACCTGCGAGTTCTTGGTAGACAAGAACGATCATTTCTACTTCCTCGAAATGAATACGCGCGTGCAAGTCGAACATGCGATCACCGAGATGATCACCGGCGTCGACATCGTGAAGACGATGATCCGCGTCGCCGCCGGCGAGAAGCTTCCCTTCGAGCAAGGAGATCTCGCGATCAACGGCCACTCGATCGAGGCGCGCATCTACGCCGAGGATCCGGACAACAACTTCGTGCCGTCGCCAGGCGAGATCCTCGTGTATCGGCCCGCCGCGGGCCCCGGCATCCGCGTCGACAGCGGCGTCTACCAGGGCGCGCGCGTCACGGTCTTCTACGACCCGATGGTCGCGAAGCTCGTCGTCTGGGGCCGCGACCGTGCCGAAGCGATCGAGCGGCTCCGCCGCGCGCTTTCCGAGTTCGTCGTGAAGGGCATCAAGACCTCGATGCCGTTCCACCAGAAAGTGGTGAACCACCCGGTCTTCCTTTCCGGCAAGTACGACACCGGCTTCATCGAGCAGCACATGGCCGGCGGCAAAGGCGCGAAGTTCTCCGATTCAACGTTGCAAACCGCGGCGGATGAAGATGCGGCCGAGGCGCGACGCGTGGCGTTCATGATGGCCGCGATCGTCGCCTTCCGGCGCGACAAGAAACGCGCTTCCGAAGTGAGCACGACGAGCGCGACCGGCGGCGGCGACCCGTGGAAGAACTTCGGTCGCCGCTTGCAGATGCGAGGGGGCTGGCGTTGAAATACGAGGTCTCCGAGAGGCGTGGCGAAACCAAGACGGTGGATCTGGTCGAGAAGTCGGAGCACGAATACGAAGTCACGATCGACGGCCACACCGTCCAGGTCGATGCCGCCAAGAGCGGCAAGACGATCTACTCGATCATCGAGGACGGCAAGCAGTTCGAGGTGATCGTCGACGAGTCGGGCGCACACGGCTTCGACATCGTCGTCGCGGGCCAACTCTTCCACCTGCAAGCATTCGACGAGCGCTCGAAGCTGCTGACCGCTACCGCGAAGCCGATCACCACGGGTCCGCAGCGCGTCGAGTCCGAGATGCCCGGCAAGGTCGTGAAGATCTCGGTGTCGGTTGGTACGCCGGTCGTCGAAGGCTCGGGCGTGTTGATCCTCGAGGCGATGAAGATGGAGAATGAGATCAAGTCGCCGATCGAGGGCATCGTGACCGAGATCTCTGTGACCGAGGGCCAGACCGTCGAGAGCGGCGCGTTGCTCTTCGTCGTGACGCCGCCCGAGAAGAAGGAAGGCGCATAGCTTCGGTGCGGCCGGTCCTGCTCGACACCGATATCGGCAGCGACGTCGACGATGCGTTGGCGCTGGGTCTGCTGCTCGCCGCGCCCGAACATTTCGATCTCGTTGCGGTCACCACCGTCTGTGGCGATACGCGCCTGCGCGCGCGCATCGCGGCGCGCCTGCTCGGCGTCGCAGGTCACGAGCGCGTCGAAGTCTGTGCGGGCGAGGAGACGCCGATCCTGCGGCCGGCGAGCCGCTTCGTCTGGTTCGGTCACGAAGGCAAGGCGCTCCCGGACGGCCACGACGCCCAGCTCTCCGAAGAATGGGCTCCCGAGCGCATCGTGCGCGCCGCGCGCGAAACGCCGGGCCTCGAGCTGATCGCGATCGGTCCGCTCACCAACCTCGCGCGCGCGATTGCGCTCGATCCGAAGCTGCCCGAGCGCGTCGCGGGTCTCACGGTGATGGGCGGCCACGTGCGCAGCGTCCGCCTCGGC
>CAYGWM010000041.1:0-19464 GCA_964353555.1 uncultured Spirochaetales bacterium
GGAGAATGGGAATGGACGACGAGCGAGGGACGGAAGACGCAGCGCGGCGCACCGAGGTACCGCATGCGCAGCTGGCGCCCGAGGTGCTGCGCCGTCTCATCGAGGAGTTCGTGACGCGCGATGGCACGGACTATGGGGCGATCGAGCGGACTCTCGCAGAGAAGGTCGCCGTCGTGATGCAGCAACTGGAAACCGGGGAGGCGGCGATCGTGGTCGATACCGAGAGCGAGACCGTCGACATCGTCGCCAGGCGTCCGGGCTGAGCAGCCGCACAACTGGCTTGTGTCAGCGCCGCGCGTCGCGCTTCTGCTCGCGCAGCATGAACCCGTAGAGCCCCTCGACCTTCGCTCGCGCCCACGGCGTCTTGCGCAGGAATTTCAGGCTCGAGGCGATGCTGGGATCGCTGTTGAAGCAGCGAATCGAAATTCGCTGGCCGAGTTCGGGCCAGCCGAAATGTGCCACCAGATCGTTCAGCATTCTCTCGAGCGTGATGCCGTGCAGCGGGTCGCGCGACTGCGGTTCGTCCATCGATCGCGATGATACGCTAGAGCGATCTGCTTCCAGCACTCGCCCAGGCGCGACCGGCGCCGTGATAGAGTGAACCGCGAAGACGAACACCGTGTCCCAGAGGAGCGAATGGCAGAGCGAAGTCGATCGCTCCACGCGGACCTGACTCGCGAGATTCGCGAGAGTCCGCCGGGTCCGAAGATCGGCGCGTTCTTCGACGTGGATCGCACGCTGCTCGCAGGTTTTTCGGCGGTCGCGTTCGTGCGCGAGCAGCTGCTCTCGGGCAGGATGGGCCCGAGCGAGCTGGCCGAGATGACGCTCGGTGCACTCGGCTGGGCTCTCGGGCGCAGCGGCTTCTCGGGTTTCGTAACGTCCGCAACCGCCAGCTACCGCGGCCTCGCCGAGTCCGCGTTGGAAGAGATCGGCGAGGCGGTGTTCGTGAAGCAGCTCGCCGCGATGGTGTACCCCGAGTCGCGCGCGATCGTGCGCGCGCACCAGGAACGGGGCCACACCGTCGCGATCGTCTCGTCGGCGCTGCGCTATCAGGTCGAGCCGCTGGCGCGCGACCTCGGCATCGAGCACGTGCTCTGCACCAGGCTCGAGGTCGCGGACGGCGTCTTCACCGGTCGCGTGATGAAGCCAACCTGCTTTGGCGAGGGCAAGGCGGCCGCGGTGCGCGAACTCGCCGCGAGCGAGGTCCTCCAGCTCGACGAGAGCTTCTTCTACACCGACAGCAGCGACGATCTACCCGCGCTCGAGGTCGTCGGACATCCGCGTCCGCTGAATCCCGACGAGCGCCTCGTGCGCACGGCCCGCGAACGCGCGTGGCCGGTGCGCCGCTTCCAGAGTCGCGGCACGGCCGGTCTCGTCGATCTGGTTCGCACCGCATCGGTGTATGGAAGCCTCGCGCCTGCGGCGCTCGCCGGCCTTGCGGCAGGCATCGCGAATCAGTCGCGTCGCGCGGGCATCAATCTGTTCGGCTCGTTCTGGGCGGACTTCGCGCTCTCGCTGGCCGGCGTACAGATCGAGATCGAAGGCGAACAACATCTGTGGTCGCACCGGCCGGCGGTGTTCCTGTTCAACCACCAGAGCGCGCTCGACATGCCGCTGATGATCAAGCTGGTGCGCCGCGACATGACCGGCGTCGGCAAGGCCGAGCTGCGCTGGAATCCGCTCTTCGGGCCGCTGCTGTGGCTCGCCGGCGCCGCGTTCGTCGATCGCAGCGACACGAAGAAGTCGATCGAAGCGCTCGCGCCGGCCGTCGCGGCGCTGAAGACCGGCACCTCGCTGCTGATCGCGCCCGAAGGCACGCGCACGCCGACGCCGCGCCTCGCCCGCTTCAAGAAGGGCGCGTTCCACATCGCGATGCAGGCCGGCGTGCCCGTCGTTCCGGTGGTGCTGCGCAATACCGGCGATGCGCTGCCGAAGAACGGCTTCGTGGTGCGCCCCGCGACGATCGAGGTCGTCGTGCTGCCGCCGATCGACACCAGCCGCTGGACGCGCGCGCGGCTCGACGCCGAGATCGAAGCGATCCGTGCGCGCTACCTCGAAGTGCTCGAAGGCTGAGAGCCGCCGCGCGCGAGTCGCGTCCACGCTGAGTCGGCCAGCCGACAAAGTCTCGATGCGCGAGGCTGCGACGATCGCTGTAACATTCAGCGGATACGAGGCTTCCGATGTCCTACACGCACTACGATCGCTTGACCGCCTTCGACGCCACGTTCCTCGATATCGAAGACGAGAACGTGCACATGCACGTCGGCTCACTGTCGATTTTCGAAGGCGGCGAACTGTTCCGCGACGACGGCGGGCTCGACTTTGCGCGGATCCGCCGCCTCGCCGAGCCGGGTCTCGCGCGCAACCGCCGCTTCCGGCAGCGGCTCGAGCGGGTACCGATGCTCGGGCACCCGGTGTGGGTGGACGACGCGCGCTTCAACCTCGACTACCACCTCCGCCACACCGCGCTGCCGGAGCCGGGCGACCTGCGCCAGCTGAAGCGGCTCTTCGGTCGTGTGATGTCCCAGAAGCTCGATCAGCACAAACCACTTTGGGAGCTGTGGTTCGTCGAGGGGCTCGCGGGCGGGCGCTTCGCACTGATCACCAAGGTGCATCACTGCATGATCGACGGCGTGTCGGGTGTGGATCTGATCGCGATGCTGATGGATCCGGCCGTAGAGGCCGACGCAAAGCGCATCGAGGAGGAAGGCGCGACGCCCTCCCCCTGGTTGCCGCGACCTGCGCCCACTTCGCTCGGGCTGCTGGTCGATGAAGCGCGCCGCCGCGCGGCGATGCCGTTCGAGCTACTGCGCGCGGGGATCGGCGCGGCCGCGCACCCGGGCGACTCGTTCGATGCGATGCGCACTTCGATGGAGGCGTTGCAGGAGTTCCTGACACCCGGACTCGCAGGCGGATCGCGCACGCCGCTGAACCCGGACATCGGCCCGCACCGCCGCTTCGACTGGCTGCGGATGGACATCGCAGCGGTGAAGGACGTCTCCAAGAAGCTCGGCGGTACGCTGAACGACGTCGTACTGGCCGTCGTCGCCGGCGCGGTGCGTCGCTTCTTCGAGGGACGCGGCGTCTGTGCCGAGTCGCTGCACTTTCGCGCGCAGGTGCCGGTCAACATTCGCTCAGCCGAGGAGAAGGGCGCACTCGGCAATCGCGTCGCACTGCTGCTCGCCGATCTGCCGATCTCGGAGCCCGATCCGCGCAAGCGCTACGAGACGGTGCTGGCCACCATGAAGCAGCTGAAGAGTTCGCACCAGGCGAAGGGCGCGGAACTGCTCGAACAGATCGGCGACTGGACGGCCAAGGAGTTCCTCTCTGCGCTCGTGCGGATCACCGCACGCCAGATCGCGTACAACATCGTCGTGACGAACATACCCGGCCCGCCCTTCCCGGTGAAGCTGCTCGGCGCGCGCATGACCGAGGTCTATCCACTGGTGCCGCTATTCTCGAATCAGGCGCTCGGCGTGGCGCTCTTCAGCTACGACGGTGGCCTGTTCTGGGGCCTCAACTCCGATTGGGACTCGATGCCGGATCTCCACGACTTCATCCTCGCGCTCGAAACCGAGTTCGCGACGCTTTGCGAGCTGTGAGCCCAGCATGACGGATTTCTTCTACGACCGACTCACGCAGCTCGACCACTCGTTCCTGGTCTACGAAGGACCCAACGCGCCGATGCACGTCGGCGCCACGCAGATCTTCGAGGCAGCGCCGTTGCGGCGGCCCGAGGGCGGAATCGATCTCGAGCGGATCGAGGCGTACGTGCAGTCGCGGCTGCACCGGATCCCGCGCTATCGGCAACGACTGGCCCATACGCCGATCGAGCGACATCCGATCTGGATCGACGATGCGCGCTTCAACATCCACTACCACGTGCGCCACACGCGGCTCCCACGTCCCGGCGACGAGCGCCTGCTGAAGCGCATGATCGGCCGCATCTTCTCGCAGCATCTCGACCGCGGAAAGCCACTCTGGGAAATGTGGCTGATCGAAGGACTCGAGGGCGATCGCATCGCGGTCGTCTCGAAGATCCACCACTGCATGGTGGACGGGATCTCGGGTGTGGACCTGCTCGCCGCGCTGCTCACGGCCGACCCGGTCGAGGGAGGAGACCCGCCGCATGCGTGGTTGGCGCGACCGGCGCCGAGCGCTGCCCAACTCGCGCGCGACGAAGCGGAACGCGCGCTGCGCGCGCCGCTCGATGCCGCATCGGCGCTCTTTGACCTCGCCCGCGACGAAGATCACGCGCGCGAACGTCTCGCGACGCGGCTCGGCGCGCTGGGCAATTTCGTTTCGGGGAGCGGCGGCGCCACCGCTTCGAGCACGTCGATCAATCAGCCCATCGGCCCGTACCGGCGCGTCGATTGGCTGCCGATGGATCTGCGCCGGGTCCGCAGCGTTGCGAAACAGTTGGGCGGCACCGTCAACGACGTGGTGCTCGCCACCGTGGCCGGCGGCGTGCGGCGCTTCTTGAAGCGCGCGCGCCAGGAAGACGTTCGCAATCTCGATTTCCGCGTGATGGCGCCGGTCAGCATGCGCGACGCCTCGGAGCACGGGAAGCTCGGCAACCGCGTCTCCGCGTGGTTCGTACCGCTGCCGGTGAACGAGCGCGATCCGATCGCGCGCTTCGAGCGCGTTCGCAAGGCCACCGCGGAACTCAAGCGCACGCGCGCGGCGCTCGCGGCTGAAACTGTGACGCAGCTCACGGAATGGACCGGCACCACGCTGCTCTCGCTCGGTGCACAGCTGATGGACGTCGCCCTGCCCTTCAATCTGGTGGTCACGAATGTACCGGGCCCGCGCGACACGCTGTACCTGCTCGGCGCGAAACTGCTCGAGTCGCATCCGCTGATCCCGCTGATGGGCCATCTCTCGACCGGCATCGCGCTGATGAGTTACCGCGACACGCTTTCCTGGGGCTTCTGCGCGGACTGGGATGCCGTCCCCGACCTTCACGAATTCGTGCTCGCCGTGGACCACTCGTTCCGCAAACTCGCCGCGGCCGCAGGCGTCGACGGCTAGCAAACGGACCCGAGATGGATCGCGTCTCCCGGTTCAGTCCAAGCGGACGCGTTCGCCGTACTGGGGCACCACGGCGAGGCAGCCGATGCGCTCGGTGATCGTGCGCTGCATCGCGAAGGCCGCTTCGGGCTCGCCGTGCACGACGAACGCCGCGCGCGGAGCCGTGGGTGCGCTCGCCAGCCACTGCGCGATTTCCTCGCCATCGGCGTGGACCGAGAAGCCGGATGCGTCGACGATCTCGGCGCGCACCGCCACGTAGCGACCGAGCATCTTCAGCGACGTGGCGCCCTGCAGCAGCGTGCGACCGCGCGTGCCCTCGGCCTGGTAGCCGACCAGCAGTACGCTGTTGCGGGCATCGGGCAGACGCCGCGCGAGGTGGTGCATCACGCGTCCGCCGGTCGCCATGCCCGACGCCGAGATGATGATCGCGGGCAGCGCGGCGTCATGGATCGCCTTCGAGTCATCGGAGCTGTGCGCCTCGATCAACCCGCCTGGATCGAAGGGCGCCGGATCCCCGCGATACTCCGGTCGGATCTCGGGATCGCCGTCGCGGGCCGCGCGTTCGTAGACCGCCAGCGCCGCCAGCGCCATCGGCGAATCCACGTAGACCGGCAGATCCGGAATGCGCCCGGCTCGCACCAGCCGCCGCAGCGTCAGCAGCATGACCTCGGTGCGATCGACCGCAAACGCCGGGATCACGATCGCGCCACGCCGTTCCGCAGTACGCACGATGGCGTCGGCGAAGCGCGTGAGCGAAAGCGCTTCGTCATGGCGCCGGTTCCCGTAGGTGGACTCGACGACGCAGGTCGCGACGGCATCGGGCGGCTCGGGCGGCAGCAGGATCTCGTGCTGCGAACGACCGAGATCGCCGGAGAAGAGCAGCGTGTCGGCGGCATGGTCTTCGAGGTCGACACGCACCCACGCGGAGCCGAGGATGTGGCCAGCGCGCCGGAATGTCGCGCGCACGCCCGGCGCGACGTCGACCGGTGCGCCGAACGCGACCGGGCGGAGCCGCCGCAGCGCGGCCTGCGCGTCGGCCTCGGTGTAGAGCGGCAGCGCAGGCGTGTGCTTCGAAAAGCCCTTGCGGTTGGCGTAGGCCGCATCCTCCTGCTGCAATCGCCCGCTATCGGGCAGCACGATCGCAGCGAGCGCCGCCGTATTGGTGGTACAGAAGACCGGCCCGCGAAAGCCTCCGCGCACCAGCGCGGGCAGATAGCCCACGTGATCGAGATGGGCGTGCGTCAGGACGACGGCATCGAGCCGCTCCGGAGGAAACGGGAATGGATCCCAGTTGCGCAGGCGCAACTCCTTCAACCCCTGGAAGAGCCCGCAATCGAAGAGCACGCGCGCGCGTGGAGTTTCGAGCAGGAAACGACTGCCCGTGACGGTGCGCGTGGCGCCGAGGAATCGCAGCGTCGGCGATCCGCCCGAAGAATCAGAGGCCGAAGATCGGAGTTCGGTGGCGGTCATGGGGGAAGCATAACCGGGCAACGCACCCGCGAGCAGCGCGCGGCCGGATGGTCTGGAAACCTTGCACGCCCTATTACTCTGGTTGTGAAACCAGATCCGACACGATCCAGCGAGGAATGATGAGCGATGCCAAACCTCCTTTCGGACAACCCGACGTCGTCTACTTCCGCGACGAGGACGCGTCCGCCCGCTTGCTCGAGAGCGCCGTCGGCGCGCTGTGGGAGGTCGTCAATCAGCTGACGCGCTTCCGGCGCACGACGCAAAGGAACTACCGCGTCACGATCTTCGGCTCCGCGCGCCTCGAGCCCAGTTCGCCGGTCTACCAGACCGTGAAGCAGCTCGCCGCAGAACTGACGACCCTCGGTTGCGACATCATCACCGGCGGCGGACCGGGTCTGATGCAGGCCGCCAACGAAGGCGCGGCGTCGGTCGATCCGAAGGCGCTCGAACGCTCGGTCGGCATCCGCGTGGAGCTGCCATTCGAGCAGAACATCAATCCGTTCGTGGGGCAAGCCTACCAGCACCGCACGTTCTTCTCGCGACTGCATCACTTCATGATCGTGTCGGATGCCTTCGTCGTCGTGCCGGGAGGCATCGGCACGATGCTCGAGATGTCGATGGCGTGGCAGCTGCTCCAGGTGCGCAAGCTCTACGCCACACCGCTGATCCTGATCGGAAAGATGTGGGCCGAGTTGATCGAATGGGGCCGCCAATCGATGCTCCAACAGGGCAATGGGCTTGCCAGCGCCGTCGACTTCAAGATCCCGCACTGCGTCAGCGGCATCGAGGAGGCCGTCGCGCTGATCCGCGCCAGTCGCGAGGAGTGGATGCGCGTCCAAGCCGCCCCAAAGGGGTGAACGCTGTGGCGCACGCACCAGGCGATAGCGCCGCGGAACAGATAGGATCAGCTCATGACGATGAAATGTCCGACTTGCGGAACCCAGGTGCCGACCGCGACCGCCGTCGAGATCCACGCCGGAGACGACGTCGAGCGTTTCTGCTCGTTGCGCTGTGCGAATGCGGCGGAGGCCGGTAAGCCCCGGCGCGCGCCGCATGCGAAGCCGCCCGAGCCGCTGCGCAAGATCCTGGTCGCGGTGGACGGCTCGGGACCCTCGGTTCGGGCCGTCGCGATGGCCGTTTCGATCGCGTCCTCGATGAAGGCATCCGTCGTTCTCGTGCACGCGATCGATCCCGCGCTGTTCCGGCTGCTGCCGTTCGACGGTGTCTTCGGTGGCGCCACCAGCATCGGGATCGACCCGGGCACGCTCGAACAGAATCTGCGCAGCGACGCGGTGAGTTCGCTCGAGCGCTGCGGACAGATCTGCGAGGCGGCGGGCGTCGACTACACCTGCCACATCGACATGAAGCCGCCCGTGCGGGCGATCGCCGACGCGGCCAGGCACGCCGACCTGATCGTGATGGGGAGTCGGGGACTCGGTGCGGTCTCGGGTGCCGCGCTCGGATCACTCTCGCACCGCGTGATCGCCGAGACCGGCAAACCCGTGCTGATCGTGCACTGACTGCCCGTCGGTCGCACGCGCTACCGTGGAGCCGTGAAGCTCTACTGTGCACATCGAATCCCGCTGCCGGCGGATGCGTTCTGGGAGGTGCTGCACGCGCCGCGCTACGAGGCGCTGGTCGCCGAGGCGGCCGGGCTTCGCGAGTACGCGGAACTCGAACGCCGCGACGAGACCGATGCCATCTATCGGCGCCTTCACAGCCGCCCCGCACTCCCGGACGCGCTGCGCGGCCTGCTGCAACGGATCGTGCCGGGAGCAGACGCGCTGAGCTACATCGAGGAGCAGTGGCGTTCGAAGTCGAAGCGGCAAGTGCGCTTTCGGATGCAACCCTCCGTGCTCGGCGATCGCACGCGCATCGAAGGCGTCGTTCGCATCGAGCCACGTAGTGACACGAGCTGCGTGCGGATTCTCGACGGTGTCGTCGAAGTGAAACTTCTCGGACTCGGGACGCTCGTCGAACGCGCCATCGTCGCGGCCACGATCGACGCCTACGCGAAAGGCGCTGCTGCGGCTGCGAAGCTGTGAGCGACGAGCGCGCGCCGCGCCGCCGATCGCGCGTGCCCGCGGGCCGACTCGAGCGACTCGCGCGCTTCGGCTTGATGGCGGGGGAGTTCGCCGCCGGGGGTCTCGTCGAAGGTACCCGGCGGTTCTTCGGCGGAAGCGCGGCCGACGCAGCGAGCGCAATGCTGAATCCAGAGAGCGCACGGCGTCTCGCGCAGCGCCTTTCGCGACTGCGCGGCGCGGCGATGAAGCTCGGCCAACTCCTCTCACTCGAAAGCACCGACATCCTGCCGCCCGCGTTCGCCGAAGCGCTCGCGGTGCTACGCGCGTCCGCCGACACGATGCCGCCCGCGCAGGTGCGACGCGTACTCGGCCGCGAGTACGGCAAGGGCTGGGAGGCGCGCTTCCGCGATTTCGACTGGGAACCGCTGGCCGCCGCGTCGATCGGCCAGGTGCACGCCGTGACGGCCGACGACGGCCGCGATCTCGCGCTGAAGATCCAGTATCCGGGCATCGCGAAGAGCATCGACAGCGACGTCGACAACGTCGCGACGCTGCTGCGCCTCGGCCGCTTCCTGCCCGGCGAGATCGACCTCAGCGGCATCCTCACAGAAGCCAAGCGCCAGCTGCGCCAGGAGGCCGACTACCTCGTCGAGGCGGATCACCTGCGTCGCTACGCGGAACTGCTCGCGGACGAGCCTCTGCTGCTCGTCCCGCGTGTCCACGACGATCTCTCGACGCGCCGCGTGCTCGCGATGGACCGCGTCTACGGCGAGCCGATCGAATCGCTCGCTGGCGCGGGTGTCGCGCAACAGCGTCGCGATGCGGTCGGCCACGCACTCGAGCGGCTCGTCTTCCGCGAGCTCTTCGAGTTCCACTTCATGCAGACCGACCCGAACTTCGCGAACTATCTGCTCTCGCCGGACACGGATCGCGTCGCGCTGCTCGACCTCGGCTCGGCGCGTGCTTTCGACCCCGCGTTCTGCGAGCGCTACGCGCGCATCGTGCGCGCGGCGGTAACCGGCGATCGGCGCGAGATCCGCGCCGCGGCGATTGCGATCGGGTACCTGCCCGAAGGCGAACGCGAGGACCGCGCCCGCGGCGTCGAGGAGTTGATCCTGCTGATCTGCGAACCACTTCGGCACGAGGGCGTGTACGACTTCGGGCGCTCGCAGGTTCCCTCGCGCACCCGTGACCTCGGCTTCGATCTGGCGTTCCGCAAGGGATTCTTGCGCCCGCCGCCGCCCGAGACGGTCTTCCTGCACCGCAAGCTGGTCGGCTCGTTCCTGCTCTGCGCGCGGATCCGTGCGCGCGTCGACGTGAATGCGCTGATCCGTCCGCTCGTCGGGCTCTGATTTCACCGGAGACGTCTCTCAGCGTCGGCCGCCTGACAGACCTGCGGGGCGTAAGCGGCTAGGAAGTGAGGACGCGCCGACTCGGGATCCCGGTCCTGCGCGGGGAGGTGGATGATGCGCTCGCTTGCCCGCGCCTCGATCGGCATCGGCTGCGCCGCGTTCCTCGCGTTGGCGGCTCCGGCCGGCGGCTTCGAGTTCTTCGACGGGCGCCTCCAGGTCCACGGCTTCGCCGAGGCCCAGGTTCGCGCGGTAGCGCGCAACATGGATCGAAGCGACAACTGGGATCTGGCCCAGTGGTACAACGTCGTCAGCCTCGAGGTCGAGTACTCGGCGGTCGATTCGGGCTGGGGTCCCTTCGACCTGATCTCGTTCTACTCGCGCGTCGAGGCGCGCTACGACTGCGTCTGGACGCGCGCATGCGGGATCTTCCCGTCGGTGAACAGCTGGGGCAACCGCGCCGCCCATCTGCCATTGCGAATGACCGATGCGAAGCGCAGCGGCTTCCAGGGCTCGGTGTTCACCGGGCCCACGGGCCGCTACTCGGCGACCGAACTGGTTCCCGTGCTAGACGGACGCACCGCCGCCGTCGGCTTTCCGCAGTACGTGGCCCGGGCGCTGCCCCAGAATGAGCATCTGCCAATGAGCTTGTCGCAGCTCCATCGCATCGACGGACTCTTCGAGGTCGCCGGGCCCGACGAGCAGTACGGCACCGCGGATGACCCGGCCGCTTTCGTATTCTCCGAGATCTTGAGCCGCTGCCGCTTCGGTTCACGCGAACTGCCCGGCGGTGACGATGGTCACGGGCTGCAGATCCTCGGTCCGATCGAGCCGCGGTGTCCGATCCGGACGCTCGGGCGGCTCGCGGACATGCCGAATCCGTTCAACTCGCTCGATTTGAATCCGGTGCTCTTCGGTGTCGATGGCGTACCCGGCACGCCTGACGACACGGGCTACCCCAATGCGCCGGTCGGATCAGGCGAACTGCCGTTCCGGCCCGCGCCGACGATCGCGGCCACGTCGAGCGGTTCCGAGTCCACCGCGCGCGGCATTTACTATCCGAGCCCGGCGCTCCGCAAGGCGATCCGCGACGACGTGTTCGACAGCTTCGACCAGAACTTCCGTCAGGCCGAGCTCGCGTGGAACCGCGGCGCCAGCCAACAGGACGAGCGCGAGCTGAAAGAGCTCTACGCCGACATGGAGTTCCTCGACAGCCGGCTCTGGGTGCGCGCCGGCAAGCAGAACATCGTCTGGGGCAAGACCGAGTTGTTCCGCACCACCGACCAGTTCAACCCGGCAGACCTGGCGCTGGCGACGCTTCCCGATCTCGAGGAGGCACGCATCGCGCTCTGGTCGATCCGCGGCGTGTACTCGTTGTACGAGGTGGGTCCGCTCGAAGACGTGCGCCTCGAACTCGCTGCCAATCTCGATGATTTCGAGCCCGCCGACATCGGCCGCTGCGGGGAGCCGTTCACCGTGTTCGCGGCCTGCAACAAGACGACCGCGCTGTTCTTCCACGGCGTGACGGGCTTCGGCGCCGCGGGCGAACATCGCCCGCCGAATCCTTGGCAGGACGCGTCCGGGTTCGAGTACGGCGCCCGTCTCGAGTTCCGGTACGGGCGCTTCAGCTTCCAGCTCTCCGACTTCTTCGGCTACGAGGACGTGCCCTACGCCGATCGTCTGTTCGACTACAGCCGCAACGTCGATCCGCTCTCCGGACGACCGCGGAAGGCCCTCGCAAAGGGCAGCTGCACGACGGGGCAAGAGAGCGCTTGCCTCGGGCTATCGCCGGCTTCGGGAATCACGCCGGACGGGACGTCGCTGAATCTTTCCCCCGAGAATCGCCAGGCCGTCCTCAACGACACGCCGGTCAACATGCAGCTCTTTGCGATGATCTGCTCGACCAGCATCGGCTTCAACTCGATCGACCCGACGGCATGCGGGCAGTCCGTGTTCAACAGCCTCGCCAACCTGCTGACGAGTGTGAAGTACGAGCGCGACATGGCGAAGGATCCCGGTACGATCCCGGTGTCGGCGACGCTGTCGAACGCGCTCGCCGGCAATCCCACCGCGGGCTCGATCCTGCTCGCGCTCACCAAGGTTCCGGTCCCGCTCGTGGCGCTCAACGCTGACCCCTGCGATGGCTTTCGCACCTACGGTTGCCCGGCCAAGGGGCAGGCGCCGGTCACCGACTTTGGCCCGCATCCCACCTTCGCGCGGCAGCCGACGCTCAACGAGGTCCTGACCGACGAGCAGGAGGGGCTGCTCGGTTGTGGCGAGTTCTACGGCACGGATTGCGAAGTCGACGGGGTCGACTTCGCGAACACCGAGGCGAGCGTATTCCTGCAGTCGCTCGTCGGGTCGGTCGGCGCGATCTCGGCGCGGGGCTGGACCACGCTGAATGGACAAGCCCAGCCCGGCACGCTGGGTTTCAATGGCGGGCCTGCGGGCACCCGCTTCGAGCAGGGTGGCGTCGTACAGCTGCCCGGCACGCGCGCGCCTGGGACGCCGGGCTACGACCCTCTGGTCGACGGAACGACGGCCGGGCTCGTGATCCCGGCCGCATTCCGTGGGTCCGCCGGACAGCAGTTCCGCTCCGAGATGGCCGCGCTCTCCTTCAACTTCATGCTGCTGGCGACGGCACTCTCGTCGCCACCCGACGCCAACGACGACCTGCGGGCCGACGGTCCTGCGGAGCCCGACGAGTTCGATTCGACCGATCCCTTCAGCGTCGACCCCGGGCAGTGTTCCTGGGCACAGCCCCAGTTCTGCTCGGTGGTCACGTCGTTCTTCACGATCATCGGGCAGCAGCGCAACGCGGTGCGCGCAGGCGGTGTCGGCGACTTCGGTCGCACCGACTTCGTCTGGCACAGCGGCGGCGAGGTCGTGCTTCGCTACGAGAAACGCAACGTGCTCGGCTTCTCGACCGACTTCGCCGAGGACTTCACCAAGTCGAACTGGAGCATCGAGAGCGCCTGGATCGACGGGCAGCGTTTCAATGACGTCAACGCGCTGGATGGCATCTCACAGGCCGACACCTTCAATCTCACCGTCTCGGTGGACCGGCCGACCTTCATCAACTTCCTGAACCAGCAGCGCACCTTCTTCTTCAACGCGCAGTTCTTCTTCCAGTACGTGGCCGGCTACAACCGCGGCTTCACCACCAACGGGCCGTGGAACATGCTCGCCACGCTGACCGTCAACACCGGCTACTTCCGCGACCGCTTGCTGCCCGCCCTCACCTTCATCCTCGACCAGCAGACGGGGTCGGGCGGTGTGCTGCCGAAGATCACCTACCGCTTCACCTCGAACTTCTCGGCAACGGTCGGCGTGAACTGGTTCTTCGGAGACCCGCAGCTCCGCTCGAGCCCGCTGCTCCCGGTGTCCGCCGTCGACACCCAAGTCGGCAGGGACTCCTATCGCCAAGGCGTCGAGAACGGCCTTGCCGTCGTGCGCGACCGCGACGAAGTATTCTTTCGGCTCCGATACACGTGGTGAAACCCGCCGTCGCCCCGCTCCGCGACGGCCCGGCAGCTCTATGACGGCGGTCATACCGGGTCGTGCTCGGCGCTCGTACGCTTCCTTCTGACTGCGTCCGCGCAAGGACAACATGGGTTACTACGAGCGGCTGAGCGCCCAAGACAGTTCCTTCGTGCTGTGGGAACGGCGTGAAACGCCGATGCATGTCGGTGCCATCGCGATCCTCGAAACGGGCCCGCTCGCCACGGCCGACGGCGGCATCGACAGCGCGCGCATCGCCAAGCACGTCGAGTCGCGCCTCCATCTGCTGCCGCGCTACCGCAAGCGCCTCGCCTTCACGCCCATCGAAGGCCATCCGGTGTGGATCGACGACGCGCACTTCGACCTCGGCTACCACCTGCGCCGCGCCGCGCTGCCGCGTCCCGGCACCGAGGTCGAGCTGAAGGCGCTCGTCGCGCGCATCCTCTCCGAGCGCCTCGATCGCGGCAGGCCACTCTGGGAAATGTGGGTCGTCGAGGGGCTTTCGGGCGGGCGTTTCGCGCTCGTCACCAAGGCTCACCACTGCATGGTCGACGGCGTGTCGGGCATGAACCTGCTGACGCTGCTGCTCAGCCAGAGCGCCGACGAGGCTGCCGTCGCGGCGCCGGAGTGGTCGCCCGAGCCCGAGCCGAATGCGCTCGAGCTGCTCGTCGCCGAGAGCGCCCGTCGCGCGCGCCTAGGCGGCGCGTTCGCCCGCAGCGTTCTGCTCGCTGCCGGCGATCCCGCGGCGACCTGGGCACGGCTCGCGGGCGCCGGTACTGCGATCGCGCAGGCGCTCGATGCCGGATTGCGCCAGCCGGGCGCGACGCGTCTGAACCGCCCGATCGGTCCGCACCGGCGCGTCGATTGGCTCAGTCTAGATCTCGCAGCCGCGAAGCAGGTGAAGCAGCGGCTCGGCGGTACACTGAATGATGTCGTTCTCGCCACCGTCTGCGGTGCGCTCCACCGTTTCCTGGGCAAACACCACGAATGGGCCACGCGGCTCGACTATCGGGTCGTCATGCCGGTCAACATGCGTCCTCCCGGCGACGCGCGCGCGGGCGGCAACTGGGTGTCGGCCTACTTTCTGTCGCTCCCAATCGCCGAACACGATCCGCGGCGGCGTTACGACGCGATCCGCAACGCGACCACCGCACTGAAGGACTCGCGCGCCGCCGAAGGCATCGACCTGCTCACGCAGCTCGCCGATCGCGTCGGCGGCACGTTGCTGACGCGCCTCGGCGGCCGCGTGATCGAGCGGCTGCAGCCCTACAACCTGATCGTGACCAACGTCCCGGGACCGCAGTTCCCGCTCTATGTGCTGGGCGCGCGTCTGCTCGAGTTGATTCCGCAGCTGCCGCTCTTCGAGCAGCAGGGCCTCGGCGTCGCGGTGTTGAGCTACTGCGGCCAGCTGCACTTCGGGCTGATCGGCGACCGCGAGCTGGCGTCCGATCTCGGGTCGCTGCGCGAGTCGATGCTCGCGTCGTTCGAGGAGCTGGAGATCCTCGCGCGCTCCCAGGACCAGAAGAAGCCTGCCCGAAAGAAGACCGAGCGACCGCTCCGGGAGCACACACTTCGTGCGCTGCGCTAGCGCCCGCGCCCGACCGCTTCGGCCCGAGGCGAGCGGCCCGCCATCCTCAGACTCCCGCGATCCTTCGCAGCGCGGCGGTATCCAATACCCGCAGCAGGCCGGCCTCGCCCTGCAGCACTCCCTCGCGCTCGAAGCGGCGCAGCACGCGGATGGCGGTTTCGACCGTGGTCCCGGCCGCCTCCGCGAGCGCGCGGCGCGTGACGTGGGCCTCGCCGTCGCTGCTGGCGTCGAGCAACGCGCGCGCAAGGCGCGCGGGTGCAGCGTCGTGCGCGAACGAGCGCAACCGCTCATGGGCCTCGTGCAGGTGGCGCGACACGATTCGAAGAACTTCCACCCCGACGTGCGGGTCCTCGGCGAGCAGCTTCAGCAGCACGCTGCGGGGCAGGCACCAGGCGACGCCCACCGTGACGCCCTCGGCGCTCGCCGAGTAGATCTCCTGCTCCAGCGCCGAGATCGCGCCGAAGATGCGGCCGGGGCCGAGCGTTTCGAGCGTCGTCACGCGGCCGCTCGCCGACGCTTTGTAGAGACGCACCTGTCCGCGCCCGAGCACCCAGAGTGACTCCGCGGCTTCGCCTTCGAAGAAGAGAGCGCGCTGACGCTCGACGCGTCGCTCGCGGAGTTGAGGGCGCACGCGCGCGAGCTGCTCGGGTGCGAGGGCCCGGAAGAACTCCGCCTGCTCGATCGCGATTGCGGGCAGGTCGTCCAATTGGATGCTGCGCTCCGCCGCGGGCGTTTTCTGGCGTCGGTGCACTTCGCGACGACGCGCCACCTCTGGATCCGCGAAGCGTGCAGATCCCGTCATGATGCGGATCATAACGGACGCGTGACGGGCGCAGCACCGCGACGATCCGAAGGGGACCCGATGACTTGGGACGATCGCTCCATCGAGCACTCCATCTCCGAGCAACACCGCCAGCTCGATGCGATGTTCGAGGAGGCCCTCATGGCACTGCGCGAGGACGATCCTCCCGAAGCCATTCGCGGCGCCTTCGCGCGGCTCCGCGAGGCCGTCGAATCCCACATCGACCAGGAGGACCGGCTCTACTATCCATCGCTGCGCGCGCTGCGCCCCGCCCATCGCGGCGTCCTCGACGGCCTCGTCGTGGCGCACGACGGCTTCCGGACGCGGCTCGAAGAAATCGACGTGGGGCTGGGCGCGGGCGATCGGGTGAACACCGCGCGCGACCTCGGCGCGTTCGCCGAATCGTTCGCAGCGCACGAGGCGGTCGAGGAGCAACTGCTGCGACGCATCGACGCAGAGATCCACAGCGCCTGAGCAAGCGTCGCGGCGGCGGATCCGTAGCCGGTGTAGAGCGGACAGGGGACCGCCCTCCCCGACGTCGAAGCGTCGCGTGTACTCGACGGCGAGGTCGTCGTCCGTACCAGCGTCTTCGAGTGACGACCAATCGCCGGTGGCAACGGCGGGAGCGACGGCTCGCTGCGTGTTGCGGAGTTTCTCCGCGAGCGCGCGGCTTCGAACCGTCGCCACGAACTCCGCTTTCGGGTAGTCGAGAGCCGCCTTGGCATCGGTCCGGGCTAGCGGCGCTCCTCCCGATGAACGTTCGGCGCACCCGGCGCGAAGCCATCGATCAGGAATCGCTCCTGTGGTTTCTCCGACGCGGTCTTCGGGATCTCGCCGACCACCTGCAGATACGTCGGCACGAAGTTCGACTCGAGCCCCTTGCGGCAATGCTCGAAGAGGGACGCCGCGGTTGCGGCTGTGAACGCAACTCGAGGCGCGGGCACGATGGCGGCCACTACGTCCTTCTCACCCGGTGCGCCCGACGCGGCGGGCACACCGTAGACGAAGACGTCGCTGACGGCGGGATGTTCGGCCACCACCTTCTCGACGAAGCCCTGGTTCACGAAGTCGCCGTTGTGCCGGATCCCTCCGCCCTTGCGGAAGTCGAAGAAGAGCCAGCCGTCGGCATCCGCGTGGCCCATGTCGCCGCTGCGCAGCCAGCCGCCCCGCGTCTTGGCCGCCGAGGCATCCGCGTTGCGGTAGTACTCGACCACCGCGGTGCCGCCGGACGGACGCGAGCAGATCTCGCCGACGACGCCGGGGGTGCACTGCTGATCGCGTTCGTCGAGGACTTTCATCTCGAGCCCGGGCACCGGCTTGCCGAACGATCCGATCGGTCCCTGGCCGATCGGCTTGCAGGCGAGCCCGCCCTCGACGGCGCCATACCACTCGAAGATCTGCACGCCGAAGCGATTCTCGAACGCGCCCCACAGCGCCGCCGGCATCCCCGCCGACACTACGAAGCGAACCGGGTTGTCGGCGTCATCCGGGCGCGGCGCTTCACCGTAGATCGCCGTAGACATACCACCGAGCATCGAGAAGGTGGTGCACTGGTAGCGCCGGCACACATCCCACAGCTTCGACTTGGTGAAGCGGCGGCTGAACACCGCGCGCAAGCCCATCGCCAGCGACGGACCCAGCGTCACCGCCTGGGCGTTTCCGTGGGTCAGCGAGAGACCCGTGTAGGGTCGCTCGTCCGCGCGGTAGCCGAGCAGCGCGCCGAGCAACGCGAAGCCGCCGAAGCGCACGTTCGGGAACACGACACCCTTTGGATCCCCGGTCGTTCCCGAGGTGTAGAGGATCTGAAGGGGATCGTTCGGGCTCTCGAGCCGCACGTCGAGCGTCGGCGATGGCGTCGCGAGCACTTCGCGCAGCGACTGCACGCCGGGCACCTCGGTGAGCGGCATCGCATCCGGGCCCTCGCGCGTTTCGAGCGCGAGCACGAACGACAGCGACGGCGCCTGCGCACGCACCGCCGTCACGGCGGCCAGGCAGTAGTCGGCGCACAACACACCGCGACAGCCCGCGTCGCGCAGCAGGAAGGCGAGCTTCTCACCCCGCGTGCGCGGGTCGATCGGCACCAGCACCGCGCCGGAGATCGAGGCGCCGATCATCGCCTCCACGTACTCCGGGTGGTTGCGCATCATCAGCGCGACGCGATCGCCGCGCGCGACGCCGCGAGCGATCAGCGCGGCGGCCAGGCGATTGCCATTCTCGGCGAGGTCCGCGTAGCTGCGCACCTCGTCGGGTGTCGCGCCCCCGTCGAGGCTCCAGTGCTCGAAGGTGAGGACGTCGAGGTCGGGGTTGCGCTCGGCGCGGCTGCGCACGAGGTCGGCCAGGATCGCCTCGTTACGCTCGCGCATCGTCAGCAGCCGAGGATCGTCACGCACATGGCAGCGGCGTCGGTGCCGATGTTGCCGCCGCCGTTGTGCGCGAGGCCGATGCGCGCGCCCTCCACCTGGCGCGCCCCGGCGCGTCCCTGGAGCTGCTCCACCAGCTCGACGATCTGGGCGACGCCGGTGGCACCGACCGGGTGTCCCTTGCGCAACAGGCCCCCCGATGTGTTCACCGGAAGGCGTCCACCGAGTCGCGTCGCACCACATTCGACCAGCTTGCCGCCCTCTCCCTTCGGACACAGACCGAGCGATTCGTAGGCCATGATCTCGGCGGGCGCAGAGGCATCGTGACACTCGACGACGTCGAGATCGGTCGGGCCGACGCCTGCCTCCTGGTAGGCTTCCTGCGCGCAGACTTCGACGGTTCCCGGCTCGTCCATCCCGTGGTCCCATCCCGAGCGCAGCACACTGGTCCGCACGTGCACGGGCTTCGCGACCCCGATCTCGCGCGCCCTGCGCTCCGAGACGACCACCACCGCGGCGGCGCCGTCGCCGATCGGCGAGCACATCGGCCGCGTGAGCGGCGGCGCGATCATCGGCGCCGCGAGCACCTCGGCGACCGAGAGGGCCTCGCGAAACTGCGCACGCGGATTCAAGCTGCCGTGGAAGGAGTTCTTGGCCGACACCGCGGCGAATTGTTCGACCGTCGTGCCGTAGCGCTGCATGTGGGCGCGTGCCGCCGCCGCGTAGATGTCCATGAACATCGAACGCTTCTCGCCCGGGACGCTGCTCTTCTCGCCGCCCGCAGCTTGTGAGGCCGAGCGCAGCCGCGCCAGGATCTCCTGCAGCGCCTCGACGTCCACGGCGCCGCTGAAGGCGGCGAACGACTTCTGCTTGTCGGCGTGGTAGAGCTTCTCGACGCCGAGTGCGAGCACGCAGTCGAAGTGTCCCGCGCTCACCATCGCGCACGCCTGATGCAGGGCGGTCGAGCCACTCGCGCACGCGTTCTCGACGTTCACGACCGGCAAGCGGCCGAGCCCGATCGAGCGCAGGATGACCTGGCCGCGGATGCTCTCCTGTCCCGTCACCAGGCCCGCGGCAGCATTGCCGACGTAGGCGGCATCGAGGTCGCCGAGTGAAATCCCAGCGTCGGCGACGGCTCTCTGTACCGCGTCGGCACCGAGCGCCTTCAGCCCCGTCTCGAGGTGTTTCCCGAATTGCGTCATGCCGACGCCCGCCACGATCGCGTTGCAACGCATTGAACTCACTCTCCCGCGCGGCGCGCTCAGAGCAGGCCGTGCCCCTTGATGTCGAGCGCGTGTTTCAAGTATTCGAGCTCTGCCTCGCGCCACGGCTTCGGCGC
>CAYGWM010000041.1:19564-33134 GCA_964353555.1 uncultured Spirochaetales bacterium
GCCTGCGCGATGCCCTGGCCGCAGTCGACCTCGCCGAGCCCGGGCTCCTTCAACTTGTCGCCGAGGCCGCGGAACACCGGGATGAGCTGGTCTTCGAGGGCCTTGTGCTTGCCCTCGCCGAAGCCGAGCGCGCCGGCGCGCATCAGTTCGCGCAAGCGGTCTGCCTGTTCGTCGACCGCAGCGGTGTCGAGATACCAGACGATCACGACCGGCGCGAGGCGGATCTGGAACCCCGCGATCGGCGCCATCAACGCCTCGAGCGCTTCGGGCGTCGCACTGTCGCGGAACACCACGACGGCGCGCAGGCTCTGCACGTTGCCCCAGTGCGAAGCGATCCGCGCCGCCTCGAGCATACGCTGAATCTTGTCCGGCTCGACCGGCTTGTAGGGCAGCAGGAAGCGGATCGACCGCCGCCGCCCGATGACTTCTCGCAGTTCCATGACGAACTCCTCGCTGGCGCGGCGCGGCCGCGCGCGGTCACCAGAGCTTCTCGGCTCCGACCAGGCTCAGCAGATCGTTGCAGCCGTCCTCGATCATCGAGGCGCGTGCGTCGCGCAGCAGCTTCTCGATCGGATACTCCCGCGAGAGACCGTTGCCGCCGAAGATCTGCACTGCGCCGCTCGCGACCTCGAAGGCGGTCTGCGTACAGAACACCTTCGATGCGATCGAGTACTGGACGAGCGGCGGTTGCGTGGCGTTGTAGAACGCGACCCGGCGCGCGAGCGCGCGCGCCGCCTCGACCTGCGTGAACGCCTTGAACAGGCGCGCCTTCACACTCTGGTGACGGAAGATCGGGAGCCCACCCTGGATGCGTTCGTGCGAGTAGGCGAGCGCGTGCTCGAGCGCGGCTCGTGCGACACCGACGAAGATCGTGCCCATCGCCGCGTTGGCCATTGCCAGCACCTGCTCGACGACGAAGCCATAGGCCTCCTTGCCCACGACCATGTAGGTCTCCGGGATGCGGACCTCGTCAAAGAAGATTTCGCCTTGATTGAGCGCGCGCTGGCCGATCTTGTCGAGCGGCTTGCCGCGCGACACCCCGGGCAGATCGAGTGGCACGATCGCCACGCCACCGCCCTCGAATCCATGGCTCGGATCGATCGTGCAGAAGAGCGCAGCGACCGTCGCGATCGTTCCGTTCGAAACCCACGCGGACTTCTGGCCGCGAACCACCCATGCGTCGCCCTCCCTGCGTGCGATGCAGTTGGCACGCAGTTTGGCGTCGCGGAACTGGGGTTGGTCGAACGCCAGCGTATCGCTGCCGTGGTCGGGCTCGGTCACCGCCCAGCAGCCGATCTCGCGGCTGCCCGCAGCACAGAAGCGCTCGATCAGCTCCGGCCGCCCCGAGAGCTTCGCGAAGAAACGGTGGAAACCCGCGACGCCGAGGCTGATCGCGAGACCGGAGTCGCCCCACCCGAGTTCTTCGTTGACCAGGAAGCGCAAGCGCGCCGCCTGCCCGGGCGTGACATCGGGGTCCGGTGACTCGAGGGCGTCGAAGTCGAGTTCGCGAAAGCGGTCGAAGACTTGCCACAGAACAGAGTCACGCGCCATCACGTCGGCTGGGTCCGCGAGCCTGTCGAGCTGGGCGCCGGCAGGCCGCATCACCTCTTCGGCGAACTTGTGTGCCTGGTCGCGGACCGCGCATTCGGGATCGTTCAGCTCGCTTTCGATGTCGACCAACGCCATGGATGACTCCCTTGAACTCGATCCAATGTCGGCCGATGTCGCGCCGCCGGTTATGACGGTCGTCATACGCCTGGCCATCGCGAGCTCATTGCTCGTTGGAGAGCGAGTCGAGCTGCAAGCCGAAGCGCGCATCGACGTCGCAGCAGCGAGCAGCAGCTGCCGGCATCGCCACGGCTCGGCCGCGCATGGCCGTCGCGTACGGACGCCGTCGCGCAGCGACCCAGCTCTGGCCCTGCGCTACCTGGTACCGCGTGCGGCACGAGTTTCGCACCGAGGCCGAGCAGCGCGCAGGCGAGGCATTTGCTCGCGGGAGAGGCGTTTGACGGGGCGGATCGGCGCAGGCATCGACACAAAACGAGACATTCGGTCACACGGCGTGACGAGGTGCATCGCTCCGCTGCTCGCGCTCCTCGCTCTCGGCGCCGCGAGCGGCGCTTGCTCGCGCTCCGACTCGCCAGCGCCGCCTGTCGCGAGCGCGGAGCCGGCCGCCGAGGCCGAGACCCTGGTGCACACCGTCCCGGTCAGACGTGGTGCGATCGTCCAGCGCATCGACGCGCCAGGCTCGCTCGAGGCCAAGCGCAAGAGCCAGATCGGCGTCGAGGTGCAGGGCCGCATCGAGCGCGTCTTCGTCGACGAAGGCGATCGCGTGGAAGCCGGTGCGCCGCTGTTCCAGCTCGACCGCGAGCCGTACGAGATGGGCTTGCGCCAGGCGCAGGCCGCGCTCGATCACGCACGCGCGGAGAAGCGCCAGGTCGAAGCCGACCTGGCGCGCGCCCGCGAGTTGCAGAAGCAGAACATCGTCCCGGCCCAGCAGATCGAGAAGCTCGAAACCGGCGTCGCGGTGGCGCGCTCCGGCGAGGAGCAAGCCGTGCAGGCGCTGGCGCTCGCGCAACACAAGCTCGACCGCACGCTCGTGGTGGCTCCCTACGCCGCATCGATCGTCGCGCGGCTCGCCGACGAAGGCACCACGGCGCTCGTCCAGCCGCAGACGATCGTCGTCGTGCTGCAGGAGAGCGGCGAGCTCGAAGCGCGCGCGACGATCCCGGAGAGCCGGCTCTCGCTGGTGCGGGTCGGCGATCCGGCGTTGATCCACATCGAGGGGATCGCGGCGCCGATCCAGACCGAAGTGCAGTCGGTGTCCGACGCGATCGACCCGGCGACCCGCACCTACACGGTCCGGATGCGCGTTGCCAACGCCGACCACGCGCTGAAGGCGGGCGTCTTCGCGCTGATCGAGATCGTGCCGCAGTCGAAGCGCGATGTGCTGGTCATCCCGCGCGCGGCCGTTCGTTCCGAAGACGGCCGCTCGCGCGTCTTCATCGTGCGCGATGGCGTCGCCACGCCGGTTCCGGTGACGCTCGGGGTCGTCACCGAAGACCAGGTCGAGGTGCTCGACGGGCTGCGCGTCGACGCGCCAGTGATCGTGGACGGAGCGACGGGCCAGCTCGCGCCGGGCATGCGCGTGCGCGTGGCGGCGCGAGAGGAAGACAGGGACGCCACGCAGTGAGACTCGCCGACATCTCGATCCGCCGTCCCGTGTTCGCCGTGATGCTGGTGGGTGGGTTGATCGTGCTCGGGATCGTCTCGCTGCCCCGGCTCGGTGTCGACCTCTTCCCGCGCGTCGAGATGCCGATCGTCACGGTCGTAACGCCCCTTCCGGGCGCTGCGCCCGAGACGGTCGAGCGCGAGGTGACGCAGGTCCTCGAGGAATCGATCAACACCATCGAGGGGATCCGCTCGCTCTCGAGCCAGTCGACCGACTCGCTGTCGCTGATCTACATCGAGTTCGAGCTCGAGTACGACATCGGGCGCAAGGTGCAGGAGGTCCGTGATCGGGTCGCCGCGGTGAGCGGCGACATCCCGCAGGACGCCGAGGCGCCGGTGGTGAACCGCGTCGATCCCGACGCAGCGCCGATCCTCGCCATCATGCTCTCTGGTCCCCACGCGATCCGCACGATCTCCGAGTTCGCGGACAAGCGCGTGAAGACGCGACTCGAGCGCGTCCCGGGCGTGGGCAGCGTGACACTCGCGGGCGATCGCGCGCGCGAGATCCGCGTCTGGATCGACCCGGTGCGTCTCGGTGGCTACGGCCTCGGGGTCGACGATGTGATCGCCGCGCTGCAACGCGAACACGTCGAGCTGCCGGGCGGGCGCCTCGATACCGGCAGCGGAGAGTGGTCACTGAAGACACTCGGCAAGCTGACCAACGCCAATCAGTTCGGCCGCCTGGTCGTGGCCGAGCGGCAGGGCCGCACCATCCACCTCGAAGACGTGACCACCGTCGAGGACGGGATGGCGGAAGAGCGCACCGTCTCGCGACTCGACGGCAAGCGCGGCGTGTCGCTGCTGGTGCGCCGCCAGTCGGGCGAGAACACCGTCGAGGTCGCGAAGGCCGTCAAGGAGGAACTCGCGCGGATTCGCAGCGAGCTGCCGCCCGGCTACCAGATGGCAGTCGCGCTCGACTCATCCGTTTTCATCACCGCGGCGATCCGCGACGTGGCCATCGACATCGCCTACGGCGCCGTGCTCGCCGCGCTGGTCGTACTGCTCTTCCTGCGCAACATCCGCTCGACGGCGATCACCGCGCTGGCGATCCCGGCGTCGCTGGTGTCGAGCTTCGTATTCTTCTACGCGTTCGGCTTCACGCTCAACACGATGACGCTGATGGCGCTCTCGCTGTCGATCGGCATGCTGATCGACGACGCGATCGTCGTGCTCGAGAACATCTACCGCCACATGGAGCAAGAAGGCCGGTCGCCGGCCGAAGCCGCATCGGTCGGAACCGACGAGATCGGGCTCGCGGTGGTCGCGACGACGCTCGCAACCTGCGCGGTGTTCGTGCCGATCGCATTCATGTCGGGGATCGTCGGGCGCTTCTTCCGCGAGTTCGGCCTGGTCGCGACGAGCGCGGTGTTGGCATCGATGCTCGTATCGCTCACGCTGACGCCGATGCTGTGCGCCCGCTATCTGCGCGTGCAGCAACGGCAGGGGCGCGTGTTCTGGGCGCTCGAACGCGGCTACCTCGCGCTCGAGGCGGCCTACCGGCGCGTGCTCGCGGTGGGATTGCGCCACCGGCCTACCGTGATCGCGATCGCACTCGCGGCGATGGCCGGCGGCATCGCGCTGGCGGGCGCCGTACCGATCGACTTCGTCACGCAGGAGGACCGCGCCGAGTTCAACGTCTGGCTGAAGCGCCCGCTCGGCAGCAGCCTCGAGCAGACGCTCGTGGTGGTCGAGTCGGTCGAGGCGGAGCTGCGCACGATCCCGGAAGTGTCGCTGACCTTCTCGACGATCGGCTCGGGCGCGAAGAAGCGCATCAACGAGGCGCTGGTCTACGTGCAACTCGTCCACAAGAGCGAGCGCCAGAAGACGCAGAAGCAGCTGATGGACGAAGTGCGCACCCGCATCCGCGCCAAGCAGCTCCCGCTGCGCGACCTCGCGGTCGAAGAGCTCGGCATCATCAGCCTGCCGGGCTCGCGCAACGCGCAGCTGATGTACTCCTTCCGCGGTCCCGACATCGAGAAGCTCCAGCATTACGCATCGACGCTGGTCGAGAAGATGCGCGCCGCCGGCGGCTACGCGGACCTCTACCTCTCGTATGAGACGGGCAAGCCCGAGATCGCGCTCGACATCACGCGCGAGCGCGCGGCCGACCTGGGCGTATCGGCGCTGCAGATCGGTCGCACCGTGTCGGCGCTCTACGCGGGCTACAAGGCAGCGAGCTTCGAAGAGGGCGGCGAGCGCTACGACGTCCGCGTCCAGGTGAGCCCCGAGTACCGCGACGACCTCGAGAAGCTCGAGCTGGTGCGGGTGCGCGCGCAGAGTGGAGCGCTCGTGCCGCTGCGAAATCTGGTGACCCCGCGCATCGGGAGCGGCCCCGTCCAGATCGATCGCGAGAGCCGCACGCGCTCGATCACCGTCTTTGGCAACCTCGACGCCAAGTCGGCTGGCGATGCCGACGTCGAGATCGCGCGCTTTGCTGGAGAACTCGAGCTTCCGGCCGACACCAGCTTCCAGCCGGTCGGTCCGAGCCAGCGGCTGCGCGAAACCACCTCCGCGGTGCTCTTCGCGTTCGCGCTGGCGATGGTCGCGATCTACATGATCCTCGCCGCGCAGTTCGATTCGTTCGTGCATCCGTTCACGATCATGCTGTCGGCGCCGCTGTCGTTCATCGGCGCGTTCGCGGCGATCTGGCTTTCCGGCTACTCGCTCGATGTGATGGGACAGATCTCGTTCCTGATGCTGATGGGCATCGTGATGAAGAACGGCATCCTGCTCGTCGACTACACCAACACGCTGCGCACGCGCGGGCTGCCACTGCTCGAAGCGGTCCAGAAGGCAGGCCCGACGCGGCTGCGGCCGGTGCTGATGACGGCGGTCTCGACGATCTTCGGGATGCTGCCGGTCGCGTTCGGGCGGGGCGACGGCTCCGAGTGGCGCAACCCGATGGGCATCGTCTGCATCGGCGGTCTGGTGACGTCGACGCTGCTGACGCTGCTGGTCGTGCCGGTGGTCTACACGCTGGTGGACGACGCACAGCGCGCGGGCACTCGTGCGATCGCGCGGCTGCGAGGGCACCCGGCACCGCACGACGCGGGCGCCCCGTCCACCTGAATGGGATCGCGCGAGCGCTCAGTCGTCACGCAGCGGCAAGCCACTCGTGTCGGGCGCCTCGAGCCACCGGTCGTGCGCTTCGTCCCAGGTTCCACCCCGCTGGGTTGCGCAGGCAAAGCACAGGAATGCGTCCGTACCCGCCGCGTAGGCCCGGTCCCGGGCGGGGGCGATCTCGGCGCCGCAGACCGCGCAGCTTGCGAGTTCGAGTGTCTCGGAGCGATGCATCACGAATCCTCCTGCGCCGATCGGAAGCCGGCGCATCAAGTCGGCGTGCAGGCGCCGTGCCGGGCGAAGAGCCGACGCGCCATGGCAGCACAGCTCGGAGCATCGGCGACCGGATCATTGCTACCACGCAACACGAGACGCAGCGCCTCGCAGTTGAGGCGTTACGCCGCGGCGTCCACCGGACACCGCGAGCTCGGCGCGGCGGGCCACTGCGTGGATGCCGGCCCGCTGCGGGCACGCATCTTGCGGAATCGCCCGCTGTGACCGCGCCGATCGACGCTGCGCTGCGCTTCCAATCCATCGTGAAACGTCGCGAGCAGTTTCGGGTGCCACCGAACCTGCTCGACTATCGCGAGGAGCGCACCCGCTTCAGCTGGGAAGCAGCGCGACAGCGCCTCGACGGACTTCCCGGGGGCCGTGGTCTCAACATCGCGCACGAAGCGGTGGACCGGCACGCCAGCGGGCCGCGCCGGGATCGCGTTGCGATCCGCTGGCGCGGCCGTCACGGTGCCGTGCGCGAGCTCTCGTACGCCGCGCTGGCCGCCGAGACGAGCCGCTTCGCCAACGCGCTGCGCGGGCTCGGCGTCGGCAAGGGCGACGCGGTCTTCGCACTCGCCGGGCGCATTCCAGAGCTCTATGTAGCGGCCCTCGGCACGCTGAAGAACGCCAGCGTGTTCTGCCCGCTCTTTTCCGCGTTCGGCCCCGAGCCGATCCGCCAGCGGCTCGCGCTCGGCGGCGCGCGGGCGCTGATCACGACCGCCGCGCTCTACGAGCGCAAGGTCGCCGGCCTCCGCGACGCGCTGCCGCAACTCGAGCACGTGCTCGTCGTGGATGGCGGCGCCGCGCCACCCGCCGGCACGCGCGACTGGGCGTCGCTGATGGCGCGCGCATCGGACGCCTTCACGATTCCGCCCACCGCACCCGAGGATGCGGCGCTGCTCCACTTCACCAGCGGGACGACCGGCACGCCGAAGGGCGCGCTGCACGTACACGAGGCCGTGGTCGCACACCACGCTACCGCCTGGTACGCGCTCGACTTCCACCCCGAAGACCGTTTCTGGTGTACGGCGGACCCTGGCTGGGTCACGGGCACGTCGTACGGCATCATCGCGCCGCTCACGCACGGTCTGACGATGCTCGTGGACGAGGCCGACTTCGACGCGGAGCGCTGGTACACGCTGCTCGAGGAGGAGCGCATCACCAACTGGTACACCGCGCCGACGGCGGTGCGGATGCTGATGAAGGCCGGGCCCGAGCTTGCGCAAAAGCGCGATCTCTCGGCGCTCCGCTTCGTCGCGAGCGTCGGCGAACCGCTGAACCCCGAATGTGTGGTGTGGGGCCAGCAGACGCTCGGGCTTCCGATCCACGACAACTGGTGGCAGACGGAGACGGGCGGGATCATGATCGCGAACTGCGCCGCGCTGGAGGTGCGTCCCGGCTCGATGGGGCTTCCGCTTCCCGGTGTCGACGCCGCAATCGTGCGTCGCGGCCCCGACGGCGCGATCGAGGAGCTCGGCCCGGACCAGCAAGGAGAACTCGCGCTGCGGCCGGGCTGGCCGTCGATGTTCCGCGCGTACCTGAACGAGGAAGCGCGCTACCGCAAGTGCTTCGCTGGCGGCTTCTACCTTTCCGGCGATCTCGCGCGGCGGGATCGCGATGGTTGGTACTGGTTCGTGGGCCGCGCCGACGACGTGATCAAGTCCGCAGGCCACCTGATCGGCCCCTTCGAGGTCGAGAGCGCGCTGCTCGAGCACCCGGCGGTTGCCGAGGTAGGCGTGATTGGCAAGCCTGACCCCGTCGTCGGGGAAATCGTGAAGGCCTTCGTCGCAGTTCGGCGCGGATTCGAGGCGAGCGAGGCGCTCCGCAAGGAACTCACCGGATTCGCGCGCAAGCGGCTCGGAGCGGCGGTCGCCCCCAAGGAGATCGCGTTCGTCGCCAGCGTGCCGAAGACGCGCAGCGGGAAGATCCTGCGGCGGCTGCTGCGCGCACGCGAACTCGGTCTGCCGGAGGGCGACGTCTCGACGCTCGAGGAGGAACGATGACGCTCCCGCCGCGCGACGAGGCGCCGCTGCTGCTGCGAGAAATGCTGCGCATCCGCCGCTTCGAGGAGAAGTGCGCGGAGCTCTACGCGGCCGAGAAGATCCGCGGCTTCCTGCACCTGTACATCGGCGAGGAGGCGGTCGCGGTCGGCGTGATGCAGGCGCTCGTGCCCGACGACGCAATCGTCGCGACCTACCGCGAGCACGGACACGCGCTCGCGCGCGGCATCCCGGCGCGCGCGATCATGGCCGAGATGTTCGGAAGAGTCGAAGGATGCAGCCGCGGCCGCGGGGGCTCGATGCACATCTTCGACACCGCGCTGCGCTTCTACGGCGGCAATGCGATCGTGGGCGGTGGGCTCCCGCTCGCCGTCGGCCTGGCGCTGGCAGATCGGATGCGCGGGCTCTCGCGCGTCACGGCGTGCTTCTTCGGCGAGGGCGCCGTCGCGGAGGGCGAGTTTCACGAGTCGATGAACCTGGCTGCGCTCTGGCGGCTCCCGTTGCTCTTCTGCTGCGAGAACAATCTCTACGCGATGGGAACGGCGCTCGCGCGCTCCGAGTCCGAGACGGACCTTTGTGTCAAGGCAGCGAGCTACGAGATGCCCGCCTGGCCGGTGGACGGGATGGACGTGCTGGCGGTCGCGGAGGCGGCGCGGCGCGCTGCGCTGGCGGTGCGCGGAGGCGGGGGGCCGGTCTTCCTCGAGCTGCACACCTACCGCTTCCGGGCCCACTCGATGTACGACCCGCAGCTCTATCGCTCGAAGGACGAGGTGGAGCAGTGGAAGCAGCGCGATCCGATCCTGCTCTACGGCGAGCGTCTCGTCGCGGCCGGCCTGCTCGACGCGGACGAGCGCGAACGTCTCGAGCGCGAGATCGCGAGTGAGATCGACGACGCCGTCGCGTTCGCGGAGGCGGGCCACCCCGAGCCCGTCGAGGAGCTCGAGCGCTTCGTCTACTCGGACCCACCGCCGAGGTCTCCGTGAGCGAGTCCCAACCCGACGACGCGCCCGCGCGCATCCGACAGAGCTACCGCGACGCAGTGCGCGAAGCGCACCGCGAAGCGCTCCGCCGCGACGAACGGGTGTTCTTGATGGGCGAGGACGTCGGTCGCTACGGCGGGTGCTTTGCGGTGTCGCGCGGACTGCTCGACGAGTTCGGCCCCGAGCGCATCCGCGACACGCCGCTCTCGGAGTCGGTCTTCGTCGGCGCCGGCATCGGTGCGGCGCTCGGCGGCATGCGGCCGATCGTCGAGATCATGACGGTGAACTTCAGCCTGCTCGCGCTCGATCAGATCGTGAACAACGCCGCCACACTTCTTCATATGTCGGGCGGGCAGCTCGCCGTGCCGCTCGTGATTCGCATGACGACCGGCGCGGGGCGCCAGCTCGCGGCACAGCATTCGCACAGCCTGGAGGGTTGGTACGCGCACATCCCCGGCATCAAGGTACTGGCGCCCGCCACGCTCGAGGACGCACGCGGCATGCTCTGGACGGCGCTCGAAGATCCCGATCCGGTGTTGATCTTCGAGCATGGCTCGCTCTATGGCGTCGAGGGTGAACTCGCTGCGCACGCCGGGCCGGTGGCGATCGACCGCGCCGCGGTGCGAAGAGCGGGTCGCGACGTGAGCCTGTTCGCCTACGGCGGCACACTCGGCAAGACGCTCGCCGCGGCCGATGCGCTCGCCGCCGAGGGCATCGAGGCGGAAGTGATCGACCTCCGTACGCTGCGGCCGCTCGACACCGAGACGATCCTCGACTCGGTCACGCGCACGCATCGCGCCGTGGTCGTCGACGAGGGTTGGCGCAGCGGCAGCCTCGCGGCCGAGGTGATGGCGCGGATCGTCGAGGGCGCATTCTATGAACTCGATGCGCCACCCGCGCGCGTGTGCAGCGCCGAGGTGCCGATGCCGTACGCAAAGCACCTCGAGGACGCGGCGCTGCCGCAGCCGCCGCGCATCGTGGACGCGGTCCGGCGGATGCTCGGAGGCAGAGTGTGAGCGAGTTTCGGATGCCGTCGCTCGGCGCCGACATGGAGGCCGGGACGCTCGTCGAGTGGCGCGTGCGCCCGGGCGACGCCGTGCGCCGCGGCGACATCGTCGCCGTCGTGGACACCGACAAGGCCGTGATCGAGGTGGAGATCTGGGAGGACGGCGTCGTCGACGAGCTGCTCGTGTCGGCCGGGCAAAAGGTGCCGGTCGGCACGCCGCTCGCGCGGCTGCGCCCCGCCGGCGAGCCGGCGCCCCCGCCTGTTGCGCCGACGCCGATTCCGGTCCAAGCGGCGCCGGCGACGCGGCGCGTGCACGCGACCCCACTGGCGCGCCGCATCGCGCAATCGCTCGGCGTGGACGTCGCGGCGGTCGAAGGCACCGGCCCGGGCGGCGCCGTGACACGCGCCGATGTCGAACGGGTCGCCTCGCCGCCGCGCGCTGCGCTCGCGCCCGCGGCACCGGCCCCGCCGCCGACCGATCTGCGCGCCGCGCGCGCCCGTCAAGCGATGGCGGCCGCGATGGCGCGCTCGAAGCGCGAGATCCCGCACTACTACCTCACGACGCGCATCGACCTGTCGCGCGCGCTCGGCTGGCTCGCGGCCGAGAATGCGCGGCGCGCAGTGGCCGACCGGCTGCTGCCCGCCGTACTGCTGCTCCGCGCCGTCGCGCTCGCCGCGCGCGAGGTACCCGAAATGAACGGTTTCTTCGTGGACGGCGCGTTGCGGCCGGCCGCGTGCGTCCACCTCGGCGTCGGCGTCTCGCTGCGCCAGGGCGGGCTCGTCGCGCCCGTGCTGCGCGACGCGGACACCAAGGACGTGAGCGTACTGATGCGCGAGCTCGGCGATCTCGTCGCGCGCACGCGGGCTGGCGTGTTGCGCAGCTCGGAACTCGGTGACGCCACGCTCACCGTGACGAACCTCGGCGACCAGGGCGCCGAGAGCGTCTACGGCGTGATCTATCCGCCGCAGGTGGCGCTGGTCGGCTTCGGCCGCGTCGCCGCGCAGCCGTGGGCGCACGAGGGGCTTCTCGGCGTGCGGCCGGTCATCGTCGCCACACTCGCGGCCGATCATCGCGCGAGCGACGGCCACCGCGGGAGCCGCTTCCTCGCCGCGCTGGACCGCTTGCTGCAAGCGCCTGAGAAGCTGTGAACCGCGAAGCGATCCGCGCCGCCGTCCTCACCGCGCTCAGCGAGGTCGCGCCCGAGGCAGAACTCGACCGGCTCGAGCCCGGCGCGGAGCTGCGCGAGGTACTCGAGCTCGATTCGATCGACTTTCTCCGCTTCGTGCAGGGCCTCGCCGCCACGACGGGCGTCGAGGTGCCAGAGTCGGACTACGCGCAGCTCGCGACACTCGAGGGCGTCGTCGCGTATCTCGCGGCGCGCAGCTGAGCGCAACGGCGTCCCGGGTGCTCAGCGTGTCGATGCGGATGCGGCCGCGATCGTCGGACGCAGCGCCTCGGGCCAGCACGACGGATCTTCCGCCGGAAGGATCTGCAGCGATTGGCCGGTGGCGGACAGCAGTTCTTCCGGCTCGCACTCGAGCGCCGCCGCGGCGGCGGCCAAACCAGATTTGGTTACACCATTGATGCCCGCGGCGAGCGTGCTGGCGCCGCACTGATAGAGGCCCCGGATGTGTGTGCGCAGCGGGAAGCTGAAGGGCCCCAGGTTCCGCAGCGTCTTCTCGGTGCCGTAGATGCCGCCCTCGCTGGCGTGCAGGAAGTGGATGTTGCTGAGCGGGGTCGCGAGCGAGCGGAAGACCACCCGATCCCGGAAGCCCGGCACGAAGCGTTCGATGGCATCGAGGATCTTGTCGCCGAGCAGCTCCTTCAGGCGCAGGTACTCCGCGGGACGCTCGCCAGGCCGCGAATTCCTCCAGCGCGCAAAGGCCCGCGGCGACGCCAGCGCCATCGCCTCGACCGTGTGAAGGCCATCGCTCCGGAGCGACGGGTCCTTCAGCGTGGTGGCGTTGAAGAAGAGGCCCGGGATCTCCTCGGCACCGGAGAAATCGCCACGCTCGGCCAACGTGTAGGCCGCGTCGATGTCGGTCGTGCGGCTGTACCAGACGTTGCCCGAATCGATCCCGGCCGCGCGCAGGTCCATGTCCACCGCGAGGAAGAGGCTCAGCGTCGAGAGCGAGTAGCGCGTACGGGCGATGCGCCGGCGCAGGCGGGCGCCCACGTGCTGCGGCTCGACGAGACGTCCCCAGGTGACACCGGGATCCGCGTTGGAGACGACGATGCCGGCGCGCACCTCGGAGCCATCGGCAAGTCTCACCCCGATCGCGCGGCCGGCTTCGACGAGGATCCGTTGCACTTCGGCACCGAGCACCACCTCGCCACCATGCTGGCGGATGTGACGGGTGAGTGTGTCGGGAATGGCACGCCCTCCGCCGCGCGGGTAGCAGCCACCGTCGAAGTAATAGTCCTGGAGACTCGCGTGCACCACCGCGGGCGCCCGCGACGGCGCCATGCCGTGATCGCCCGATTGGATCGACAGGATCGCGCGCAGCAACGGGTCGCGTGTGAAGCGATCGAGAAAGCGCGTGAGTGGAACCAGTCCGTAGCGCAGCACGGTGCGCATCCGGATCGGCATCAGCAGCGCGTCGCGGACGCCGTGGGGTGGCGATGCCCACACCAACTCGTTCGACATCCGCTTGACGGTGTCCAGATAGCCGTCGATGCCCGCCGCTTCGGACGGAAAGCGCTCCTTCAGTCGCTCCGCGAAGCGCTCGCGTCCTTTCGGGATGTCGAAGCGCTGGTCGCCGACCACCACGCGGTCGTAGCCGTCCGGGTCGAGCTCGAGGAACACGAGATCGCCCGCGACCCCGAGACCTTCGTAGATCCGCCGCAGACCTCCGCCCGGACCGAGCTGCCCGATGTAGTGGATGCCGGGGCTGAACGAGAAGCCGTCGATCGAGAACGACTGGCTGTAGCCCCCGGGAAGCTGGTGTTGCTCGAAGACGACGACGCGGCGCCCCGCCCGCGCGAGGGCCAGTGCCGCCGTGAGCCCTCCCGATCCCGA
>CAYGWM010000042.1:0-6818 GCA_964353555.1 uncultured Spirochaetales bacterium
ATCTCGCGCCATTCCGCGCACTTCGTCGAGCACCCCGCGCGCACCGCACAATTTCTTCGCCTGCCGCGGTGATCCTCACGTTGCGGCGGTCGCGCTCGAAGAGGCGCGCGTCCAGCAGCTCCTCGAGCTGGCGGATCTGCGCGCTCAAACCGGGCTGCGCCACATGACAAGAGCGTGCGGCGCGCAGAAGGGCGAATAATGAATTGGAACTCTCAGAAGAAAGCGGCCAGACTGCTTTCGCGCTTCGAACCACGCACCTCGACTGGAGGAACCGATGACCGACAAGCTTCGTGCGGAATCCGGCGCGCCCGTCGCCGACAACCAGAACTCGCAGACCGCGGGTCCGCGCGGCCCGGTGCTGCTGCAGGACCAGCACCTGCTCGAGAAGCTCGCGCGCTTCAATCGCGAGCGGATCCCCGAGCGCGTCGTCCATGCAGTCGGCTCCGGGGCGCATGGGTACCTCGAAGTGACAAACCCGGACGTCGCGCGCTGGACGCGAATGAAGGTGTTCGCGGCCAAGGCCAAGCGAACGCCGGTTTTCGCGCGCTTCTCGACGGTCGCAGGTTCGAAGGGTGCGCCCGACGCGGTGCGCGATCCGCGCGGCTTCGCACTGAAATTCTACACCGAAGACGGAAACTGGGATCTCGCGGGCAACAACACGCCGATCTTCTTCATCCGCGATCCACTGAAGTTCCCCGACTTCATCCACAGCCAGAAGTACGATCCGTACACCAACGAGCAGGAGCCGGAGAACGTCTGGGACTTCTTCTCGCACAGCCCCGAGGCTACCCACCAGTTTACCTGGCTCTTCGGGGATCGCGGCATCCCGGCGACGTTGCGCAACATGGACGGCTTCGGCTCGCACACGTTCCAGTGGGTGAACGCCGCGGGCGAACGCTTCTGGGTGAAGTTTCACTTCAAGACCGACCAGGGCATCCGTTGCCTCACCAGCGCGGAAGGAGCGCGCGTCTGCGGCGAGAACCCACAGCACCACCAGCAGGACCTGCGCAAGGCGATCGAGCGCGGCGAGTTCCCGTCGTGGACGCTGAAGGTGCAGGTGATGCCGGACGCCGACGCGGCGGGCTACCGCGTGAATCCGTTCGACGTCACCAAGGTGTGGCCGTACGCCGACTACCCGCTGATCGAGGTCGGGCGCCTGGTGCTCGACCGCAACCCGGACAACTACTTCGCCGAAGTCGAGCAGTCTGCGTTCGATCCGGGGCACTTCGTGCCGGGCATCGGTCCGTCGCCGGACAAGATGCTGCAGGGGCGCCTGTTCGCGTACGGCGATTCGCACCGCTATCGGCTCGGCGTGAATCACACGCGGCTGCCGATCAACGCACCGCAAGGCGTGCCCGGTGGCGCCACCAACTACGGCCGCGACGGCGCGATGCGCTTCGATGGCAACCGCGGTCGCGCGAAGAACTACGAGCCCAACAGCTTCGAGGGCCCCGCACAGACCGGCGAGCCGCTCTACGCGGGACTCGAGTCGCACGCGGTCTCCGGTTCGTTCGCGCCGGAGCGGCATGCCGAGGACGACGACTTCGCGCAAGCCGGCGCGCTTTACCGGCTGATGCCCGAAGACGCACGCGAACGGCTGATACGCAACATCGCCGGCAGCCTGGCGCAGGTCGCGCACGAGCAGATCGTGGCGCGCTCGATCGGGCATTTCCGCCATGCCGATCCAGAGTACGGCGCGCGTCTCGAGGCGGCGGTCAAGGAACGGCGGCGCTAGCCCGCGAGCTACCCGTGGAGAGCGCGCCCCGATAAGCTGCTGCACGCATGTGGACAGCGAAGCCGGACGCGCTCTTCTTCCACTTCGATCTGCGCATGCGCGCGGCGCGCTGAGGAGCGCGTGCGGCTGCTCTTTGCGCTGATCGTCTACGGCTTCTACATCCAGGCGCTGGGCGGGCTCGCAGCGCCGTTCCTCGCCACCGAGTTCGCGCTCGACGACGCTGCGATCACCGCGATCGCGGGCTGGATCGCACTCGGCGCGTTTGGCACCGCTGCACTGACGCGCCTCGCGGATCGCCACGGCCGGCGGCGCGTGCTGATCTTCGCATTCGCCGGGATCCCGCCGCTCGCGCTGCTTTCGGCCCTCGCGACCGGTGTGCCGCTCTACGTGCTGCCGCAGATTGGCGTCAACGCGCTGCTCGGAACGCTCGTCACGGCGCTCGCGGTGGTCGTGGCGGAGCACAGTCCCGACGCCGGTCGCGCGTCGGGCCAGGCCTGGTTCGGCTTCTATGCGTCACTGGGCGGCGCGCTCGCGCTGATCATCGGGGCCGCGGTGCCGTTGCTACCCGGCGGCTGGCGCGCGTTCTGGGGTCTCGCCGCGCTGCCCGTGCTCGCGATTCCGTTCGTGCGCGCGCGACTCGCCGAGACCGAGCGCTTCAACACCGCGCGCGATCACGGCCGCGTCGCCGCGACGCGCGCGCGCGACCTCTTCGGCGGCGCCTATCGCCGCCGTGCGATCGGCCTGCTCGCCGTCGCGCTGCTGAAGCCGGTCGCACTCACCGCCACGTCCACCTGGCCCTACTACCACATGGTGAAGACGCTCGGCCTCTCGTCCGCGACGGCGAGCCTCGTGTACTTCGTCGGCGGCGGCATCGGGCTGCTCGGCAACCCGCTCGGCGCGCGACTGACGAATCGCTGGGGACGAAGGCCGACCTCTCTGCTCGGCGTGACGCTAGCGGTCGCGAGTGGTGTCGCGTTCTACTACGTGCCGCCCGGCAGTGGAGCGCTGTCGCCACTGCCGATGCTGATCGCGCTGATGGCGGCGAACCAGATCTCGACGTCGATCTTCTCACTGGCCGATCGCTGCATCGACGCGGAACTCTTTCCGACCGCGCTGCGCACCACCTACCTCGGCGCCGCGCGCTTGATGAACGCCGCCGCCGGTGTCACCGCGATGTTCGGCTTGAGCGTGCTCGCCGCGCCTCTCGGCAGCCTCGGCAACGCGATCGCGGTGCTGTCCATCGCCTCGATGATCCCCGCGGTCGCAATCTTCCTCGCCGTCGTCCCCGAAACGCGCGGCCTCACGCTCGAGCACGCGTCGCTCGAAGACGACACCGGCTAGCGCTCCGCTACCCATCCATCGCACCCGCGAGCTGCTTCACGATCTGCGCCATCCGCACGACTTCGCCAGCGCCCATGCCCGGCGGCCGACCGCCGACGCCGCGGATCGGTGTCAGATCGACGTGCTTCGCCTGCGCGCGCAGCGCGCCCACCGTGCAGAGCTCGCGCGGGATCGTCGCGAACGGGTCGTAGCGAAAGATCCGCATCGCGTTCGAGTGGGTCATCTTGTCGACGTCGGGTTGCGGCAGATCGCGGAGCACCGGCCACAGCCGCTCGGGCGCCTCGGGCCACGTGGAATCGGAGTGCGGGTAGTCGCATTCCCAGGTGATCATGTCGATGCCGATCCGGTGTCGCAGTTCGACGCCGACCGGATCTTCGAAGAAGCAGGAGACGATCTGACGGCGGAACACGTCGCTCGGCTTCAGCGCGCCGAAGTGCTGGCCGGTCCACTGGTGGTGGTGTTCGTAGACGTAGTCGGCGCGGTCGAGGAAGTACGGCACCCAGCCGGTGCCGCCTTCGGACAGCACGAAGGTGAGCGTCGGCCAGCGCCGCAGCGCCTTCGAGAACAGCAGATCCGCGGCGCAGGTCGCGATCGTCATCGGTGTCGCGAGGATCGAAGAATCGATCGGCGTGTCCATCGATGGTGTCGGGATGCCGGTGCCGGTGCCGATGTGGATGCAGACCGCGACGCCCTCGTCGACGCACGCCTGCCAGATCGGATCCCAGTACGCATCATCGTGATAGCTCGGCACCTTCATGCTGACCGGATTCTCGGACAGTGAGATCGCGTAGCAGCCCTTGCGCGCGAGGCGGCGGACTTCTTCGGCCGCGAGCTTCGGATTCCACATCGGGATCATGCCGAGCGGAAGGAAACGACCCGGGTACGCGGCGCACCACTCGTCGACGTGCCAGTCGTTGTACGCCTGCGACACCGCCGCGGCGAGATCCTTGTCCTGCGCCTGCGCCCACAGACGGCCGCACAAGCCCGGGAACGACGAGAAGCACATCGAGCCGAGAACGCCGTTCACGTTCATGTCGTCGATGCGCGCGTGCACGTCGTAGCATCCCTTGCGCATCTGTCGGTACGACGTCGGCTCCATGCCGTATTCCTCGGGCACGCGACCGGCGACCGCGTTGAGGCCGATGTTGGGCAGCATGCGGCCCTCGAAGGTCCAGATGTCGTCGCCCTTCTTGTTCTGGATCACGCGGGGCGCGCGCGCCCTGTATTGAACCGGGAGCGCCTGCGCGAAGATGTCCGGCGGCTCGACCACGTGATCGTCCACGCTCACCAGGATCAGGTCGTTCATCGCCATGCGCCTCCTCCCAAACTGACGGGCCGTCAAACTAGCCCAGTCGCGCCGTGTGCCAGCTAAGCTGCGCAAAAGAGGAGGCCCCTGCATGGCGATCTTCGCAACCAAGCCCCGGCTGCCGCGACCCGAGCAAGCGCTACCCGGTCGCGCCGAGCGCGTGGCCGTCCCGCCCGAACACTTCGTGCTCGGAACGCCGCTCGTGCCGCCGTGGCCCGACGGATTCGAGGACGCGGTGTTCGCGATGGGCTGCTTCTGGGGCGCCGAGCGCAAGTTCTGGACCGCGCCGGGCGTCTACTCGACGGCGGTCGGCTACGCGGGCGGCGCGACGCCGAACCCGAGCTATGGCGAAGTGTGCAGCGGCATGACCGGGCATACCGAAGTCGTGCGCGTGGTCTTCGATCCCGCGAAGACCAGCTACGCGGCGCTGCTGCGGATCTTCTGGGAAAACCACGACCCGACCCAGGGCATGCGCCAGGGCAACGACACCGGCACGCAGTACCGCTCGGCGATCTACGCGACGACGCCCGCGCAGCTGCAAGTGGCACGCGCATCGTGCGAGGCGTTCCAGAAAGAACTCGAGCGTGCTGGCTACGGCGCGATCACCACCGAGATCCGCGAAGCCCCGGAGTTCTTCTATGCCGAGGACTACCACCAGCAATACCTCGACAAGAATCCGGGCGGGTACTGCGGCATGGGCGGCACCGGCGTCGCCTGCGCGATTGGCGTAGACATCTGATCCAGCCGGCGAGTCTTCCTGTCCATGGAATCGCCGGTGTGAGCGTTCCGCTGCGTCGGTATGATCCGCCCCGCTCACACACAGCTTTTCCCAACTGGAGGTAGTCATGATCGTTCGCGAAACGTTGTATATCGGCGGGAATCACCAGAAGCCGGCCAGCAGCGCGGTGTTCGACGTGATCTCGCCGTTCACTGAAGAAGTGATCGCTCGCGTGCCCGAGGCGAGCCGCGCCGACGTCGATCGCGCCGTCGCCGCGGCGCGCCAGGCATTCGATTCCGGACCGTGGCCGCGCACGACGCCTTCCGAGCGCGCCGACGTGCTCGACCGGCTGCTCGCGTCACTGCAAAAGCGCTCGGCCGAGATCGCGTCGACGATCAGCAGCGAGATGGGCTGCCCGATGAGCTTCTCGCACGCGGGCCAGGTCTTCGCGACCAACATGGTGCTCGACTTCTACGCAAAGCTCGCGCGCACCTTCGCGTTCGAAGAGAGTCGCCCGTCCTTCATCGGTTCGGCGCTGGTGCGTCAGGAACCGATCGGTGTCGCCGCGGCGATCGTGCCGTGGAACGTGCCGCTGTTCACGATCATGCTGAAGCTCGCGCCCGCGCTCGCGGCTGGCTGCACGATCGTCGTGAAGCCGGCGCCCGAAACACCCCTCGACGCGTACATCCTCGCCGACGCGCTGGACGAAGCCGGCGTGCCGAAGGGCGTCGTCAGCATCCTGCCGGCCGGCCGCGAAGTCGGCGAGTACCTGGTGACGCATCCGGGCATCGACAAGGTCGGCTTCACCGGCAGCACCGCGGCGGGACGCCGCATCGCCGCCGCGTGCGGCGAGCGGCTGCGCCGGGTCACGCTGGAACTCGGCGGCAAGTCCGCTGCGATCGTCTGCGACGACGCGAACCTCGACGCAGTGATTCCGCAGATCGTCGGCGCCGGCACGATGAACAACGGCCAGGCCTGCGTCGCGCAGACGCGCGTACTGCTGCCGCGCTCGCGCTACGCCGAGGGCGTCGAAGCGCTGGCGGCGGCGGTCGCGAAGCTGCGTGTCGGTGACCCGAGCGAGATGACCACCGAGATCGGTCCGCTGGTCGCCGATCGCCAGCGCGAACGCGTGCTCGGCTACATCGCGAAGGGCAAAGCGGAAGGCGCGCGTTGCGTCGTCGGCGGCGGCCGGCCGAAAGGCTTCGACCACGGTTGGTTCGTCGAGCCGACGCTCTTCGTCGATGTCGACAACCGAATGACGATCGCGCAGGAAGAGATCTTCGGTCCGGTGCTGGTCGCGATCCCGTACGAAGACGACGCCGACGCGCTGCGCATCGCCAACGATTCCGAGTACGGCCTCTCGGGTTCGGTGTGGACGTCGGATCCCGCGCGCGGCCTCGACATCGCGCGCGCGGTCCGCGCCGGCACGTACAACGTCAACTTCTTCATGATGGCGTTCACGAGTCCGTTCGGCGGCTTCAAGGCGTCGGGTCTCGGCCGAGAACTCGGACCCGAGGGACTGCGCGCATACCTCGAGGCGAAGACGATCTGCTTCGCGCCGGGCAGCGAGCCCGCGTAGCGACGACGCGCGCAGGATCGCGGCGTTCCGTGATACCGTGGCAGCGCTTCGGCATGGGGCGAAGTGGAGGAACCGATGTCGCTCACGATCGACGCCGACGCCCATGTGATCGAGGGCGTCGCCCTCGCCTCCGAGGCGC
>CAYGWM010000042.1:6918-32172 GCA_964353555.1 uncultured Spirochaetales bacterium
ACGATCGACGCCGACGCCCATGTGATCGAGGGCGTCGCCCTCGCCTCCGAGGCGCTCTCGCGCTGGCCCGACAAGGTGAAGCTCGCGCGCACGCCCGAAGGCACGCCGGTCTTCACGATCGAGGGTCGCATCTACCCGGAGTCGGACGGCCCGGGCGCCGGCTGCCCGCCGCAACACGGCCTTTGCGAGAACGCCGACGACCCGCACTCGCCCGCCGGCGTCGTCGCCGACGCGGATCGCGAAGGCATCGACCAGATGGTGCTGTTCCCGAGCCTCGCGCTCGGCGTGCCTGGCTATCAGGACACTGCGTTCGCCGTTGGTTTCGCGCGGCTCTACAACCGCTTCATCGCCGACTTCTGCAACAAGGGCAACGGACGCCTGTTCGGAGCGGCCGTGTTGCCGCTGCAGGACGTCGACGCGTCGGTCGAAGTGCTGCGCGAGGCCAAGGAGGCGGGCCACGTCTGCGCGGTGATTCCGCCAGCCATGCGCTGGAAGAACCTCGATCACCCGGACTTCGACCGGCTCTACGCGGCGGCCGCCGATCTCGATCTCCCGCTCGGCGTGCACGGCGCACCGGGCGTCCACCTGCCGCAGATCGGCGTCGACCGCTTCACCAACTACATCCAGGTGCACTGCATCTCGTTCCCGTTCGATCAGATGACCGCGATGACCGCGCTGATTTCGGGCGGCGTCTTCGACCGCCATCCGCGCTTGCGCGTCGCGTTCCTCGAGGCCGGCGTCACGTGGGTGCCGTACTTCCTCGACCGCATGCACGAGCACTGGGAGAAGCGCGGCGACTGGATCGAGAACGGCTGGCAGCGCGACCCGCGCGAATACATCGCCGCCGGCAACGTATGGGTTTCGTGCGAGGCGGGCGAAACACTGCTGCCCGCGGTCGTCGACGCGCTGGGCGGGGACTTCATCTTGTACGCCAGCGACTACCCGCACTGGGACAGCGATTTCCCCGACAGCGCGAAAACGCTGCGAGAGCGCGGTGACCTCGGTGCCGACGCCAAGGCGAAAATCCTGGGCGCGAACGCGAAGCGTCTCTTCGGGCTGTAGAGGCTTGCGCATTGCGAAGCCAACCAGCGCGCGCGTTCCTCCAGACCCAGCTCGACGATCTGGAGGGAGAGTTCTACGAGCCCGACGAGCCGTACTCCCGCTGAGCTGCGTTCGCGCGTGTGGCGTTCCGTGGTTGCGATGCTCGTCCTCCCGTTGGCCTTCGGCTGCGCGAGCGAGCGGACGACGAGCGCGATCGCCGCGACGCCGTCGCCCGTCGCGATCGAGACGCTGCAAGCGCGTGCGCGCTCACTCGACCTCGCGCAATCCCCGATCTGGCGCGCGCTGCTCCACTACCGCCCGAACCGCTTCGGCGACGGCGTGACGAGCCTCGCAGACCAGCCTGATTTCTTTCTGGCGCAGGACGGCAAGACCAACCCCGAAGCGGAACTCGATGCGACGCTGGCGGCATTCTTCGCGCCGGCGGATGCGATTGCGCGCGTCGGCCAGCATCCGCAATGCGCGTTCCCGGCGCGCTACGCGTGGCTCGCGAGCGCGCTGGACTTCGATGCCGCGCAGCTCGCGCACCATCCGTGTCGCGAACTCGCGACCTGGCGCGCGACGATCGGTCCCACCGAGGGCGTCTCGCTGATCTTTCCCGAGGCGTACATGAACAATCCCGCATCGATGTTCGGCCACACGCTGATTCGGATCGACGCGGCGAAGCCCAACGCCGGTGAGGAACGCCGTGACCTGCTCGCGTGGGCCGTCAACTTCGCTGCCGATACCGGCACCGATCCGGGACCGGTGTTCGCGGTCAAGGGAATCAGCGGCGCGTACGGCGGTTTCTTCTCATTCTGGCCGTACTCGCAGAAGGTGAAGGAGTACGGCGACTGGGAAAGCCGCGACATCTGGGAGTACCGGCTCGGCCTGCACGACGACGAAGTCGAGCGCTTGTTGTTGCACGTCTGGGAACTGCGCGATGTGCGCTTCGACTATTACTTCTTCGACGAGAATTGCTCGTGGGCGCTGCTCGGTCTGCTGCAAGCGGCGAGACCGTCGCTCGACCTGCAGCAGCGCTTCCCTGTCTGGGCGATCCCGGCCGACACGGTGCGCGCCACGCTCGACGAAGCCGGGCTCGCCGCCGAGCCGACCTGGCGCGCCTCCGCGGCGACCCAGATCGCGTACGATGCGCGCGCGCTGTCCGGAGACGAGCTTCGCCTGGTGCGTGCACTCGCGAGCGGCGCGGGCGCGCCCGACGATCCGGAGGTCGTCGCGCTCTCCGATCCGCGCCGCGCGGCGGTGCTCGCGCTCGCGTACGACCTGCTGCGCCATCGGGCGACTCCGGAACGCGTCGACGAGGAGCGGCCGCGCTCGCTCGCGCTGCTGCTCGCGCGCAGCGCGGTGCCGGTGCAGGGCGGAGTCGGTCCGCCGCCCCCGGAGCCCAGCGTGCGACCGGATCGCGGTCACGACACCGCGCGGCTGCGGCTCGGCGGCGGCGTGCGCGACGGTCGCGCGTTCCTCGAAGCCCGCGCGCGTCCTGCGTTCCACGACGTACTCGATCCCCAGGGCGGCTTCACGCGCGGCGCGCAAATCGACTTCTTCGACCTCGCACTCCGCTACTACCCCGAGCAGCAGCAGGTCCGCATCCACGAGTTCAAGCTGCTCGACATCGTCTCGCTCGCACCGCGCGACGCGCTCTTCCACCCGATCTCGTGGCGCTTCGGCACCGCGCTCGAGAGCGACCTCGTGCCGCGCCATGGCGAGCTGCACGAGGCGTACTTCTGGCGTACCGGCGGCGGCGCGGGACTCACGACGTCGCTCGGCAACCTCGGTCTCGCCTATGGATTGGTCGAGCTGCGCGGCGACGTGTCGTCGCACCTGCGACCCGCGTGGGCGCTCGGCGGTGGCGGCAGCGCGGGCGTTCTCTTCGGGGACGCAAGCGATCGCTGGCGCGCGCATCTGCACGCGGCGGCGATTCGCTACGCGCTCGGCGATCCGCACACCGAGATCACGATCGGCCTCGACCAACGCGTGTCGATCACCCACGACGACGCGCTGGAGTTGCGGATGACTGCAGAGCGCGACTTCGGCGAATCCTGGCTCGAAGCCGGCCTGTTTTGGGCTCACTACTTCTGAACCGGACTATCGCTTCGGGAGCGCCATCACCTTCGTCTCGAGATATTCCTCAAAACCGGCAACGCCATTCTCGCGCCCGATTCCGGACTGTTTGTAGCCACCGAACGGCGTATCGACGTGGAACCACATGCCGCCGTTGATCGCGAGCGTCCCGGTTCGGATGCGCCGCGCAACTGCGAGCGCGCGCTCCTCACTGCTCGAAACCACGGCGCCCGATAGCCCGTAGATCGAGTTGTTCGCAATCCGCACCGCATCGTCATCGGTGTCGTACGGAATCACGCACAGCACCGGGCCGAAGATCTCTTGCTGCGCGATCGTGGCGTTCGGGTCGACGTCGACGAAGAGCGTCGGCTCGACGTAGAAGCCCTTCGGCAGATGCGCCGGCTTACCGCCGCCGACCAGACAACGCGCGCCTTCGGCCCTGCCCTTCTCGATGTAGTCGAGCACGCGTTCCTGTTGCCGCTTCGAAACCTGCGGGCCCTGCAGCACACCGGGGTTGGTTGGATCGCCGTACTTGGCGCCCCGGAACCCGGCTTCGAGGATCCCGAGTGCTTCGTCGTAGCGCGTGCGCGGCACCAGCATGCGCGTGGTGATCGCGCAGCCCTGCCCGCCGTGGGTGCAGGTGAAGATGCCGCCACCGAAAGCGCCCGCATCGGCGTCGTCGAGGATCACGTTGGCCGACTTCCCGCCGAGTTCGAGGAACACCTTCTTCACGGTGCGCGACGCTACTTCCATCACGCGCCGGCCGGTCGCCGTCGAGCCGGTGAAGGTGACGAGATCGACGCGCGGGTCTGCCGCGAGCATCTCGCCGAGCTGGTGATCGGAGGACGCCACGATGTTCACGACACCGGCCGGAATCTCGGTGTTCTCCGCGACGAGGCGACCCACGACGGTGGCGCTCCACGGCGTATCGGGGGCCGGCTTCAGCACGATCGTGCAGCCCGCCGCGAGCGCAGGACCGAGCTTCGCGAGATTCAGGTACAGCGGAAAGTTCCACGGCGTGATCGCGCCGACCACGCCCACCGGCTCGCGCCGGAGGATGCGGCGCTGTGGCTGGCCCATGAAGGTGATGTCGCTCATCGGCGCTTCATAGACGTAGTTCTCGGCGAGGTCCGCCCAGTAGAGCAGGTCGTCGATCGATGAATTGCACTGCACGCCGTAGGTGAGCAGCAGCGGCGAACCCGCTTCCGCGACGACCACCTGGCGCAGCTCTTCGCGCGCGGCGACGAGCGCCGCGTGGAGCTGGCGGATGCAGCGCGCGCGCAGCGCCGGGTCGTTCGCCCAGACGTCGTCGTCGAAAGCGCGCCGCGCCGCGTGGATCGCCGCCTCCATGTCGTCCTTGGTGCCGTCGGCTGTGACGCCGATGACCTCCTCGGTGGCGGGGTTCACATTCTCGAAGGTCGTGGCGTTACTCGACGGAACGAGCCGTCCGTCGATCAGGTTGCGCGACTCACCGAAGGGCTCTGCCATGCTGCCTCCTCTACGCCGCGGGCTCTGCGCCCGCTGCTTGGCCGGGGCACGCTACCCGTCATTGCAGATGCAATGCAAATGCGTGGCCGTCGGGATCGGCTCAGCCGAACTCGGCGAGCACCGCGGCGGTATCGGCGCCCAGCCGACGCGCGCTGCCGGCCGGCGCGCGCGCGCGGGGCGGCAATACGGGATCCCCCGTCGCAACTGGTTCCGGCGCGCAAGCGAGCGCATGCGCGGCGACGCCGCGCAGCGAGACGTCGAGCAGCGCGCCGCCGCCCGCCTGCCACGACGCGAGCGCAGCCGCCGCCGCATGCAAACCCGCGAGCGGATCGGCGATCGCGTCGCCACAGAACAGCGGCCCGTCGTCGTCGCGACCCGCCACGACCGTGAGTCCCGCGGCCGCCGCCGCATCGTCTCCATAGGCGATCCAACCCGCTTCGGGTTCCCGCCGCCCGTAGCCGGTCAGCGCAACCCATGAAAGACCCGGACGCGTCGCGACCAGCGCTTCGGCGTCGATCCCGAGCTGGCGCAGCGCGCGCGGCCGCGTGCTCTCGATGACGATGTCGGCGCGCGCGAGCAGCCGCTGCAGCGCAGCGCGTCCCGCTCGCGTGGCGAAGTCGAGCGCGACGCTCTCCTTGCCCGCGTTCAGCAGATCGAAGAACGCGGCGGGACCGAAGCGCGCGCCGTCCGGACGCGTTGCGCTCTCGACCTTCACCACGCGCGCTCCCGCGAGCAGCAGCAACTGCGCGCAGAGTGGACCCGCCCACAACGATGACAGATCGACGACGAGCGGACGATCGGCCGGCCGTCGCTCCAACGCTTCGCCGCGCGCCGCGACGTGCAACCACGGCCGCGTCGGGCGCAACGGCGCGGCGGCATCGGCGACCGCGAGACCGAGCAATCGCGCGCGATCGACCAGCGTCTGCGTCGCCGACTCGCGGGCGCGCGACGCCACCCGGTCCCACTCCGCAGCGGGTTCCGGCTTTGCAACTTCGAGCCAGGCGGGAATCGCTGCGAAGTCATCGGGGCGCGCAAGGCTCACCGCGACCCAACCATCGGCGCTGCGCAGCAGCCGCGAGCCGCCGCCCACGGCGACGCGCCCGTTTCGCGCGAGGCCCGCGATGGCGGCGCGCTCGCCGAGCAGCGCCGGTCCGTCGAGTGACAGCATCGCGCCGCCATGCCGCGCGAGTGCGCAAAACGTGTCGGCCGCGCGTCGCGCGGCGACCGCCACCGCGGCCGGTGCGACGACCGGCGGACCTTCCGCGCGACCGGTGAGCGCCATCGCGCCCGAGCGCGCCCACTCGGTCGCTGCGTCCAGCGCACTCGCGTCCGTCGGCGACTCGCACCCGAACGGATCCATCGCGCTCCTTGTCCGCGAGGGTCGCGCTGGGTGAGAATGGCGACCCGTTCGCAACCGAAGGGACAAGCATGCCGCGAATGAAGCCCGGAACGCGACTGCGCAGCGCCGTGTGTACGACCGAGGTGATGGTGATCCAGGCGCCCACGGATGAGCTCGACGCGCGCTGCGGCGGCGCGCCGCTGATCGATTTCGCGCTGCAACCCGCGCCCGGCGCGACCCCCGCACCGGAAGCCGCCGGCGGCACGCTGATCGGCAAGCGCTACGTGAGCGCAGCCGGCGACCTCGAGCTGCTCTGCACCAAGCCCGGCGCGGGAACGCTCGCGCTCGGAGACGTCGCGCTGACCATCAAGGGCGCGAAGCCCCTGCCCTCCTCCGACTGAGCCGGCGCGCCCATGAACATCGCGATGCTGCTCGAGATGGCGGCGGACGCCTTCGGCGACCGCGAGGCCGTCCGCTGCGGCAGCGCGACCTTCGACTACCAGGGATTGCAACGCGCGGCGCGCGGGGCGGCGGCGACGCTCGTCGCATCGGGGTGTCGCCATGCGGCGCTGTTGGACGAGAGCAGCCCGGCCGTACCGGTCGCGCTCTTCGCCGCGGCTTCTGCCGGCGTTCCGTTCGTGCCGCTCTCGTATCGACTTGCCGATGGCGAGATCGGAGCGCTGCTGGGCCGCATCGCGCCGGCGCACCTCGTCACCGACGCGGCGCGCGCGGCGCAGTTCAGCGATCAGATGGGCATCGCGGCCGTAACGCGCGCCGCGTTCCTCGCTCCCAGCGCGCTCGAACCGGTGTCGTCACTACCGGACGACGGCGATGCGATCGCGATCCTGCTCTTCACCAGCGGCACGACCGGCGCGCCGAAAGCGGCGGTGCTGCGCCACCGGCACCTGGTGTCGTACATCCTCGCTGCGGTCGAATTCGGCGCCGCGGGCGAGGAGGAGGCCACACTCGTCGCGGTGCCTCCGTATCACGTCGCGGGCATGGCGGCGGTGCTGTCGTCGGTCTACGCCGCGCGGCGCATCGTGCAGCTGCCGCACTTCGACCCCTACGCATGGATCGCGCTCGCCGCGGCGGAGCGCGTGACGCACGCGTTCGTGGTGCCGACGATGCTGGCGCGCATCGCCGACGCGCTGATCGATCGTCCGGTCGCGCTGCCCGCGCTGCGCGCGCTCTCCTACGGCGGCGGCAAGATGCCGCTCCCGGTCATCGAGCGGGCGATGCGGCTGCTGCCGCACGTCGCGTTCACGAACGCCTATGGGCTGACGGAGACCAGCTCGACGATCGCGCTGCTCGGCCCCGACGATCATCGCGCCGCATTCGCCAGCGACGATCCCGCGCTGCGGCGCAGGCTCGCGTCGGTCGGGCGGCCGCTTCCGTCCGTCGAGGTCGAAGTGCGCGACGCCGAAGGCAGGCCCGTCGCCACCGGCGAGCGCGGCGAGTTCCACGTGCGCGGCGAGCAGGTGGCCGGCGAATACCTGGGGCACGCCTCGCGGCTGACCGGCGACGGCTTCTTCCCGACGCGCGACGCCGGCTTCATCGACGCCGACGGCTACCTGTTCCTCGACGGCCGCCTCGACGACGTGATCGTCCGCGGCGGCGAGAATCTCTCGCCCGGCGAGATCGAGGACGTGCTGCGCGAACACGCCGCCGTTGCCGACTGTGCGGTGGTGGGGCTGCCCGACGAGCAGTGGGGCGAAGCCGTCGCCGCGGTGATCGTGCTCCGGCCGGGCGCGACGGTGCGCGCCGAAGAGCTGCGCGACTTCGTGCGCGCACGCTTGCGCTCGTCGCGCGCACCGGAACGCATCGAGTTCCGCGTCGCGCTTCCGTACACGGACACTGGAAAGCTGCTACGCCGGCAGCTCAAGGCCGAGCTACTCGGCGATCCGCCCGGATGACGACGCGCGCCCTCGCGCTGCGCGATGCGCTCGCGCGCCTGCGCGATCCCGGCGCGCTCGAGGCATTTTCCGCGGTCGCCGGCGAGCCGCTCTTCGCGGTCGAACTCGACGGTGACCCGGGCGACGCGGCGGTTCCGGTCGCGCTCGCGCAGCTCGCCGCGCCGACGGTGGCGCTGGTGCGCGATCCCGAAGCGCCCGCGGCGCGGCGCTTCGCCGGCCACTTCGACGTCGTCGTCGCATCCGAGTCCGAACTCGGCTGCGTGGAAGCAGCCGTGCGTGCGACCCCGATCGCGTCCGCGGTGCTCGCGCAACTGCTGCGCTTCGGCGACACGCTCACGATCGAGGCGGGCCTGATCGCCGAGTCGTTCGCGTACTCGGCGCTGCAGGCGGGTCTCGAGTTTCGCGCGTGGCTCGCGGCGCGACCCGTCTCGCCAGCGCCTCGCTCGGCGTCGGAAGCGCCGCTGCGCGTGCGACGCGACGGAGCGTCGCTTCATCTCACGCTCGACCGCGGAGCAAGGCGCAACGCCTACTCCGCCGCGCTGCGCGATGCGCTGGTCGAAGCGCTGCAGCTCGCCGCAAGCGATGACACGATCGCGCAGGTCGTGCTGGACGGCGCCGGCCCCGCATTCTGCGCAGGCGGCGACCTCGACGAGTTCGGCGAGGCGCCCGATCCCGCGACCGCGCACGCGATCCGCACCACGCGCAGCGCCGCGCGCCTACTCGCGTCAGTGCGGGACCGCGCCCTGGTGCGCGTGCACGGCGCCTGCGTCGGCGCCGGCATCGAGCTCGCGGCGTTTGCGGGTCGCGTGGTCGCAAGCGAGGACGCCTGGTTCCAGCTCCCCGAGCTCTCGATGGGACTGATCCCGGGCGCAGGCGGCACGCTGAGCCTGCCGCGCCGGATCGGCCGGCAGCGAACGGCCTGGCTCGCGCTGAGCGGCGTCCGGCTCGACGCGGCGACCGCGCTGCGCTGGCGCCTCGTCGATGCGATCGAGTAGCGCGCGTTTCGCCCGGCTCTGGCTGGCTGCACCGAGACGGCGTGCCCGAGCGACTCGCTAGCCGATCCGCTTGGTGAAGGTCCACACCGCGAGCGTGAGCGTGACGGCGCCGAACACCGCGATCGCTGCGACCTCGTCGAGCAGAGCCGATAGCGGCGCACCCTTCAGCAGGATGCCGCGGGCGATGCGCAAGAAGTGCGTGAGCGGAAGCACGCTGCCGATCCATTGTGCCGGCTCGGGCATCGCGTCGAACGGAAACATGAAGCCCGACAGCAGCATCGACGGCAGGAAGAAGAAGAAGGCCATCTGCACCGCCTGGAACTGCGTGCGAGCCGGCGCCGAGATCACCAGCCCGAGCGTGAGCATCGCCGCCACGAACACCGCAGCGCCGAGCGCCAGATCGACGAGCGAGCCGCGGATCGGCACGTCGAAGATCAGCGCGCCGAGCGTGAGCACGATCGCCACCTGGATCTGCCCCACCACGAGATATGGGAGCACCTTGCCGATCATCAACTCGCTGCGCCGCACGGGCGTCGCGATCAGGAACTCGAAGGTGCCGCGCTCGCGCTCGCGCACCACGGCGAGCGCGGTCATCAGCATCATCGTCATCGTCAGGATGACGCCGACGAGCCCTGGCACGATGAACACCGGCGTGCGGCGCTCGGGGTTGTAGAACGGCACCACCGCGATGCGCAGCGAGCCCTCGCGCACGGCGTCCGCCTCGGGTCCGAAGCGCGCGCGGTCCTCGGGCGGCGAGCGCAGCGCCACGCTGACCTGCCCCGGCACTACGAAGGGCTGCGCGCGCGACGCGAGCAGCGCGCCGAGCCCTTCGCCTGCCGCCGCCACGGCCGCGGCGACGGTCGGGTTGCTCGCATCGGCCAGGATCGAAATTTCTGCGCCGCGGCCGCGGTAGAGCCGGCGATCGAGGTCGGGCGGGATCACGATCGCAGCGCCGACCTCGCTCGCGCCGAGCAGACGCATGGCCTCGCGCTCGTCGCGGACCGCGACGCTGGGCGTGAAGGTCTGTGTCGCAGCCAGCTCGCCGATCAGTTTGCGCGAGAGCGCCGTCTGGGCCTGGTCGACCACGGCAGTCGGGATGTGGCGCACGTCGAGGTTGATCGCATAGCCGAACAGCAACAGTTGCAGCGAAGGGATTCCGACGATGAAGCCGAGCGAGAGGCGATCGCGCACGAGCTGCAGCAGCTCCTTGTGCGCAACTGCGACGACGCGCAGCAGCGCGAGCCACGCGCGCGACGATCGCACCGTCACGGTGTTCCTCCGGCGACTCCCGCCGCATCGGTTTCGAGCTGCTCGCCGCGCATCAGCGCCACGAAGACGTCCTCGAGTGCGGCCGTCCCGGGCGCCGCGCTGACGCCCGAGAAGCCAGCCGCCTCGAGGCGCCCGCGCAGCGTCTCCGCCGCCACTTCGGCGGGCCCGACGCCGGGCGCGAGCAGCACGTGGGCGGTGTCGCCGAGCTGTGTGATGCTCGCCACCTCGGGCGCGCCGGCCAGCCGCGCGATCGCCGCCTCGATGCGCTGGACGCGGCATTCGACGACCCGCCCGCGCAACGCGTGCAGCAGCGCCGAGGGCGGTCCGAGCGCTGCCCGACGCCCGTCGCGCAGCATGCACAGCCGGTGACAGCGCACCGCCTCGTCCATGTAATGCGTCGAGACCAGGATCGTCGTGCCGGTGGCGGCCAGCTCGAAGAGGCGCTCCCAGAACGCGCGGCGGCTCTGCGGATCGACGCCGGCGGTGGGCTCGTCGAGCACGAGCAGCTTCGGCTCGTGCACGATCGCGGCACTGAGGGCAAGGCGTTGCTTCCAGCCGCCCGAGAGCGCGCCGGCGCGCTTGCGACGCTGGGGGGCTAGCTCGTGCTCGGCGAGCACGGTGTCGAGGCGGTCGCGCAGGCGGCGCCCGAAGAGACCGAAGACGCGCCCAGCGAAGCGCAGGTTCTCTTCGACGGTGAGTTCCTCGTACAGCGAAAAGCGCTGCGGCATGTAGCCGACCGAGGGCCGCAGCCGCTCGGCGTCGCGAGGCATCTCGCAGCCCAGCACCAGCGCGGAGCCCGCGCTCGGACGCAACAGGCCGAGCAGCATGCGCAGCAGCGTCGACTTGCCCGAGCCGTTCGGGCCGAGGAAACCAAACACCGAACCGCGTTCGACGGCGAGATCGACGTCATCCACGGCGACCTGCGCGCCGAAGCGCCGCGTGAGCCCACGCGTCGCGACGATGACGTCGCTCACAGCGGCGACTTCGCGGCCGCGAGCGGCGGCAGCGCGATGCGGACTTCCGCGGGCGCTCCGGGTCGCAGCGCGGCGGGCGCGTCCTCGATCTCGATGCGCGCCTGGTAGACCAGGTACACACGCTCGCGCTCGGTGAGCGCATAGTGCGGGGTGTACTCGGGCTCGCGCGCGAGATCGAGCACGCGGGCGCGCAGCGGGCCGCTGATGCCGTCGATCCTCACCTCCGCCACCGTGCCGGGACCCACGCGCGCGAAAGCGCGCTCGGGTACCCACACGCGCACCCACGGCCGGCCGTCGGCGAGCAGCACCGCGACCACGGATCCCGCGGCCACGCGCTCGCCAGCATCGAAGGGGATCTGGTCGACCGTGGCGCTCGCGGGCGCACGCAACGTTGTGTCGTTGAGCCGCTTCTGGGCGGCGGACATCCGCGCCATGGCCGAGCGCAGCCCGGCGCGCGCCTCGTCGCGCGCGAGGCGCGCACGGTCGAGTACTTCGTCGGAGGCCACTCCGCTGCGGTGGAGCCCGACCCCGCGGCGGTGCCCCTGCTCCGCCACCTCGTTCTGGGTCTGGGCGCCTGCAACGGCCGCCTGTGCGGCTGCGAGATCCGCCTCGGCGAGCATCGGATCGAGCCGGACCAGCACTGCACCGGCCTCGACGTGCTGCCCGCGCGCCACGGGGACCTCGACGATCACCTCCGCCACCGGAGCGGAAATCTCGAGGAGGGTCCGCTCGACCGTCCCGACCAGGAAGAGGTCGCCCGGCTCCTCGCGACAGCCCGGGGCGGTCAGCACACCGATCGAGAATGCGGCACAACGCCACAGAAACTGCGGCCTGACGTTCACGCCTCGTCCTCCGGAGGCAGGCACTGGCCTCTCGGTGGACACGCAGCAATTCGGATGCCGATCGGACACTTTGCGTGGGATGGGCTTCGCTTCGGTGCGGATCAACTGGGGACGACGGGTGCGATCAGAGAATCGCGCCGGTCTTCTTCAGCGCAGCGAGCTGATCCCAGGACAGACCCATCTCCAGCAGCACGTCTTCGGTGTGCTGTCCCATCTCCGGCGAAGCCGATAGCGGCGGCGAGGTGCCATCGAATTGCACGGGGCTCGCGACCAGCGCAAACGAGCCCTTGTCGCCGCCGTCGACCGGACGCGTGTAGCCATTGGCGATCGTCTGCGGGTCGTCGTGGAGTTCGAGTGCGGTCTGCATCGGCGCCCATGGACCTTCCTGGCGATCGAGTCGCGTGCGCCAGGCGGCGAGCGTTTGCGTGGCGAACATCGCGTCGAGGTCGGCAACGAGCGTCTCGCGATTCTGGAAGCGCTTCGCGCCGTCGGCGTAGCGCTCGTCGGCGAGCAGATCGGGTCGTTCGACAGCGGCGCAGAATCCGGCCCAGTAGCGGTCGGGCTGCAACATCATCAGCAGCAACCAGCGGCCGTCCTGCGTGCGGTACGAGTTGGCGAGCGGGTTCGGCGCCGCACCGCGCGTGAAGGACGGGATCCCGCCCTTACCCGTTTCGAGCAGCTTGCTGGCGACGATGTCCGGCGCCATCACCCACATCGCGGTGCCGAGCAGCGACACGTCGACGACCGGCGCGACACCAGTGCGTTCTCGCTGCAACAACGCGGCGGCGACACCACCCGCAACGGTCATCGCGCCAATGGAATCCCCGAAGGCCGGACGCTGCATCGTCGGCACTTCCGCGTGCGGCGGCGTCAGCGCGTTGCAGACGCCCCCACGCGACCAGAACGCGGTCGCGTCGTAGCCACCGCGGTCGCGGTCCGGACCCAACGGTCCCTGGCCGGAGCCGCGCACGTAGACGACACGCGGGTTCACCGCGCGGATGTCGTCGACGTCAATCCTCAATTTGGCGCGCGCACCCGGCAAGAAGTTGGTGAGGAACACATCGCAGTCGCGCGCCATCTGCATCAGCACCGCGCGCCCTTCGGCGACGCCGATATCGAGCCCGACGCTGCGCTTGCCGCGGTTGCTCTGCTGCATCATGAAGTCGACGCCGCCGATGCTCATCGAGAAGCCCGCAGCCGCGAGCCCACGCTGCGCGTCGCCCCGCACCGGGTGCTCGATCTTCACGACCGTCGCGCCCCAGTCCGCGAGCACGGCGCCAGCCGCCGGCACGAACCACCACTGCGCAACCTCGAGCACCTTGATCCCAGCGAGCGGTCCGGACATCACGTTCCTCCCTGCCTGCGCGCAGAGCATGCACCCGTCATGCGCGCATCGGCAACGGGGATCATCGGTGAGAAGCAAATACGCGAGAACAGCGCTCAAGGCCCGAATCGGACGGCCGATTCGATCGCGACGGGGATGCGCGCGACGGTCCGGCACGAAGCGTCGTCGCGATTGACTCCCCAGAGGGTCCGTAGTAGACAGCGGTCAGGGCCAGGCTGGAGCGGGAGAGTCGGGGTGAGTGCGCCGAGCGATGCCGTAGACGGACTCCCGCAGACGAACTCGGCGACGAGTCCGGAAGCGCGGCCGACTCCCGGAAGCATCAGCGCGTTCTTCCCCGCCTATCACGACTGGGGCACGATCGCGAGCCAGGTGCTGCTGGTTTCGCGCACGCTGCGCGAGCTGACCGATGACTGGGAAGTGATCGTCGTCGACGACGGCAGTCGGGACCGCACGCCCGAAGTACTCGACGAACTCGCCAAGGTCTGCCCGCGACTGCGCGTCGTCACGCATCCGATGAATCGCGGCTACGGCGGTGCATTGCGCTCGGGTTTCGCGGCCGCGCGCAAGGAGTGGGTGTTCTACACGGACGGCGACGCCCAGTACGACGTCTGTGAGCTGTCGCTGCTGTGGGCCGCGCGCGAAGGCGCCGACATGGTGAACGGCTTCAAGATCGCGCGCCACGACCCGGCGCACCGGATCATCATCGGGCGGCTCTACCACTGGCTGATCAAGTTCGCGTTCGGGCTCCAGACACCCGACGTCGACTGCGACTTCCGACTGGTGCGCAACGCGGTCTTCGAACGCATCGAGCTGACGCGCGACACCGGCCTGATCTGCGTCGAGTTGGTCACCAAGATCGAGAAGTTCGGCTTCCGGACGAACTACGTCCCGGTCCACCACTACCACCGGCTGCATGGGCGCTCGCAATTCTTCAACCTGCGCCGCGTCGGTCAGGTAGCGATTGGTCTCGGCAAGTTGTGGATCGAGCTGATCCGCGACAAGAAGATCGGGCGGTGAGTCCGGCGCTGCGCACGGCGTTCAGCGGCCGGCGCGTGCTGGTGACCGGCGGCCTCGGCTTCATCGGGAGCCACGTCGCGCGACGCATGGTCCAGTATGGCGCCGACGTGACGGTGATCGACGCGCTGGTGCCCGGCTACGGCGGCAACCTCTTCAACGTCGACGACATCCGCGATCGCGTCCAGCTGGTCGTCGACGACGTGCGCGACGTCCCGGCGATCGAAGCCTGCGTCGAAGGCCGCGACTTCGTCTTCAACCTGGTCGGCCAGGTCTCGCACACCGATTCGATGAGCCAGCCCGACGTCGATCTCGAGAACAACTGCCACGCGCCGCTGGCGGTTCTCGAGGCGTGCCGGCGCACCAACCGCGCGGCGCACGTCGTCTACTCGAGTACGCGCCAGATCTACGGACGCCCCGATCGCATCCCGGTCGACGAGTCGCACCCGTGCCGGCCCGTCGACGTGAACGGCATCCACAAGTGGGCCGCCGAGCAGTACCACCGGCTCTACGACGAGGTCTACGGCATCACCAGCGCGGTGCTGCGCCTCACCAACACCTACGGTCCGGGCGTGCTGGTGAAGCATCCACGCCAGGGTTTCATCGGCTGGTTCCTGCGCAAGGTCGTCGAGGGCGGCGAGATCGAAATCATGGGCGACGGCACCCAGGTGCGCGACATGAACTACATCGACGACGTCGTCGACGCATTGCTGCTTGCGGCCGTGACGCCCGCCGCGCGCGGCCAGATCTACAATCTCGGCGCGCCGCAGCCGGTCGCGCTGCTCGATCTCGCGCAGCGCCTGATCGAGATCGCCGGACGCGGTTCGCTGCGCTTCGTACCGTTCCCACCCGAGCGCAAGCGCATCGACGTCGGCAGTGTCACGGTGGACTACGCGCGAATCCGCGCAGATCTCGGCTGGGAGCCGCGCATCGGCCTCGACGAGGGCCTCACGCGTTCGATCCGCTACTACCAGCAGCACCTCGACCGCTACCTCGACTGAAACCCGAAGACGCGCCCGCGCCTGCGGTCGACTGGATGGGAATCGATGGCCTGGCTCGATGGGATCCGCCGCTTTGCTGATCGGCTCGCCGAGGAGCCGCTCACGTTCCATTGGCTGCGCAAGCTTCCCGAAGCGAACTACCGTGCGACGAAGGCGCGCATCAGCGCCGTGCGCGACACGCTCGGCCGGCCGCGCGCGCTCGATCTCGGCTGCGGCACCGGCGAGTATTCGCGACTCTTCGAGCCCGATCGCTATCTCGGCGTCGACGTGCACGCGGGCTACATCGCGTTTGCGCAGCGGCGCAATCCGCAGCATCGCTATCTGTGCGGCGACGCGCGGGTTTGGCCGGGCACCGGCACGCCGTTCGACCTCGTGTTGGTGAACGGCGTCCTGCACCATCTCGACGACGATTCGGCGCGCGCGTTCCTGCAAGCCGCGCACGGGCATCTCGCGCCGGGTGGAACGCTGCTGGTGATCGAAGACGTCGAGCTGCCGGCCGCGACGCTCGGCACCCGGATGGTGCACCTGCTCGACCACGGCGATCACATCCGCGATGCCGAACGCTGGCAGGAACTGGTCTCCGCGGTCGCGCCGATCGCGCGCAGCGAGACCTACACCAGCGGAATCTGTCCCTATCACCTGATGTTGTGCGGCAAGCCGGCCTGATGCTGCCGTTCCACGATCTCGCGGCGCAATACCGCGAGCACCAGGTCGAGCTCGACGCCGCGATCGCGCGCGTGCTCGCGAGCGGCGAGTACATCCTGGGCTCCGAAGGACGCGCCTTCGAGGCCGAGTTCGCCGCCTACGCGGCGGCGCCGTTCGCGATCGGCGTCGCGTCGGGCATGGCCGCGCTGGAACTCGCGTTGCTCGCGCTCGGGATCGGCCCCGGTGATGAAGTGGTGATCCCGGCGCTGACGGCGGTGCCCACCGCGATGGCCGTGCTGAGCGTCGGCGCGACGCCGCGACTCGCCGACGTGGAACTCGATACCGTGCTGATGGATCCCGCGTCGCTCGCATCCGAGATCAGCCCGCGCACGCGCGCGATCGTGCCGGTGCACCTTTACGGGCAGTGTGCGGATCTCGTCGCGATCGGCGCGATTGCGGCGCGGCACGGAATCCCGGTGATCGAAGACTGCGCGCAGGCGCACGGCGCTACCGACCAGGGCCGCGCGGCGGGAAGCGTCGGCGTCGCCGGCTGCTTCTCGTTCTACCCGACCAAGAACCTCGGCGCGATCGGCGACGCCGGCGCAATCGTCACCACGGACGCGTCGCTCGCGGAGCGCTTTGCGCGGCTGCGCAACTACGGCAATCGCGGCGGCTTCGACTTCATCGAGCCGGGCCGCAACGAGCGCCTCGACGATCTGCAAGCCGCGATCCTGCGCGTGAAGCTGCGTCACCTCGCGACGGGGAATGAACGGCGTCGCGCACATGCGGCGCGCTACCGCGAGGCGCTCTCGGAAGCGAAGCTCCGGCTCCCGGCCCTGCGACCGGGCGTGCATCACGTGTATCACCAGTTCGTGATCCAGTCGGACCGGCGCGACGCGCTGCGCGAGCATCTCGCACGAGCGGATGTCGCGACGCTGGTGCACTACCCGCTCGCGCTGCAAGACGTCGAAGCGCTGCGCACGCGCGTCGTGTTCCGCGAAGCGCCGCGGCGCGCAGCCGAAGCCGCACGCACGATCCTTTCGCTGCCGATCTATCCGGAATTGCCGGCCGCGCATCAGCAACAGGTGATTCGCGGCATCCTCGACTTCGGCCCGTCCTGATGAACCTCGCCGCTCGCCGCTGGCTCGCTACGCGGGAGCGCCGCTGCGCTGGCGATCAGCAAGCGGTCGGAGCCGGCGGCTCGTCCTCTTCGCGCAGCTTGGGTTCGGCGAAGAGTTCGGGGTGTCTGCCGGTTTTGTCGGCATAGAAGTCCCGGATCGCGTCCATGTCTTCGCGATAGCGGCCGGTCGGAATGATCGCCGGTCCAAAGCCGCCGCATCGCCGCCCCCAGTCGAGGTAGCTGAGCACGATCGGCACGCCGGCCTCGCGCGCGATGTGGTAGAAGCCCGACTTCCAGTGCTCGACGCGATCCCGTTTGCCTTCGGCCGGGACCACCAGCACGAAGTCCTCGCGTCCACGGAACACTTCCACCATCTGCTTGACCAGGTTCTCGCGCAGGTGACGCCGGATCGGGATACCGCCGAGGCTCTTGAAGAACGGCCCGAGCGGACCGCGGAACACCGTGTGCTTCATCATGAACGAGATGCGCAGGTCGAACACCGCGCCGAATGCCAGCAGATAGGCGAGGTCCCAGTTCGACGTGTGGGGAGCCGCGATCAGCACGAAGCGGTGCGGTTTCGGCGGCGCGCCCTCGGCCGTCCACCCCGTCACACGAAGAAACGCGCGTGCGAGGAATCGGCGCACGAACTCACCCCCGGTTTGATGCGAGAACGGTAGAGGGATCGGAGCGCGAGCGCTCGCGACTCGCGAGCCCGCTCAGTTGCCGCCGGATTTGCGCTTCTCGAGGAGCTTCTGCTCGGCCTTCTGCTTGATCTCGTCCTTCGCGGCGAGCCATTGCTGGTACTGCTGCGGAGTCAGCACCTGCTGCAGAGCCATGTCGCGTTCCGCCTCGTTGCTCTTCGCCTTGCGCATCCGGATCATCGGCCCGTCCGTGCTCTCGAGCACCGGCTGCATCTTCTGCGCGGTCGCGAGGTTGATCGCTTCGACCTTCGGCAACTGCTCCGCCGTCAGCGCCAGCTTCTCCTTCATCAGCCCCGTCTGGACCTTCGCGCGCTGCTCGGGCGACGTCTTCGCGATCGCCTCGATCTGCCCCTGCGCCGATGCGGCGGTGCTGCCCAGCACCAATGCGACGAGCGCGAGCGCAACCGTTCTCATCTGAGTCATCGAATGCTCCTTTCGTAGCGAACCGGGATCGGCTCGCGAAGCCATGCGTACCGCTTCCTCAGCGGCTCGCTGCAACGACCTGCTCGAACGATCGCGCGAGTTCGCTGCAGAACGCATCGACGTCGGGCACCGCGGTTGCGTCCGCGTCGACGCCGACGAAGAGGCGATCGCGGTAGCCGTAGAGCGCAACGCTGATCGGACAGTGGGGGGCGACGGGCGCGAACGGGTACGCGGCCTCGATCTCCGCACCCGCGACGTATCGCGTCACCGGAACGCCCGGCACATTCGTGACGATCAGGTCGATCGCCTTCGAGCCCTGGTACGCGAGCGTGCGATAGAGCGGCCGCGGCAGCGTCGCGAGCAGGCTCGCAAGTTGCGGAAGCAGTTCCGCGGCCGGGTGCGCCTTGCGCTCCTCGACGCGCCGGTGGATCTCGCGGCAGCGCTTGCGCGGATCGGCGATTCGAATCGGGAGGCGCACCACGATGCCGGTCGCGCGGTTGCCGACGCCAGCGTCGAAACCCTGCGCAGCGCGCGGGCGCAGATTGATCGGCACGAGCGTCTGGAGCTCCGTCACGCGCCCGAGACGGTGGGCGCGGTGCCACGCGCCAGCGGCGCCCGCAACCCCCGCCAGCAGCAGGTCCACCATGCGCACGCCGAACGCGGCGCGCGCGGCGCGCAGCGGCTCGAACGGCACATCGATGCCGGCGAGCCGCCGCGCACGGCCGAAGTCACGCAGTGGTGACTCGCTTTGGTGTCTAGCGTCGTCCACCAGCGACGCCGCGACGCGTCCGGCGCGCAGCACCAGCGAAGGCTCGCGCACGACCTGCCAGAACGCGCCTGCGACAGCCGCCGCGTGTCCGGCGTCCTGCGCTGCGCGGTCGCGCAGCGCGCGGGCCAGTGCCGCGACAAAGCTCGCCTCGGGCCACGCGCCCGGCTGCTTCGCGTGCGGCGGCGGCAGCGGCTCGCCGTCGCGCGCGGCGTCGGTCAGCGCCGCGAAGATCGCGTTGCCGCCCACGCCGTCCGCCACCGCGTGGTGGAGCCGGAAGAAGATCGCCGCGCGGCCGCCCGGCCGGTCGATCTCGATCAGCTCCCAGAGCGGGCGCGTGCGATCGAAGGGCCGCTCATAGATCGGCCCGAGACGCTGGAAGAGCGCGCCTTCGTCGCCTTCGCCCGCGTCGTCTTCCGGAAGCGCGTAGCGGCGCACATGGAATGCAAGGTCGAAGGTCGGGTCTTCCTCCCAGCGCGGGAGCGCGAGATCGAACGGCGCGTCGACTACGCGCTGCCGCAGCCGCGGCACCGCCTCGACCATCCGCCACGCCGCGGCCGCGAGCCGCCGCGGATCCGGTGTGCGATCGAGCAACATCAACATCGCCATCGTGGTGCGCTGCCGCGGCTGATCCGCGTACCAGAAGCCGAGGTCCTCGGCCGAGAGCGGGGTCCCTTCGATGGGCCGGGATGTCATGGCAACGCCTCCGTCGAGAGCGAGCTTACCGCCACTCGCGCCCACTATGCTGCCCGTGGAGGCAGCGAGCCACGCATGACGGATCCGACCCATCTCGACGACCTGGCGGGTGCGCTCGCGCGCGTGATCCAGGTGCTGCGACCACCTGCCCGCAACACGTTGGACCGGCTCGGCGCCTACGAGGGCAAGAGCCTCGAGACGCTCTTTCCCGCTCCGCGACGCGTGCCGACGGCGCTGCGCCGTACGCGCTGGAAACTGCCCGGCCTGCTGAGCGAAGACATTTCGTTCCCGTCGCTCCACGAACCGCTCGAGCCCGAGTTCCGCCGCTACTACCAGGAGCGCCGCCGCCGCAATCACACCGTCTATGCCCGGAGCATCCGCCCCGCCACACATGCGAGTCGACCGCGACTCCTCTACATCCACGGCTACATGCAGCCCGAGACGTTCATCGAGGAGTTCGGCCTGCTCGCGACGATGGCGCAGCTGCTGCAGATGGAAGTGGTGCAAGTGCAGCCGCCCTATCACGGCCGCCGCAAGTCGCGTGGTTCGCGCTTCGACGGGGAGCTGTACTGGACCGCCGACCTGGTGCGCAGCATCGAGTCGCTGCGCCAGACGATCCTCGACGCACGCACGCTGCTCGCGGTGATGCAGAAGGAGTCGCCGCAGCCGGTCGGCATTGCGGGGCTCTCGCTCGGCGGCGCGCTCGCCGCGTCGCTCACTTGCCTCGAGCCAGGCTTTGCATTCTCCTCACCGCTCATCGCGCACATGGATCTCGGCGCACTCGTCGCCGATGCACCCGTGCTCGGTGCGATGCGCGAAGACCTCCAGCGCTTCGGCTGGACACCGCGCGACTTCGGCGCCTTCACGCGCCGGATCGGCTGGAACGAGCTGAAACCGGTGATTCCGAAAGAGCGCATCTGCCTGTTCGCAGCAAAGGACGATCACTTCTTTCGCGCGTCGGTGGTGCGAACGATGTGGCGAGGCTGGCAGAAGCCGAAGATCCACTGGTACCCGACCAGCCACATGGGATTCATCGCGCACCTTCCCGACGCCGTGAGTCGTTTGCGCACGTTCGTCGATGGGCTGGATGTCGGCGCGACGACCAAGCGGCGCGCGCGGCGCCCGAATCGCCCGAAAGCGCGCCGCCCGGCGTGACATCCGCCGCACCGTGCTTAGATTGAAAAAATGTCGATACCGCACTGGGAAACGATTGGTCCCCCGCCCCTTTCGCTCTTCGTCCTCGAGCAGGGCCGTGCTGCGCTCGAGCTTGCAAGGCTCGGTCCTCGCAGGAAAGCCCTCGAAGTTGCACCGCGCGGCGACGGGCATCCCGTGCTGGTGCTGCCCGGCCTGCTGGCCGGCGATTTCTCGACGGTTCCGCTGCGCCGCTTCCTGCGCGCCATCTCGTACGACGCGCACGGCTGGGGCCTCGGCATGAACGTGGGTCCGAACGACGCGCTGCGCGGAAAGCTCGACGAGTTGCTGATGAGCACGCGCAGCGTGAGTGGCCAGCGCGTGAGCCTGGTCGGCTGGAGCCTCGGTGGCATCTACGCCCGCGAGCTCGCGCGTGCGCATCCCGACGCCGTGCGCAGCGTGATCACGCTCGGCACACCGTTCCGTGACATCTCGGCCACCCACGCGTCGCGGCTGGTAGCGATTCGCCCGGGCGGCCGTTCGCTGCGCGAAGCCCATGATCTACGCGCCTACCTACGCACGCCCGTGCCGGTCCCGACGACGTCGATCTTCTCCAGGACCGACGGCATCGTCCACTGGCAGAGCTGCCTCGAAACCGAAGGTCCCGAGCGCGAGAACGTCGAGGTCGCGTGCAGCCACACCGGCATGGGCTTCCACGCGGAGGTGCTCGCGGTGGTGGCGGATCGGCTGGCGCAGCCGGACGGGACATGGCAACCCTACGCAAAGCGGAGCTGAGCGCGCGTAGCCTCACCCAAGGGGCGGGCGGCACTCGCAATGCACTGTCCAGCGCTGCAACCCTATAGGAGGATTCTGATGTCACTGCTCCCCCGCGTGCTGATCGCGATCGTGTTGCTCGCAGGGTTCGCTCTCGCACCGGCCTTCGTTCGTGCAGAGGATTCCGACAACACAAAGCCCGCGGGCACGTCCGAGCCGGTGTGCGGGCGCGAAATGATGACGCCCGCCGAGGCCGCAGAGCACCGCGCGAAGATGTGGAGCGCCAAGACCTCCGAGGAGCGCGATGCCTACCGCGCCCAGCACCACGCCGAGATGATGGCGCGCGCGAAGGAGCGTGGCGTGACGCTGAATCCGGGCGGTTGCCCGCGAGGCGGCATGATGGGCCCGGGCGGACCGCCGCCGGCGCCGCCGTCCCGCTGATCGCACTCCCGGCGACGCATCTCACACGCGAAAACGTCGCACGTCCCGCGTGGGTCCGGCTAGAGGTACCCGCCGCTGCCGGGCTTGATCGGCGGGATACTCTCATTGGTGTGACCCTGTTGGACGTCGTGATAGGTCGCACCGCCGAACATCTGCTGGAGGCGGTCGTCCCACTCGTCTGCCGTCGAGGCCACGATGCCGACGGTGAAACGCAGCGCCTCGTCAGTGAGCTGGTCGCCCAGCAGGGTTTCGTCGAACCAGATCGCCGCGTGTTCGGCGTCGAGCGCGAAGCGGCCGAACATCAGTCCGAAGTTCAGGCGCGCCAGGAAGAGACCCAGTGCCGGCGCCACCGTCACGCCGACGTTGGTGACCGCGAACACGCGCACGATGACCGGTCCGCCCGGTGCTGCGCGCGGCGCCACCGTCACGCGCACGCTGCCCATCGGGAGCAGGTAATCGCCGTCCTCGTCCTGCGCGGGCCGGCCCTTGGCCATCTCGGTCAGCACGCGCTCGAGCCGCTCGCGGACGACGGCGAGTTTCTGCCGCGCCTCGTGTTCCGCCCGGTGGCTCGCGTGGGCGACGTCGAGCGCGACGTCCGGTTTCTCCTCGAAGACCTCCGTGAGCAGCCGATGAACGAGTTCCACCGCCGCCGCCGCATCGTCGACCGGGTGCACCCACGCCACCGTCGGGTCAGCCGGATCCTCGGACTTGAAGCCGCGCTCGCGGAGCGCAGTTCGTACCGGGATGGGCAGCTCCGGCACGACCCGCGGGCGTCCGGGCACCCGCACCTCGAGTCCCCCGCTCTCGGATCGTGTCACCTCGATCACATGGAGCGGCCTGCCAGCCGGACTCACCAGCACGAACGCAAACGGCTCGAGCGCTTCGACCTCGGCGAGCAGGAATGCGCGGGCGGTGGCGGGGTCGGACATCGGGCTCTCCCAGGTAGGCGGAAACCGGGACGAATCCGGTCACCGCGCCGCCACGATATGACGGCCAGCCGGTGGCGGCGAGGGTAGGACCAGCGATTACAATCGTTTGCGATCACGCCGCACCCGCGAAGAAGGCCGACACACGCCGCGCTATTCCTCATCGTGCAGGAACTCTCGCGGCTCTGCGCCGCCTACGGGCGCGACGAGAGTGGCCGGCGCGGGCTGGGCCGTTCAGGGCGCCAGCGTGACCTCGATCAGAGCCGGCTGCTGCGCGCCTTCCTCGACCGCTCCGATGCACGCGGCGCGATCGCCGGCTTCGCGAAGCCGCGCGAGCGCCTCCTCCGCGCGTGCCGGCGCCACGCCGAAGAGCAGCCCGCCGGACGTCTGCGGGTCGAAGAGCACGTCGAGCTCCGGGCGCAATGCGGCGGCCGGATCGACGCGGAGCGCGCCGCGCGCGCTGGCGTTCTCCGGGTGGGCGCTGCTGCGCAGCCCGAGGGCCAGACAGGTGGACGCGCCCGGGAGCAGCGGCAGCGCGTCGAGGGCGAGGCGGGCGGACGCATGGCTCGCGCGCAGCATCGCCGCGAGGTGGCCGGCGAGTCCGAAGCCCGAAACGTCGGTCGCGGCGCTCGCGCCGACCTCGCGGGCAACGCGCGCGGCGGCGGCATTGCTGCGACACATCGAGGCGATCGCCGCTTCGATCCAGTGTCCCCGCGCGCGGCCCTGCGCGTCCGCCGCGAAGAGCACGCCGGTGCCGAGCGGCTTGGTGAGGATCAGACGGTCGCCGGGTGCGAGACCGTCCTGGCGGAGCAGCGCATCGGGCGACGCGGCGCTGCCCCACACCGCGAAGCCGACCGTGAGCTCGTCGCCCGCGGTGGTGTGGCCGCCGACGAGCGTCACGCCGTCGACGTCGAAGGCGGCGCGCGCACCGGCGAGCACCTGGAAGAGCCGCTCCTCGGCGCGAGCCGACTCGTCGTCGGGGATCGTCACGAACGCCATCGCGAAGCGCGGTGTGGCGCCCTTCGCGAAGAGATCGCTCGCGGCGTTCACCGCCGCGACGCGCCCCACCAGCCATGGGTCGTCGGTGAAGGCGCGGAAGCCGTCCACGCTCGCGACGACGAGGTCGCCGCTTGCCGTAGTGACCGCGGCCGCGTCGTCTGGCGTCGCGAGGCCGAGCACGACGGCCGGGTCGTGGCGCACGCCGATCCGCGCGAGCGCGCGCTGGAGCGTCTGCTCGCCGACCTTCGCCGCGCAGCCGCCGCAGCGCATTTCGCCGTCCGGCTGCATCGGCGGGAAGGCGCGCGTCGGCCGGGCGCGTGCGTCGAGCACCTGGAAGCGGCGCATGAAGCCCCGGTCGATCCAGTCCTTCAGCGCGAAGACGCGCGGGCCTTCGAGCGTGCGGCCCCACTTGGCTCCGAGGGCGCTGCCATCGCCGAGGTTCAGCAGCACCAGGAACTCGCGCTGCGGGCGGTAGCGGCGCAGCCTGCCACCCGCGAAGAACGCGCGCAGGTTGGCGTCGAGCACGGGGCCCTGGCGCACGGCGTAGACGCCCGCCTTCGCGAGCGGCGGCTCGAAGCGCGCGCAGTCGCCGGCGGCGAAGAGGTCGTCGTGTCCCTCGACCTGAAGGGTCCTTTGCACGCGCACGAAGCCGCCCTCGTCGATCGGGAGGTCGCTCGCGCGGAAGAGCTCGACGCTCGCGGCGCCCGCGGCCCAGACGAGCGCGTCGAAGCCGAGCTTGCCGCCGTGGGCGAGCACGAGCGTTCCGGGCTCGACCCGCGCGACCCCCGCACCGAGCACGAGCGTCACCTCGCGACGGTGCAGCTCCTGCGCCGCGCGCTCCGCGACCGCATCCGAGAAGCCGAGGAGCACACGCGGCGCGGCGTCGACGAGCGCTACGCCGACGTCGGCGACGCCCTCGCGCACGAGGCGCGCGCGCAGCGCGAGCGCCAGCTCGACGCCCGCGGCACCGGCACCGACGACGACGGCGCGGAACGCCTCCGCACCCCGCACGCGCTCGGCCAGCGCGCCGATCGCCGCGACGAAGCGCTCGATCGGCCGCGTCGCGAGGGCGAGTTCGCGCGCGCCCGGGACGTCGAGCCCCGCGACCTGCGAGCCCACGTCGAAGGACGCCGCGTCATAGGCGATCGGCGGGCGCCCCGTGAGCTCGATGCGCCGCTCGCCCGGGAACACGCGCGTCGCGGCGGCCACCACCATCGCAACGCCTGCGCGTCGCGCCAGCGGCCGCAGGTCGATCGCGAGATCGTCCACGCCGTAGTGACCCGCGACGAAGCCCGGCACCATGCCCGAGTAGGCGGCCACCGGGCGGTCCAC
>CAYGWM010000043.1:0-28640 GCA_964353555.1 uncultured Spirochaetales bacterium
CCTTTCTGCTAGAAGGCGGCGATGCCGAGGGACCAGTAGCGGGTGGCGTTTCTGGGGTCGGTGGCGATGACGTTGTTGCCGAGCCACAGACAGAACTCGGCCTTCATCAACTTTCGTTTGCAGGCGGTGTTGGTGTCGGCGCAGTGGGTCGCGGCGATCTCGCGTTCGAGCGTCGCGCGCACGGCATCGGTAAAGCGCGCGTGCAACGGCTCGAGGCCGGCGATCGGATGCGGCGGAAGGCGCAGGCCCCATTCGATCCCGCCGAGCGTCTTCGATGTCTTCAGCTCGTTGCTGCGACCGATGTGGCCGAGCGCCCGCTGGATCAGGAACGGCGCAGGCGAGCCCGCGAGCACCGTGGAATCGGGCGGCTGCAGTCCCGACACCAGTGTCGTGAGATCGGTCCGGATCGTCTCGAGCGCCCAGCCGAGACCCGCGAGCGGATCCGCGCGCGCGGCCAACTTCGATACGCCCGACATTCCGTTCTTGGTGTTGCGGCGATCGCGTCCGTAGCCGGCCCACGGGAGTGCCGACTCCGTGGCCGTCGCGGGCGTTTTCCAGACGAACAGGTTGCCCTCACGCGTAGTCGCGACGATCTCGATCTTGCCATCGCCATCGACGTCGCCCGGTGTCGCCGACGACAGGTGCCAGCCATGCGTGAACTTCGGCCAGCCCGCGGGCTCCGACCCGTCCGCGCGATAGGCGCGCACCAGGTAGGCGCCGCTGCCGTTGATCGCCTCAGCCACGCCGTCGCCGTCGACGTCCGCGAGCGCCGGGCTTCCGATGAACTGCATGTCTTCCATCACGCGCGGGAACGCGGGTAGCAACGCGCCCGTCCGAGGATTCCATGCAGTGATCTGGTGGTGCGCGAAGACGCCGTCCTCGACGAAGGAGTCCGCGTCCGGGAGCTGACCCTGCTGCGCCGGCGCGACGATGTCGAAGAGCTTGCGCAAACCACCGGTCGGCGCGACGTATTCGGGCAGTCCGTCGCCGGTGATGTCACCGAACGCGCCCGAACCGAGCGCCGCGAAGAACGGCGCATCCGGCGATCCGGCGGTCGCAGGAATCGTCGGGAAGCCGGGCGCGGGAAAGTCGATCGCTAGCGCGCGCGGCGCGCCGCTGATGCTGCCGAGCGACGGCGTCCCGTCCGGCTTGAGCAGCATCACCGGACCGATCATGCCGAAGATCGCGACGCGCACGCTGCCGTTGCCGTCGATATCGGCAATTGCAGGCGAGCCGGGCGTGCCCGTTCCGACGGTCGGCAACACGCCCGGCGTCAGCAGCGGCACCTTCACCGGCCAGCCCGTGACGAACGGTCCGTTCGCGGCCGCATTGCCGTCGGGTTTCACCGCATAGACGCGCCCCTGTGTATCGACCGAGAAGTCGTCGATGTTCGCGGTGCCGAGCAGCCTGGCGAGATTGCCGAAGAGCCGCGACTCGATCGCAAAGCCGTTCAGCTCGTTGCCGTATTCCTCGTTGGTCGAGACCACGATCTCGGGCCGACCGTCGCCGTCGAGGTCGCCGACCGCCGGCGAGGACAGGCTCTTGGCGGCGCGCTCGCGTGCAAAGGCGCCGACGAGCGGCGTGGCCTTGCCGGTGGCGGCGTCGATCGAAACCTTCGAACGGTCCGCGAGCCGCACCGGGAAGCCGGCCACCGGCGTGCCGTTCGCGCGCCACGCGTAGAGGTTGCCGTCGAGCGCGCTCGCAATGATCTCGAGCGCCGGGTTCTGACCCGCCGCGTCGAGGTTCGCGAGCACCGGCGCGCCCGCGAAGCCGCGCAGCATGTCGTTCAGCTGGTTGCGATTCGCCGGCAGCGACAGGTTCGGGTCGGTGGCGACCGGGAAGCCGGCGCGCGTGTGCCCGTGGTCGTCGAACACGTAGAGCCGGCCGAGGACCGAGGCGACGACGATCTCGACGCGCCCGTCGCCGTCGATGTCGTCTGCAGCGGCAGCGCCGATCACCGCTTCGTGCGGCAGCGGCACCTCGCCGCTCGTGAACGCGGGCGACGCATGGATCGGCAGCGGATTCGTGTGGGCGGGGAAGCCGGGCAGCTCGGCGCCGGAGGCGCCGTCGAGCGCGTGCACCGAGCCGTCGCCGCCGGAGAGCACGATATCGAGGACACCGTCGCGGTTCACGTCGGCGAGCGCGGGCGAACTCTCGCCCGAACCGGGCAGATGGATCGGGGCGTAGCGCAGCGTAGGGTCGCTGTGGATCGCAACGGTGCGGCGGTCCTCACCGAGATTGCCGAGGCTGTCCTGCACGCGAAGCCGCAGCGTCACGGTGTGGGCGTCGACGTCCGGTCCGTCGATCGGCAGCGTCGGATCGAAGCCGCACGTCGCCGCGGTGTCGCCCGACGCCCAGCTGGCTAGCACTTCGTCGTCGATCGCTGCGCCGCCGCCCGAGCCCGATCCGAGAAGCGTGTAGCTCTGCGGCTGGATCCCGCAGCCGACCTCGAGCGTCCAGTCGAAGTTATTGCCGACGCGCAGCGCGCGCGCGGAGCCGCGCACGTCGAAGCGCGGCGTGCGCACTGGATCGATGATGTCGAACCAGCGCACGCTGCCGGAGAGGTCGGCCTCGGGCGGGATGGTGGTGTCGGTGACGAGATCAAAAAGCGTCGGCGCGTTCGGACGACCGTAGCCGGTGAACTGATCCCACTCGGCCTGGGTCGGATAGTTGCTCGAGCCGAAGCGCAGCCCGAGCGCGGGCGCTGAGAGCAGCGCCGAGAGCAGATTGCCGTTGACGGTCGGCTCGAGGAACGGCGCCGCGGATTGATCGACGTCACGGGCCGATGCGCGCAGCAACTGGCGCACCTCTTCCGCGGAGAACGGTGTTCCGGTCGTGGGATGCGGCGTGAACAGGCCGCGATCGATCTGGTTCTTCGCGTGCGAGATCAGCAGCGCGGTGAGTCCGCCCGCGCGCCCGGTCGCCTCCGACGAGCATGCCGAGGACGGAATCGCGACCCACGCCTTGCCGCCGTAGTTGGTGCAGCCGTTCAGCAACTCGAAGCCGTTGGCGGCTTCATCGATCACGAGTCCATCGCCGTCCTTGACCGAGTTCACCCAGATCATGTGGTCGTAGTGGGCCGGCGCATTGTGGTGTCGGCTCTCTTCGTCGGCGGCGCTCGCGATGATCGGGATGCCGCGTCGGTACGCGTAGCCGACCGCTGCCTGACCGTCATCGCTTGCATTGATCGAGCCGAGCGCTTCCGAGATCAGGTCGACGTGGCGATCGACGGCGTAGACGACGGCTTGCAGGAAGCTGCCGTCGTCGGCGACGAACGAGTCGCCGACGCGCAGTGGCAAGAAGAGCGAACTCGGCGCGAAGCCCGGTGTGCCGCTGCCGTTGTTCGCTTCGGCGTATTGGTCGCCGGCCTCGCCGCTGCCGTGGCCGTAATCGACATCATCGTCGGGATCGTTGTCGTTCTCGAGGAAGTCCCAGCCCGCGATGTCGTCGACGTAGCCATTGCCGTCGTCGTCGACGCTGTCCGAGTAGAAGCGGATCAGATCCTGGCCGTCGCAGAAGCCGTTGCCGTTCAGGTCGGCGGCGCAGGCGGCAGCAAAATCGGCGATCGAGACGAAGCCATTGCCATCGCAATCCTGCGACGGGCAGCCGCTCGGCACCGGCAGCTCGCCCGCGTTGAGCAACACCGTGCGGGTGACGTCCCGTCTGTCCCAGATGATGCCGCTGTCGAGAATCGCGCCGGCGACGTCGGGTCGGCCGGTCGTGCGCTCCCATGCGCCCTCGATGTCCATGCCGGAATCGGGCGCGTACTTCCACGCCTCGCCCCCAGTCGGGGCGTAGTCGTTCGGGAACGCGCCGGGTGCGATGAAGAGATAGCTGGCGAAGTCGGAGGGGTCGGAGCAGCCGGCGGCGGCGCAGGTCGGGAAGGGCACGTCCGCCCGCGCCGATTGCGCCACGATCAGGCAAATCCAGAGACCCAGTCCACCGAGTCCTGCTGCATCGAGCCCGCGCAACAGCCGCATCGCTACCTCCGCCCCATTACAGGAGCGGCCCACCATATCAGAGTCCCGCACCGGTCGAGCGCCAGGTCCGGGGCCCGGCCCAGCGGAGCGGCCGATTACGATTCGGCCACCCAGGGGGGACAGAGCGGCGAGGCCTCGTTCGGGCGACTAACTTGCCCATTCATGGACTGGCACGATTCCAGATTCTGGCTCGTGATCGGCTTCATCGGGAACGCGCTGTTCTTCTCGCGCTTCATGGTGCAGTGGATCGCATCCGAGCGTGCGGGCCAAAGCTACATCCCGACGATGTTCTGGTGGCTGTCGATCGCGGGATCCGTCGTGCTGCTGCTCTACGCGGTGCACAAGCGGGATCCGGTCTTCACGCTCGCTTATCTGCCGAACTGCATCGTCTACGTGCGCAACTTGATGCTGATCCGAAAGCAGCGGCGCGAGCGTGAGGAGGCGTCGCCCCCGGCTCCCCCGCCTCAGGCCGTGAACACCACCGTCAGCACCGACGCGATCGTCAGCGGCGCGCCCAGTCGCACGTAGTCGCTGAAGTGGTAGCCGCCCGGCCCATAGACCATCGTGTTGGTCTGATAACCGATTGGTGTCAGGAACGAATTCGAAGCCGAGATCGCGACCGCGATCGCGAACGCGCGCGGATCGGCGCCGACCTGGCTCGCGGTCGCCATCGCGATCGGGAACATCAGCGCGGCGGCGGCGTTGTTCGAGATGAACTCGGTCAACACGACCGTCGCCGCGACGATCCCGAACAGTACGAAGCGCCAACCGAGCCCGCTCGCGAGTTCGACGATCGCGCGGCCCAGGCTCGCCGCGAGGCCGGATTGCTCGATCGCCGCGCCGAGTCCGAACGACGCCGCGATCACCACCAGCACGTCGATCTCGACCGAGTCACGCGCCGTGCGCGCGCTGATCGTGCCGGTCGCGACGAGCAGCACCGCGCCGATCAGCGAAGCCTGCAGGATCGGCAGCAGGCCGCTGCCCGCGACGACCACGACGCCGATCCCGATCGCCGCCACCCAGAGCGCTTTGCCGCGCGCGATCGGCAGCGGTGCCGCATCGCCGTCGAGCGGCGTGATGACGAGAAAGTCCGGGCGATCGCGCCAGCGTTCGCGGAAGCTCGAGTCGGCGAGCAATAGAAGTGTGTCGCCGAGGCGCAATCGCACCTCGCCGAGTTTCGCGATGACCGGCTGCCCCTCGCGATGTACGCCGACGATGGCCGCCTGGTAGCGGCCCCGGAAGCCGACCTGCTTCGGTGTCTGTCCGAGCAGCGGGGAGTTCGCACCGACGACGGCCTCGAAGAAGCGGTGCTCGGGTGTCTCCAGCTCTTCGAGGTGGGGCGTCTCGGCGGATACCAGCCCCGCGCGATTGCGCAGGTCGAGGATCAGTCGTGCCTGCCCGACGAAGAGCAGGTTGTCGCCCCCATGCAGCACCGTAGTCGGCGCGACCGGCGCGATTGGATCGCCGCCGCGCTCGATCTCGACGAGGAACACGCCTTCGAGATGGCGCAGTCCGGCCGCTTCGACCGTCTTGCCAGCGATCGGGCCGGCGGGGTCGACGACCATCCGCACGACGAAGTCGCGCTCAGCGGAACGCAGGTCGCGACGCGGCGTGCTGCGAGCCGGGAGCAGCAACGGCGCTGCGATGGCCACCAGCACGATCCCCACCAGCGCCATCGGCAGCCCGACATGGGTGATCTCGAAGAGCCCGAGCGGCGCCTGGCCGGCGTTCTCGAGCAGACCCGAGACGACCAGGTTGGTCGACGTCCCGATCGTGGTGACGACGCCACCGAGGATCACGCCGAACGAGAGCGGCATCAGCAAGCGCGACGGCGAGATGTTGCGCGCCTCCGCCCATTCAGACACCGGCTGCATCAGCATCGCGACGATCGGGGTATTGTTCAGAAACGCGGACGCCGCCGCGGACGGGATGCACAGCCGCAGCAGACTCATGCGCTCACCGCGACCTTCTCCGAGCGCCGCGGCGACCAGCGGGCGCAGAATTCCGGTGTCCTCGACGGCGCGGGCCAGCACGTAGAGCGCGGCCACGGTGATCGGCGCGGCGTTCGAGAAGCCGGAGAAGGCCTGCTTCGCGTCGATCACGCCGGCGATCAGCAACATGATCACCGCGGAGAGAATCGCCACAGCGGGGTGCGCGAGGCCGCGCACCATCGCGATGAACATCGCAATGACCACGGCCAACGTGAGCCACGCCTGCCAGCCCATCGATTCTCCTGGTCCCAGCGGCCGCGCGCGGTGCTGGGAAGCGGGCAGCCTATGACGGCCTGAGGCGAACCGCACCTGGCCGGCGACTCAAACGATGGCCGGATGCGAGCCAGGCCTCGTTGCCGGAGTGCGTCCTGCGCACGCTCTAGCTGCTTGATACGTTTCGCATCCCTGCGGCGGCGACTTCGCGAGGCCCGTGACCGACCACCTGCTCATCTTCTGGATCCAGCTCCTCGTGCTGCTCTCGGCGGCGCACGCGCTGGGCGCGCTCGCGCGCCGCGTAGGTCAGCCGCCGGTGGTCGGTGCCCTCGCGGCGGGCCTGCTGCTGTCGCCGTCGGTGCTCGGCGCGGTCTCGCCCGACGCCTACAGCTGGCTGTTCCCGGACGATCCGCGCCAGCAGGGGCTGCTGCAGGGCGTCGCGTGGATCGGCGTCGCGCTGCTCGTGCTGATCACCGGATTCGAGACCGACCTCGCGCTGGTGCGGCGGCTCGGCCGCGCGGCGGCGCTGGTCGCGGTGTTCGCCCAGGTGATCCCGTTCGCGACCGGTTTCGGTGTTGGCATGGCGCTGCCGGCGGAGCTGCTGGGCGGCCAGGCGACGCGCGTGCTGTTCGCGCTGTTCATCGCGACGGCGCTCTCGATCTCCGCGCTGCCGGTGATTGCGCGCATGCTGGTCGAGCTGGACCTGATGCGGCGGAACTTCGGGCAGATCACGCTCGCCGCAGCGACCGCCGACGACGTCGTCGGCTGGGTGCTGCTCGGCGCGATCGCCGGGGCTGCGCGCTCGGGCAGCTTCGGCGTCATCACGATCGCGGGCCGCTTCGCAGCGGCCGCGCTGTTCCTGATCTTCGCGTTCATCGTCGGACAACGGCTCGTCGATGCCGTGCTGCGCGCGGTGATGCGACGCGGCGCTGGCGTCTCCGGCGCGGTCGCGACCAGCCTGCTGATCGTGCTGCTGGCCGGCGCGTGTACGCATGCGCTGGGCCTCGAAGCGATCTTCGGCACCTTCGTCGCGGGCGTGTTGCTCGGCCGTTCGCGCTACCAGTCGGCGGATAGCTTCCCGCGAATCGAGACGCTCACCAGCGCGTTCTTTGCTCCCTTGTTCTTCGCGAGCGCGGGCGTGCGGGCGGATCTGTCTTCGCTCGCCGATCCGGTGGTGCTGGGATGGGGGCTCGCGGTGTTCGTTGCGGCCTGCGCGGCGAAGTTCGTCGGCGCGTTCGCAGGCGCGCGAGTCGCGGGCCTGCACCCGCTCGAAGGTCTCGCGCTCGGTGCGGCGCTGAACGCGCGTGGAGCCGTAGGCCTCGTCGTCGCCACGGTGGGACTCGGCGCGGGCGTACTCAATCAGGCGTCTTACACGATCGTCGTGTTGATCGCGATGGCGACTTCGATGATGGCGCCGCCTGCGCTACGCGCGATCGTGCGGCGCTGGCACGGCACCGAGGAAGAGCAGCAGCGGCTCGCGCGTGAGCGTCTGCATGGTCAGAGCCTGCTGGTGCGAACCGGCCGCGTGCTGTTGCCTACCCATGGCGGGCCCAACTCGTTGCTAGCGGCGCGCATCCTCGACCTTGCCTGGCCCGAGGGAACGAAGGTCACCGTGTTCTCGGCGGGGCCGGACGTCCCGGCCGCCGACCTGCGACGCGTGCTCTCGATGATCGAGAAGAAGCCCGCCGATCACGTGCACTCGCGCAACGAAGATCCCCTCCCGGCGGTTCTCGAGCAGGCGGCATTTGGGTATGGCGCGATCGTCGTGGGCGCGAGCAATGAGCGCGTTGCCGGGCGCATGGTGTCGCCGTTCGTCGATGGACTGTTCGCGGCGAGTCCGGTTCCGGTGCTGATGATCCGCCGCGGCGTCATGCTCGCGCAGGGCGATGTTCCGCATTTCGAGCGGGTTCTGGTCCCGGCGATCGCGACGCTGCCGGGTCGTGCGGCACAGGAAGTGGCGTTCGGGATTGCCAAGCGCCTTGGCAGCGAGGTGCTGCTAGCGCACGTCGTGAAGACACCGGCACCCGGCGAAGAGTTGCTCTACTCGCGCTTCGAGTGGCAGCGCGACGGTGGCCCGCCCGAGAGCGAAGGCGACGCGCCCTGGAGTGTTGCGCGACGCGTGATGGACGAGGCGCAACAACTCGCACGCGAAATCGGCGTCGAGCCGCAGACCGCGATCCGCATCGGCATCTCGGCGCCGCGCGAGATCCTGGCGCTCTCGCGCGAAGCCGGCGCCGATCTGATCGTATTGCCGGCGAATCTGCGCCAAATCTCCGAGCGCCCCTTCCTCGGCTACGGCGTCGAGTACATCCTCCGCAACAGCGAGAGCACCGTCCTCATCGTCAGCCTCCCCGCCGGCTGGCGCCGCGGCTAGCTCCTCACCACTGCGCCGCTTCGTCGAGGCGGGTGGCGCGGCGACGGAGAAGTTCGCGTTGTTCGGGGTGGGTGAGGATGTAGAGGTCGTTGCGTTCGATGCCGCGCACGACGCGATTTGCGACCTCGGCCGTGCCGATCACGCCGCCCCGCAACGCGCCCGCCGGCGGCTGATCGGGCGCCGCGGCGGTCTTCGGCACCTCGAGCCCTCGCATCCGCATCGAGTTCGCGGTGATGTCGGTCGCGACGATCATCGGGCACAGTACCGAGACGCCGATCTCGTGCGCTTCGAGTTCGCGTCGCAGCGACTCGGTGAAGCCCACCACTGCGAACTTCGCCGCGCAGTAGACGCCGAGCCACGACATCCCGACGAGTCCCGCCATCGACGCGGTATTGAGTACATGGCCGCCCTGCTTCTGTTCGATCATGCGCGGCGCGAACGCCAGGGCGCCATGCACGACGCCCCAGAAGTCGATGTCCATCGTGAGGCGCCAGTCATCCTCGGTCATCTGGAACAGCGGCCCCGCGATCGCGATGCCGGCGTTGTTGCAGACGACGTGTGCGGCGCCGAAGTGCTGGAACACTCGATCGGCGAGCGCGTTCACGCTGGCGCGCTGCGTCACGTCGGTGCGAACGCAGAGCACCTCGGTTCCGCGCTCGTGCAGCAGCTTGGCGCGCGCGCCCATCGCGGCCTCGTCGAGATCGGCGAGAGCGATTTTCGCCCCGCGCGCCGCGAACGCCTCTGCCATCGCGAAACCGATGCCGCCAGCACCGCCGGTGACGACGGCCACGCGGCCGCGGAAGGGATCAGGAATCTTCACCTCATTGACCTCGCCGCTCGCCTGTGGCTCGCTACGCGGGAGAGTGGCTCACAGCTCCGGGCAGAGCATACCCATTGATCAGAAAGGGGGAACGCGCACGTCCGAGATGGGTGCTGATGCCGCGCTGCCTTCGGGTTTGGACGCGGCGCGCTCGAGCACGGCGCGATAGCCGCGCGTGACGAGCGCACCGTCCAGCAGCCCGCGCTCGTCGAGCAGGCGGTGCAGGCGCGGTAGTTTGTAGTGCGGGACCGTCATCAGCAGGTGATGCTCGAGGTGGTAGTTCACGCGATTCGGGGCAAGCAGCAGTCGCTCCCACCAAGTAGCGAGCGTGGTGCGCGTGTTGCGCAGTGGGTCCGATGGATCGGGCACCATCGCGTGCTCGGCGATCGAACGGATCCGCGTCACGAGCGTGTTCGTCGTGAGCCAGGCGAAGACCCAAAGCAAGTAGAGCAGCGGATGGCCGAGCGCCGCGAGCAGCACGAAGAGCAGCGCATTCGTCACGACGAAGCCGACGAAGGCGCGGCGCGCGTGCTCGTCGCCGACGTTCCAACGCGCGATCGACCGCTTCCACGCGCCGCGCGCGAACTTGCGACCGGTCTGCCCGGAGAGGTCGCGCCAGAACTTGCGTCGTAGGCTCGACCGTGTGATCGGAAACGGCAACACCAGGCCGATGTCGGGATCGTCCTTCGTCCAGGTCTTCGCGTGATGCTGCAAGTGGTAGGTGCGGTACGGGTGGAGATCGGACCAGACCGGATACGCGCACAGCCAGTTGCCGACGCTGTCGTTCCAGCGTTTGTCGCGCAGCAGCGAGCGATGCGACGCTTCGTGCATCAACACCGCGAGACCGAGCTGTCGCGCGCCGATCAAACACAGCGCTGCGACGACGGTGAGCGGGTTGGGCCACACCGCCACCAGCGCGAACGCGGCCGCGATGATCACCCAGTTGGTCGCGATCGAAACGAAGCCGCGCCAACTCTCGACGGCGAGCAAGTGCTGGATTTCGTCGCGCGTGAAGCGCGCATGCCAGGCTTCGTTGGTCTTCGCGCTGGCGTCGAGATCCGGCAGGCTTACCCCATCAAACGACGGGTTGGCGGTCGTCATCTGTATTCTCCTCGTGCGATCTGGCGCGTGTCGACGGGCGCCTTGCTGTGGCTGACGCCGTGGCTGGACAGGAAATCCGACCAGCTCGCCCGGCCGATCGCGTCGTAGTCGCGCATCGCAGCGACGAGCGCAGCGCGCTCCGCGGCGACGATGATCGGCTCGGGCAACAGCGGATCGTGCGCGAGCAGCCGCAGCACCTCGCCGCCGACGCGGAACGACTCGACCATCGCGACCTCGGCGTCTCGACCGCGCAGGCGCCGCGTGCTCGCGTCGAGCTGCTGGCGATGGCGTCGATATACCGAGACGAGTTCGTCGGCGTCCCAGAGCTTGCGGGCGCGCGCGTCGCTGACGGGATCGAGTTCGCGTACTTCGCAGACGACCGCACCGGGCGCGAGCCCGAGCGAGGCGAGTTCTTCGCGCACGCGCGGGACGCCACCCGCGAGATTGTCGGGTCGAACGGCGAGTCCACGCGTGAGCGGACGAAAGCCCGATAGGCGCAGCGCGCGCTCGCTGCGCCGCTGCAACGCGCGCGACGGCGTCGTCGCGGTGCGCGCGTCGAAGACGCCGATCCAGCCGCCGGACCAGGGCCGCAGCCGCGCATCCAGATCGCGCCATGCGGCGACGCGCCCCGACACCGCCGCCGCCGCGCGGCCGAGTCGATACAGCCCGCGCTCGTCGCGTTCGACGAGGCCCGCGCCGAGCAGTCGCGAGAGCGCGACGCGCACGCTGCCCTCGGCAATTCCAAAGAGCGCCGCCGACTCGATCAGCGCGCGCACCGGCATCGCGCCGCGGCGCAACGTCGAGAGCAGGTCGAGCACGAAGCTCTTGGCATTAGGCGACCGTCGCGGCATCGCCGTATATTACATATGTGATCGAAGTATGTCCATATTCGGTAATGATCAGAGGCGGCGAGGAGAAAGGGGAGAAAGGGGACGGTCCTCCGCGTGGACGGGCGGAGGAGCGGAGGGACAGGCCTCGCCTAGAGTCCATCCCTCGAGTCCCCGGCCAGGTCACATCGAGGACCGTCCCCTTTCTCCTCGAGGAGATGCCGATGAGCGATCTGCTGTACGCGGTCGACGGAGCGATCGCGACGATCACGCTGAACCGTCCGGAGCGCCTCAATGCGATCTCGGTGCCGATGCTCGACGCGCTCTCGGAGGCGCTGGTCGCGGCGGACCAGGACCGCGCGGTGCGTGTGATCGTGTTGACCGGCGCGGGCAAGGGATTCTGCTCTGGGCTCGACCTGAAGGACCTCGCCGCCGGCAAGAGCATCGGCAGCGACAACGACGCGATGCCGGTGCGCTTCGATCTGCGCAACGCGCCGCCGATCGTGCTGCACCAGGTCGACAAGCCGACGATCTGCGCGCTCAACGGCGCGGCCGCTGGCTACGGCATGGATCTCGCGCTCGGCTGCGACATCCGCATCGCGAGTGACAAGGCGAAGTTCGCGCCCGGCTTCGCGAAGCGCGGCGTGCTTCCGGAAAGCGGCGGAACCTGGCTGCTGCCACGCCTGGTCGGCTGGGCAAAGGCGTGCGAGATCGCCTTCACCGGTCGCACGCTGCTGGCGGCGGAGTGTCTCGAACTCGGGCTGGTGAACCGCGTCGTGCCGGACGCTCTGTTCGGGAAGGAAGTGCGCGCGCTCGCCGACGAGATCGCGAGCAATGCGCCGCTCGCGGTGCAGGCGATCAAGCGCATGATGAGACTGGGCCTCGAGGACAGCTTCGAGTCGAACGTGCACCAGGTCTATCTGCAACTGCTGCCGCTGTTCCGTACGCGCGATTTCCAGGAAGGCGTGAAGGCGTTCCTGGAAGGCCGCGCGCCGAAATTCGAGGGTCGCTAGACCATATGGAGAGACCGGCTCCTTCGTCTGCGGCTCTACCGCCTTCGGGCGGCAACCCGCGGCGATAGGCCCTCGCGGGCCCGTACTCATTTCATTTGAGCACGAGCGTGGCGAATGGAGCCGGTCACTCCATATGGTCTAGCCAAGCGCAGTGATCCCGTCCCTCACAGCGGATCCAGATAGATCGGTGACGACCAGGCGCGCTCTTCGCTGGCGGCGAGGCAGTCGTCGCTATCCGGTGTCCGGTAGTCGCCGTAGCAGGGGTTCACCGCGATGCACTGGCCCTGCGCGTCCCGCTCGCAGCGCAGGTTGTCCGCATTCACAGTGGGGCTCGGCTCTTCGATCGCGCGCACGTAGTAGCTGGCGGAGCGCGCAGCGGTCGCGAACTCGGGATCCTCGAACTGCACGACGCAACCGGCCTGGCTCGGCTCGCATGGGAAGACGCGCCACGGATCTTCGATCAAGCCGGCGACCGGCTCGCCCGGCTGCGCTTGCGGGCGGATCCGCACGACCTCGATGCGCGTGATCAGCTTGCGCTCGTCCGACGGGTTGAAACACTCGCCTTTGCACAGCGCGGCGATGCGGGACGCCGAGAGCGTTGCCTCAGAGAACTCCGGGCAGCCGGGCTTCTGCTTCTGCGCACCGACCGCGCGCACTTCGAAGCGCGGCGCTGTCGCCATCCGAGCCTCGCCGCCCATCGACACCGCGGCGACGCCGCCGGCGCGCGCCGGCGCATTCAGCAGGTTGAACCACAACAAGATGCGATCGCCGCTGGTGCCGTAGACCTCCTTCTCGCTGAGCGCATTCCACACCGCGTCGCGCGAGCGGCCGGCGGCATGCACCGCCGCGAGGCCGCCGGTCAGGAAGAACGACGCTTGCCGCTCCGCCTCCACCGCGGTGATGTTGCGTCGCGCCGCGACGAGATCCACCGCGCGCGATTGCGGGTCGGCCGGCTCCGGCTCACCGAGTAGCCGCGCACGCCACTTGGCGTCGACGCTTCCACGCGCCTCCGTGTTGCCCTTGCGGCCGAACTCCTTGTAGCCGGTGCCGGCCCGCGCCTGGTGATTGTCGCTCGACGCGATGAAGCCGAAGCGGAAGTTTCGCGGCTTCGCAGGATCATCGAAGTTCGTGATTGCGAGCGCGTATTGCGAGGAGCCACCCGGCCGCGAGTTGAACGCGGGCAGGAAGCAATCGCGACACTGACCAGAGTCGAGCCACTCCTCCGCGGTGACGCCGGGCACCGAGAGATGACCTGCGATGCCGGCGTCGACGTAGTTCTGGCGCGCTTCCACCGCACGCTTCGTGCACTCTGCGGCGTCGAGGCCCGCCTGCTGGCAACGCGCTTCGATGATCTCGCCGGCGCGCCAGCAACTCGGCAGGTACTTGGGCGTCGGTTCAGGACAGCTCTGCTTTCCGCTTGCATCGACGCTGACCTCGTACCAGTCGCGATACTCCTCGGAGTTGCCGTGGCCCGACATCACCTCGATCAGGAGCTGTCGCGACGGATCGTGCTGCGCGCCGACCAGTTGCTTGTCCCACGAGATCCCCGGCGGCGAATACATTCCCCAAGTGTTGCCGTGCGGGATCACGAGCGCTTCGCCGCCCCACTCGCCGAGCTTGCGAAACAGATCTGCCGGTGTCGCGGCGGATTCGTAGCAGTCGGCGGGCAGTTCCTTCGAGGACACGCCCTCCGGGCACTGCGGCACCGCGCCGATCTCCTGGACGAACTTGATGAAGTTCCAGTAGCGCTGGCGATTCTCGAAGTCGGCAAACGGCAGCATCCGCGGTACGCGCGATCCGGCGTTGCGGAGCGCGTCGGTCGCAATGCCGCCTGCGGCGATCGGCCGCGCGGGGACCTCGGCGTCCTCGGTCTTGCGCAACACCACGTTCTTGTGTCCGTAGTGCTCTTCGGGCGTCAGCCCGACCTGGCTCCACTCCCAACCCAGGAACGCGACTACGTCCGGATTCGCTTCGTCGCCGGCGACCGCGTTGCACTGGCGAATCGCTTCCTTGGTCTCCGTCCAGCGCTGCGGCGTGCCCGCTTCGGCGTGGTCGTTCACCGACCAGAAGTCGAGCGACGAACAGAAGCGCGCGTAGTCGCAGGCGTCCGAAACCGGGTGTGCGCCTTCGCCCTGCAGCATCGGCAGCGAACCGAGGAACGCGTCGCTCGAGAAGGTGGTGTGGACGTGCAGGTCGCCGAACAAAATCTGCTTGTCGGGCGGCGCGACCGACAGCGCCGTCGCGGCCGAGCGCTGTTCGCTCGCGCGCTCGCTGACGACGGCCGCGGGAATCGGCGTTGCCGTCGGATTCCCAGCGCCCTCGTGTCGTCCGTAGAATCCAAACCACGCTCCAGCGACGTAGAGCGCGAGCAGCGCGACCAGAGCCAGCAACACGCGACGTAGTGTCATGGGACCCCCTTCGAGGCGGTGGGCGGCGCCGAGCCGCGACGCGCACTCTACCAGCCCTCGGAGCCCCGCTCGCCCTTCCACGGTCCGACGATCTCTTTTGTGACCCAGCCCGCGTAGAAGCCGCCCGGCTGCGGCGTCACCGCTTCTCCGCCTACCGTACAGGCGAGCCGCTGCGGGTAGAAGCCAAAGTGATCGCGCAGCGTCTCGAAGTTCGGGAGCGGATGCGGATAGCTCCACGCCACCGGCTCGCCGTGCAGCGACCAGTAGCGCGCGTCGCCCTTCCATTCGCAGCGCGAGGCGCCGGGCACGGCGATGAGCAGGTCGCGGCGAACGTTGGCAGCCGGCAGATAGAAGGTCGGCGGGCTCGCGGTTTCGAGCACGCGCAACGCGTGACGCGTGTCGGCGAGGATCGTGTCACCCGATCGCACGAGGACGTGGCGAGCGTCCGCAACGACGAGCGGCGGCCGCGGATAGTCCCACACGGATTCCTCACCGACTTGCGGTACGACTGCGAACGGCGGTCGCTCGGCTCCGCGCCAGCGCCACGCGGCCTGCCCGCGGCGCGCCCATTCCGGGATCTTCGCGGTCATGGGCGCGGCGCAAGGAGCTGGTGCGTCACGAACCACTCGGCGCCGTCGCGATGGGCGAATAGTTCCGCACAGGCGAGGAAGAACAGCCGCCAGCGCTGGATCCAGCGCTGCGCGTCGCCTTCGCCATAGGCTGCGGCGAAGACCGGACGCAGTCGGTCGCGCTGCCCATTGAGGTTCGCGAGCCAGGCTTCACTGGTGCGTGCGTAGTGCATCCCTCCGACACGCCAGCGGTTCACCAGGGCCAGATCGCGCTCGAAGTTCTGCAGCCAGCCTTCGCTCGGCATCATACCGCCGCTGAAGAAGTGTCGCGCCATCCAATCGCTCGGCCCGGCGTCCTCGTACGGATAGGCTCGCTCGTGATGGCAGAAGTGGTGGACGAAGAGCCGTCCCCCGGGCGCGAGCCACCCGGCGATCCGCGCGAGCAGCGCCTCGTGGTTGCGCACGTGCTCGAACATCTCGATCGAGACGACGCGGTCGAAGCGCCCCGGCGCTTCGAAGTGATTCACGTCCGCGGTCACCACGGCGACGTTCGTGAGGCACCGCTCCGCGGCGCGCGCGAGGATGAACTCGCGCTGCGGCTTCGAGTTCGAGACGGCGAGCACGCGGCACGCGGGGAATCGCTCGGCGACGTAGAGCGAGAGCGATCCCCAGCCACAACCGAGATCGAGCACCGACATGCCGTCGCGAACTTCGGCGCGTTCGCACGTGAGCGCGAGCATGCTGTCCTCGGCGTCGGAGAGCGTCACGATGTTCGCGTCCCACAGGCAACAGCTGTACTTGAGATGCGGCCCGAGTACGCTCTCGAAGAACATGGGCGGCACTTCGTAGTGCTGCTCGTTCGCGAGATCCGGAGCGAGCGCGATGGGGCCCTGCCGGCATGCCTCGAGGAACGAGTGCTGCGCGGTGGGCGACGCAACGGCCGGCGCCGCGAGTTCGCGGAGTCGCTGCGCGAGCATACGCCGGATGCCGAAGCGAACCAGCGCATCGGGCAACAGGCCCGTTTCGACGAGCCCGGAGAGCCGCGCGAGTTCGGCGAAGCGAGCCATGCAGATTCCCCCGGGCGTCGTGGCATCGAGGCTAGCCAGCAAAGCAGCGGTGTCGAAGCGCGCAGCCCGCCGCTACGTTGCGAGAAGCGAGGGGAGGACACGCGCTGTGATCGAGCACGGCCGACAGGTTTCGATCGAGTACACGCTCAGGCTGGACGACGGCAGCACGGCCGACACCAACGTCGGCGAAGAGCCGCTCGTCTACACGCAGGGGGAGGGCGAGATCCTCGATGCGCTCGAAGAGGCGCTCGCCGGTCTCGACGTGGAGGACGAGAAGCAGGTGCGGATCCTGGCCGAGCACGGCTATGGCGAGGTCGATCCCGACGCGTTCGATCAGGTGGCGCTCGAAGAAATCCCCGAGGACGCCCGTCAGGTCGGAGCCATGCTGGTGGCGGAGGATGACGAAGGCAATCAGCGCAGTGTGCGCGTTCACGAAGTCCGCGCCGATGGGGTCGTGCTGGATCTGAATCACCCGCTCGCTGGCCAGGCGTTGAATTTCGCGGTTCGCATCGTCGCAATCGAGTAGATCGAGTTCCATCCTCAACGGCGCGCTTTGCGCCATCCGCGAGCGATCTCTAGGTTGCTCGCCTTCTCAACAAGGAGATCTTCATGAACCGAAGCCCGAAGGGTCGTCTGATTGCGGGAAGCGCTGCTGCGTTGCTCGCGCTGTCCAGTGCAGGTTGTGCAACGAATGGCCGTGTCGAGGCGCTCGAGAAGCGCGTCGATGGGCTCGAAACGAAGATCGAGCGCGTCGACAACACCGCGCAGCAGGCGTCGGACAAGGCCGAAGCCGCGTATCGCTCCTCAGAGGCCGCCGCGCAGCGAGCCGAAGACGCCGCGCGCACGGCCGAAGCGATCTTCAAGAAGAGCGTGCATAAGTAAGAGGGTTCAGGGGGCTTGGGTGGTTGGAGGCAGCCCGTAAGGGGCTGTCTCCAGCGGCGGGAGCGTGGCGATCGGGACGGGGATGCCGCGCTGTTCTTCGATTGCGCGGTGCAGCCCGATCGCGTCGACGTACTGCAACAGATTGAGCGCGCGCAGGCGTTCGACGGCGACCTGCTCGCGCGCGGGCTCCTTGTTGTAGAGATCGGGGTGCGACTCGAGGTAGATCGTGCTGCCGCGCTGGCCGAGCTTGACCGTCTGGTAGAGCAGCCGGAGCGGCGTCTTCTCCTTGGTGCGCAGGAAGAGACGCTCGATCTGGTCGTTGTAGAGGCGGATGCAGCCGTGCGTCGCCAGACGACCGATCGACCACTCGTTGTTCGAGCCGTGGATGCCGTAGCTCGTGCTGCCGATCGTCATCCAGTAGGGACCGAGGGGATTGTCGGGACCGGGCGGCACGACGGTCGGGAGCCCCGGTCGCTCCGCCTGGATCGACTTCGGCACGTGCCAAGCCGGTTGCGCGCGTTTCTTGCCGACCTTGAACTCGCCCATCAATGACGGATCCACCTCGTCGCCGATCGCGATCGCGAACAGCTCTGGCTCGCCGTTCGCGTTCTTCACGGTGAAATCGTAGAGCTGCATCTCGGGCACGTTGATGACGAGCCCGCGCCACGGCGGCTCCGGCAGGATGTGCTCGGTGGGAAGCTGGACCACGGTGCCCGGGTCGGGGATCCAGACGTTCTTGATGCCCGGGTTCATCCGCGAGACGCGGTCGAAGCCAAGTCGATGGCGGTACGCGATGTCGAGCACGGTGTCGTCTGCATTCTCGACGATGTCGCTCGTGGGCTCGCCGACCACCGCCGGCAGCGCAGCGAGTCGCGGATCGGTGGCGACGGGCTGTGCGACGGCGCGCATCGCGACGAGACCCAGCGCGAACGCGAATGCGGCCCATTTCATGGCGGCGCAGGCTAGCTCACGAACTTCGCTCGTCTTCGCTTCGCACCGGTTGGGGATCGGATAGATTCGCGCGCGGATGTTGCGTCGCATGGCGATCGTCGTGGCTGCGGCCGCGTGTTCGGGCTGGCTCGCGTGTGCGAAGCCGCCGGTCGCGCCGTCGCCCGCGCCGGAAGCGCTGCCCGAGGTGCCCGCGGCGTCACTGCCGTGCAATAACGCCGAGCGCATCGCCGTCAGCAAGTCGCGTCGGTCGCTCACCGTGCACTGTGTCGAGGGTGGAACGCTGACGTTCCCGATCGCACTCGCGCGCGCGCGCGGACCGAAGCGCGTCGCGGGCGACGACCGCATGCCCGAGGGCGCGTACAGGATCGCCGGTCCGCCGCGCAAGAGCCGCTTCTTTGTCTTCATCCCGATCGACTACCCGTCACGCGCCGATGCGGACCGCGGTCTCGAGGACGGATTGATCACGAAGGACGAGCACGCCGCGATCGTGCACGCGCACCGCGACGGTCGCCTACCGCCGCAGGACACCCGACTCGGAGGCCTGCTCGGGATCCACGGCGAAGGCGCCCGCTGGCGCGGCGACCTCGACCTCAACTGGACCGAAGGCTGCATCGCCGTGACCGACCTCGCGATTGTCCGGCTCTCCCGTCTCACCCGCCCCGGCACCCCCGTCCAGATCACGCCTTGAGGAGAAAGGGGACGGTCCTCGTCGAGGACTGGCTGTGGACTAGAGGGACAGGCTTGCCCAGGCGTGTCCCCTTTCTCCCCGGCCAGTCCATTCCAGGACCGTCCCCTTTCTCCATGCTAAGGTGCGCCGCCCACTGGGCTCCCCATTCCCTCCAGCTCGATGGTTCCATGACGACGAATGAACTCTTTGAGGGCGTCCCCGCCCAGCTCGCTTCTGCGATGCAGCGGCGCGGCTTTTCCACTCTGACCGCCGTGCAGCGCGCCGTGCTCGAAGCCGAGTGCGAGGGGCGGGATCTGCGCATCTCGTCACAGACCGGCTCGGGCAAGACCGTCGCGCTGGGGATCGCGCTCGCTCGCCATTTCCTGGCGGGCCCCTCCGGGGCCGGCGGTGCCGCGGGCCCCTCCGGTCTGGTGATCGTCCCAACGCGCGAGTTGGCGGTTCAGGTGCGCGAAGAGCTGCGCTGGCTCTACGAAGAGATCCCGGCGCTGCGCGTGGAAGTGGTGACGGGCGGCATGGACCTGTTCCGTGAGCGCAAGCTGCTGGCGCAGAAGCCCGGGCTCGTCGTAGGGACGCCCGGCCGCCTGCTCGATCACATCCGCACTGGCGCGCTCGACTGCTCGCAGGTCGAACACGTCGTGCTCGATGAAGCCGATCAGATGTTCGACATGGGCTTCCGCGAAGAACTCGAGGCGATCCTCGAAGCGCTGCCCACGGAACGCCGGAGCCATCTGCTGTCGGCGACCTTCCCGGCGCAGGTGCGCCAGCTCGCCAATCGCTTCCAGCGCGACGCGCTCCACCTCGAAGGAACGCGACTCGGCGCCGCCAACGAGGACATCGAGCACATCGCCTATCTGGTGCGCCCGAACGAGGTGTACGCAGCGCTCGTGAACCTGCTGCTGCTGGCCGACGGTGCGCGCTGTCTGCTCTTCGTGCGACGCCGCATCGACACCGTCCAGCTGGCCGAGCAGCTCGCCGGCGACGGCTTCGTCGCGCTGCCGCTCTCGGGCGATCTCGCGCAGGGCCAGCGAACGCGCACGCTGAACGCGTTTCGCAACGGCAGCGTGCCGATCCTCGTCGCGACCGACGTCGCGGCGCGCGGCATCGACGTACCCGACATCAACACCGTGATCCACCTCGAGCCGCCCTCCGACGCCGAGATGTACACGCATCGCAGCGGTCGCACCGGCCGGGCGGGTCGCAAGGGTCGCAGCCTGCTCGTCGTCCCCCCGTTCGCACAGCGCGCGGTGGAACGCTCCCTCTACGGCGCGCGCGTCAAAGCCGAGTGGCAGCCCGTCCCGACGCCCGAGAAGGTGCGCAAGTCGCTCGAGAAGGCGGCGCGCCGGAAGGTGCACGCGGTGCTCGACGCCGAGGGCGCTCCCAGCGAGACGCAGCTCGGCTATGCCGCGAAGCTGCTCGAGGGACGGGATCCGGCAGCCGTCGTGGCGACGCTGCTCCGTTTCGCGATTCCGGCGCTGCCGCGCGAGCCGATGCCGGTGAGCGTGCTCGATCCGGAGCAAGAGCGTCAGCGGGGTCGCGCTCGTGACGACGCACGCTTCCACGCGGGCAATCGGCAGGGCCCGAACCGGGCGTCTCACTCCGGTCGGTTCAACAACGCGCGCTCGTCCCGGAACTCCGCCTACAAAAAGCCCTGAGCGGTCTCGATGACGCGTCCGTGGCAGACGCTCGACGCCGTCACGACCCGCGAAGGACGTCTCGAACTGCGCCGTCGCGGCGAGAGCGAGTTCCTGATCGCGATCGCCGGCCGCGTGCTGATGAACAGCCAGGCGAGTTTCTCCGAACTGGCACTGGGCCGGCTCGGCTGCGAAGCGATCGCAAAGCGTTCCGCGCCTCGCGTGCTGATCGGCGGTCTCGGCATGGCGTGCACGTTGCGCGCTTGCCTCGACGTGCTTCCAGCGCGGGCGCAAGTCGTCGTCGCGGAGCTGAACGAGGTTGTCGTGCGCTGGTGTAGTTCCGGTCCGCTCGCCGAACTGACGAATCGCGCGGCGCAAGACCCGCGCGTCGAGCTGCGAGTCGGCGATGTCGCGGGCTTGATTTGCGAAGCCGCTAGCCCTGGCGCCGATCGCTTCGACGCGGTGATCCTCGATCTCTACGAAGGGCCGCATCCCGTCTGCCCGCGCGATCATCCGCACTACGGCCAACGAGCGCTCGCGCAGGTGCACGCCGCACTCCGCGACCGGGGAATCTTCGCACTCTGGTCCGAAGACCCGAACCCCACTTTCGAGAAACACCTGGCCCGCGCCGGCTTCACCGTCCGCAGCGACCGCCCCGCCCGTGGCACCCGCCGCCACATCGTCTACCTCGGAGAGCGGCGATAAACGATGAACGGTGCCGGGCGCCAAGTTATTTTCTGTCAAGTTGTTTTGGAAGTCGGCTTGTTGCGCGCGAACCTCAAACAACTTGACAGAAAATAACTTGACGCCCGGCACCTCTCAGTTGGCCCTGGTTCGCGCGAGTCGCGCGACGCTTCGCATCGAGCGTGCGCGGGCGTGGCTGGCCGGTCGCGCGCCGGGCGAAGAAGTACTCGTCGTGGCGGCGACGCGGGACGCCGCGAGCGACCTGCTGCGCAACGCCGCGACGATGCGGGGGGCGGCGTTCGGCTGGCATCGCGCGACGCTCGCGGGACTCGCTGCGCAGCTCGCGACGCCGGCGCTGGCCGAGCGCGGTCTCGCGCCGCTCGGCGCGCTCGCGGCCGAGGCGTTGTCGGCGCGCGTGCTGCACGGGCTGCGCGCGCGCGGCGAACTCGGTCGCTTCGAGGCGGCGGCCAACGGTCCCGGGCTCGCGCGCGCGATATCACGCACGCTCGCGGAGCTGCGCATGGCTCGCGTCAGCCGCGACGCGCTCGCCGCGACGTCGCCCGACCTGGTCCCGCTCGCCGTCGCGTTCGAAGCTGAGTTGACGCACACCGGGCTCGCCGATCGCGCGGAGATCTTTCGGATCGCCACCGCGCTCGCACTCGACACGAACTTGAGTTCTCCGCTGATCGGGCTGCCGACGCTGCTGCTCGACGTCGCGATCGAGAGCGCCGCCGAGCGCGACTTCGTCGCCGCGCTCGCCGCGCGAGCGACCGAGCTACTCGCAACGGTGTCGGCTGGTGACGACGCCACAGCCGTGGCGCTCGCTGCAGCGCTCGGCGCATCGATCGAAGAACTCGAAGCGCCCGTCGGTGCGACATCGCTCGCGCGCTTGCAGACGGATCTATTCGGCGCCGCCGCCGCGCACGAGTCGGACCCGGACGAGAGCGTGGTCGTGCTCTCGGCGCCGGGTGAGAGTCGCGAGTGTGTCGAGATCGCGCGGCGCTGCTTGCAACTCGCCGGGCGGGGCGTGCGCTTCGACCGCATCGCCGTGTTGCTGCGTTCGCCCGACGAATACCGCGCGCACCTTTCCGAAGCGTTCGCCCGCGCCGGCGTGCCGGCACATTTCGCGCGCGGTACGGTGCGACCGGACCCGAGCGGCCGCGCGTTCCTCGCGCTCGTCGCGTGTGCGGCTGAGCGACTCTCGGCGACTCGCTTTGCGGAGTACCTGTCGCTCGGCGAGGTGCCCGACGCGAACGCTGTCGGCGAGCCGCCCTCCGCCATTCCGGCCGGGGATCGCTGGGTCGTGCCGGATGAAGAGCTGGTGCAGGAAGCGATCGCCGATGCGCTCGGCGATGCTCGCCACGCGGACGCGGAGCCCGACGTGACATGCGTAGAAGATCCCGATGCGCAGCCGGTCGCAGGCGGTGTGCTGCGCGCGCCGCGGCGTTGGGAGCAGCTGCTCGTCGATGCCGCTGTGATCGGCGGTTGCGAGCGCTGGGAGCGCAGACTCAGTGGTCTCGCGCACCAGCTGGCGAGCCAACTCGCGGACGCCGAACTCGAAGACGACGCAGGGGTTGCGGCGCTGCGTTTGCGCCGAACGCTCGCCGATCTCGAGGCGCTGCGCGGTTTCGCGCTGCCTCTCGTCGGCGTTCTCGACGCGTTGCCGGCGCAGGCGTCGTGGCACACCTGGACGGCAGCGCTCGCGTCGCTCGCGACGCGAGCGCTGCGACGCCCGGAGCGCGTGCTCGCGGTGCTCGCCGAACTCGCGCCGATGGCCGCTGTCGATGCGGTGCCGATCGACGAAGTGCGACGCGTGCTGTCGCGCCGGCTGCTCGAAGTCTCGGTGCCGCCGCCGAAGAGCCGCTACGGGCGCGTCTTCGTCGCGCCGGCCGAATCGGCGCGCGGCATGGCATTCGACGTTGTCTTCGTGCCGGGCCTCGCTGAGCGCTTGTTCCCACGCAAGATCGCCGAGGAACCGATCCTGCTCGATGCCGCGCGCGAGCGACTCGATGCGGGCCTCGACACCAACACGCAACGCGTTGCGAACGAACGCCGCGCGCTGCGGCTCGCAGTGGGTGCCGCGCGCGATCGCGTCGTGCTCTCGTATCCGCGCCTCGATCTCGACGAAGCGCGCCCGCGCGTGCCGTCGTTCTACGCGCTCGAAGCGCTGCGCGCAGCCGAGGGACGACTGCCCGGCTTCGACGAACTCGCGAAGCGCGCGGAGACGCAGACGCTCGCACGTGTCGGCTGGCCCGCGCCGCGCGCGCCCGAAGACGCCATCGATGCGGCCGAACATGATCTCGCGGTGCTCGATGGGCTGCTGCGCGATCCCGAACCGCGACCCGGCACGGCCCGCTATCTGCTCGACGCGAATCCCCACCTGGGTCGCGCGCTGCGTTTCCGGGGGCGGCGCTGGTGGAAGCGCTGGACCTGGGCGGACGGGCTCGTCGCGTCGCCCGAGCCCGGTCGCGAAGCCGCCGCCGCGCGCGGACTCGAAGCGATCCGCGATCATGCTCTCGCAGCGCGCTCGTTCTCGCCGACCGCGCTCCAGCACTTTGCCGCATGTCCGTATCGCTTCTTCTTGCAAGCCGTGCATCGGCTCGCGCCGCGCGAAGTTCCCGAGGCAATCGAGGAGCTCGATCCGCAGCAGCGCGGTTCGCTCGTACACGAAGTCCAGTTCGAGCTGTTCCAACGACTCGAAGCGGAGGCGTTGCTGCCGGTGCGCCCTGCGCACATCGAACGCGCGCGCGTGCTGCTCGACGAGGTGCTCGACGCCGCGGCCACGCGTGCAAGAGACCGGCTCGCACCAGCGATCGCACGCGTCTGGGAAGACGGCATCGAGTCGATCCGCGCCGATCTGCGCGAGTGGCTGCGGCGCGCCGCCGAAGACGAGTCGGGATTCGTGCCGTGGCGCTTCGAGCTGTCCTTCGGCCTGCCGGGCCGCAGCCAGGCGGATCCGCACTCGACGCCCGAACCGACGTCGCTCGACTGTGGCATCCAGCTACGCGGCTCGATCGACCTGGTCGAGCGCCGCGCAGACGGCGCACTGCGCGCAACCGATCACAAGACCGGCAGGGATCGTGTCGGTCGCGACGCGATCACCGAGGGCGGCCTGGCGCTGCAGCCGGTGTTCTATGCGCTCGCGCTGGAGAAGCGCTTCGCCGGCAGCCCCGTCACCGCCGGGCGTCTCTACTACTGCACCGCGACGGGCGGTTTCGAGGAACGCGTGGTGCCGCTCGATGCGGAAGCGCGCTCGGCGGCGCGCGTCGTCGCAGAAGCGCTCGATGCGGCGCTGTCGAAGCCGTTTCTGCCCGCGGCCCCCGCGAGGGGCGCCTGCACGTATTGCGACTACCGCGTCGTCTGCGGTCCCTATGAAGAGCTCCGAACAGCGCGCAAGCCAGCCGCCGAGCTGGCAGCGCTCGCGCGCGTGCGAGCGCTGCGTTGACCGCCGCTCCGCTCCCCGACGCCGATGCACGGCGCCGCATCCGCGAGGCGCTGGGCGCGACGCTCTTCGTCGAAGCCGCCGCCGGTACCGGCAAGACGACGGAGCTGGTGGCGCGATTGGTGGCGCTGCTGCGCAGCGGGCGCACGACGCTCGAACGCGTCGTCGCGGTCACCTTCACCGAGAAGGCTGCCGGCGAGATGAAGCTACGCGTCCGCGCAGAGATCGAGCGCGCGCGTGTGGACGCAGCGACCAGCGCCGAGCAGCGCGCGCGCTTCGAGCACGCGCTCTGCCAGCTCGAACTCGCGCGCATCGGCACGATCCACGGCTTCTGCAGTGACCTGCTGCACGAGCGCCCAGTCGAGGCCGGCATCGACCCGCTCTTCGAAGTGGCCGACGAGGATGCGCAGAACGCGCTGCTGGATCGCGTCTTCGACGGCTGGTTCGAGCGCACGCTCGACTCGCCGCCCGAAGGCGTGCGGCGTTTGCTGCGCCGCCGCGCGCGCGGTCTGAACGCGAAGGGTCCGCGCGACCTGCTCCGCGACGCCGTGAAGGCGCTGCTCGACCACCGCGACTTCGCAAGCCCGTGGCGCCGTGAACCGTTCGATCGCGATGCCGAGATCGACCGCGTCGTCGCGCTCCTCGCCAAGGTCGGCGCACTCGCGGCGCGGGCTGCGAACCCGGACGACTGGCTGCCGAAGAACCTCGCCGAGATCGAGCGCTTCGTCGCCGAGCTTCGCCATCGCGAGCAGGTGCGGGGTCGAGACTACGACGGCCTCGAAGCCGAGCTGCGCCAGCTCGCGAAGTCGCGGAACGTGCACTGGCACTGGAAGGGCAACGCGCGGCGTCCGTTCGCGAAGGAGTTGTCCTCCGACGAGGTGCGTGCGCAGCGTGACGCCGCGAAGCAGGCGCTCGATGCGCTGGTCGAGCGCGTGGACGCCGATCTGGCGCCGCTGCTGCAAGCGGAGCTGGCTCCGGTCGTGGACGCCTATCAGGCCGCGAAGCAGCGCGCCGGCATGCTCGACTTCCTCGATCTGCTGGTGCGTGCGCGCGATCTGCTGCGCAACGATGCGGCCGTGCGCGCCCAGTTCCAGGCGCGCTTCACGCACTACTTCGTCGACGAGTTCCAGGACACCGACCCGCTGCAAGCGGAGATCCTGCTACTGCTCGCCGCGGACGATCCTGCGGAGGACGAATGGCGCCGCGTCGCGCCGCGGCCTGGCAAGCTGTTTCTCGTCGGCGATCCGAAGCAGTCGATCTACCGCTTCCGCCGCGCGGAGGTCGCAGTCTACGAACAGGTGAAGCAGCAACTCGCCGCGCAGGGCGCCGACGTGGTGCAGCTGAACGCAAGCTTCCGCAGCGTGCCGCAGATCCAGGCGGCGGTGAACGCCGCGTTCGCGCCGCGCATGACGGGCGCCGCGGATGGGTCGCAAGCCGCGTACGTTCCGCTCGAAGCGGTGCGCGCCGACGTCACCGACCGACCGAGCGTGATCGCGCTGCCAGTGCCGCGACCGTACGGCCGCTTCGGTCGCGTCTACCAGTACGCGATCGAGCAGTCGCTACCCGATGCGGTGGGCGCCTTCGTCGAGTGGCTGGTGCGCGAGAGCGGCTGGACGATCTCGGAGCGCGAGCGGCCGGACGAGCGCGTGGCGATCGCGCCGCGTCACATCTGCCTGCTGTTCCGCCGCTTCAAACACTATCGCGACGATGTGACGCGGCCGTACGTGCGCGGTCTCGAGGTGCGACGCATCCCGCACGTGCTGGTCGGGGGCCGTTCGTTCCACGAACGCGAAGAAGTGCTCGCAATCCGCAACGCGCTCTGTGCAATCGAGTGGCCCGACGACGAAGTGCGCGTCTTCGCGACACTGCGAGGGCCGCTTTTCGCGTTGGCGGACGACGCGTTGTTGGCATTCCGGCAGCGCGTGGGCCCCATCCATCCGCTGCGGCGAATCGATCCGGAGCAACTCGGCGCCGTGGAGCGCGACGTCGCCGATGCGCTCACCGTGCTGGCGAAGCTGCACGCAGCGCGCAATCACCGGCCGCTCGCGGAGACGCTTGCGCAACTGCTCGCCGCGGTGCGCGCGCACGCCGGCATCGCGATCTGGCCGACCGGCGAGCAGGCGCTCGCGAACTGTCTGCGCTGCGTCGATCTCGCCCGGCGCTTCGAGCGGCACGGAGCGGCGTCGTTTCGCGCGTTCGCCCTATTGCTCGAAGCGCAGGCCGAGAGCGGCGAGGCGGCCGAAGCGCCGGCCGTAGAAGAGGGCACCGAAGGCGTGCGCATCATGAACGTGCACCGTGCGAAGGGCCTCGAGTTCCCGGTGGTGATCCTCTGCGACCCGACCTGCCGAGCGACGCGCGAGCCGCCGACGCGTCACGTCGATCCGGTGCGCGGGCTGTGGGCCGAAGCGATCGCCGGTTGCGCACCGCGCGAACTCATCGAAGCGCACGCGCTCGAAGCGCGCCGCGATCGCGAGGAAGCGGTGCGCCTCACCTACGTCGCCGCGACGCGGGCGCGCGATCTGCTGGTGGTGCCGGTGATCGGCGATCCGCGCGACGATGACGCCGGAGAGGGATGGCTCGATGTGCTGCTGCCCGCCCTTCATCCGGAGTGGGACGCACGACGCAAGTCGGATGTCGCGCCGGGTTGCCCCGCGTTCGGCACAGACTCCGTCGTCGATCGACCCGAGGCCGCGCGCGTCGGTGCGGCGGCGTCGGTGTCGCCGGGTCTACACCGGCCGGCGGTTGGCGCTCATCGAGTCGCGTGGTGGGATCCACGACTGCTCGCGCAGGACCGCGAACCGACCGTCGGGCTTCGCCAGCAGAAGATCCTCGAGGCCGACGTGGAAGGCGTCGTCGCGGCGGAGGGCGTGCGCGAATGGGAGGCGTGGAGTGCCGCGCACGACGCGGCGATCGCACGCGGCACGCGGGAGTCGCTGCGGACGCGCACGGTGACGGCGCTCGCCGCGGAAGACGCGGTGCCAACCGAGGCGGAGCCGGGAGCGGTCGTCGAGATCCATGAAGCCGGCGGCGCGCGCGGCACGCGACCGGGCGGCCAGCGTTTCGGCGCACTGGTGCACGCGCTGCTCGCGGTCGTCGATCTCGACGGCAAGAGCGACGCGACGCTGCGTACCATCGCGCAGCAACAGGGACGCATCGTCGGTGCGAGCGACGAGGAGATTGCCGCGGCGGGCGACGCGGTGTTTGCGGCGCTCGAGCACCCGCTGCTGCGCCGCGCCGCTGCTGCGGCCGCGCGCGGCGAAGCTCGTCGCGAGACGCCGGTCTGGCTGCGGCTCGCGGATGGACGCCTCGCGGAAGGCGTCGTCGATCTCGCGTTCCGCGAGAACGGCGAATGGACGGTGGTGGACTTCAAGACGGATCGCGATCTCGAAGCGCACCGCGCGAGCTATCAAGTGCAGGTACGGCTCTACGCCGCGGCGGTCGCGGCAGCAACCGGTGAGGCCGCGCGCGGTGTGTTGCTGGCGCTGTGAAGGAGGAAGCGTGGGCTATCGCGTGATCCAGTGGGCGACCGGCAATCTCGGCCGCGCCGCCATCGAAGGGATCGTCTCGCATCCGGAACTCGAGCTGGTCGGCTGCTGGGTGCACTCCCCCGAGAAGGCTGGTCGCGACGTCGGCGAGATCGTCGGGATCGCGGAGATCGGCGTGCGCGCGACGAGCGACGTCGATGCGCTGCTCGCGATGGACGCCGACTGCGTGCTCTATAGCCCGCTGCTCGGGAAGCCCAAAGAGGTGATGCGCATGCTCGAGTCCGGCAAGAACGTCGTGACGCCGCTCGGCTGGTTCTTCCCAGATCGCAACAGCAAGACGACCGTCGAACTCGAAGCGGCGTGCCGGCGCGGCGGCGTGACGCTGCACGGCACCGGCATCCATCCGGGCGGCATCACCGAGCGCTTCCCGCTGATGATCTCGGCGCTGTCGCGCAACATCCGTCACGTGCGTGCGGAAGAGTTCTCCGACATCCGCAGCTACGCCGCGGTGAAC
>CAYGWM010000043.1:28740-31700 GCA_964353555.1 uncultured Spirochaetales bacterium
CCGTCACGTGCGTGCGGAAGAGTTCTCCGACATCCGCAGCTACGCCGCGGTGAACTGGCTGATGGGCGAAGAGCATCTCGATCCGCCGTGGACCTTTGGTCCGGAGCGCGAGCGCTTCGAGATCGAGATCAGCGGCGACCCGCCCGCGAAGGTCACGTTTCATGGACTACACCCGACCGACATGCGCGCCGCCCAGAAGCGCAATCCCGGTATGGTCGCGACGGCGATCCACTGCGTGTCGGCAATCCCGTTCGTCTGCCGCGCCGCGCCGGGGATCCTCAGCTATCTCGATCTACCACTCGTGCACGGCCGCGCGGACGCGGCGCTCGCGAGGCCGCGATGAGCGGCCCGCTACCCGAAGGCGAGAATGCGCGCCGCGCGGTGCGCTGGATCTCCGATCAGCTGCGCGAGAAGCCGCAGCAGCCGATGGCGTCGCTGCTCGATCAGGCGATGCTGCGCTTCGACCTGACACCGGCACAGTGCGAGCGCCTGATCGAGTTCTACCGCGCCTGAACGGTGCCGGGTACTCTGCTGGGATGGAATACGCACACATCTCGCTCGCGCAGGAAGACGATTTCGCCGTCGTGACGATGCGTCGGCCGGAGCGTCGCAACGCGCTCTCGGAGCCGCATCTGCGAGAGCTGCTGCACGCCTTCGAGACGATCGGCGCCGGCGCGGCACGCGGCGCCATCCTCGCCGCCGAGGGTCCCGTGTTCTCGGCGGGCCACGACTTCGCCGACATGCACGGGCGTCGGCTCGACGAGATGCGACGGCTGCTGCTGCTGTGCGCCGAGTTGATGCAGACGATTCAGGCGATCCCGCAACCGGTGATCGCGCAGGTCGCCGGCCTCGCGACCGCAGCCGGCTGCCAGCTCGTTGCGACTTGCGATCTCGCGGTTGCTGGCGAGTCGTCGCGCTTCCAGGTGCCGGGTGGTCGCGGCGGTTGGTTCTGCACCACGCCCGGTGTCGCACTCGCGCGCGCGGTCGGGCGCAAGCACGCCTTCGAGATGCTCGCGACCGGCGACGCGATCGACGCGAGCTCGGCGCTCGCCTGGGGCCTCGTGAACCGCGTCGTTGCGGACGCGGATGTGGCGAGTGAAACGCGCGTGCTACTCGCTCGGGCGACGCGCGGCAGCACGTTCTCGAAGGCACTCGGCAAGCAGTCATTCTATCGGCAGATCGACCTCGATCTGCCGGCTGCCTACGCCTACGCCACCGAAGTGATGGCCGCCGCCTCGCAAACGGAGGACGCGCAAGAGAACCTGCGCGCGTTCCTCGAGAAGCGACCGCCTCGCTTCACGGGCCGCTAGCGACCGTCGTTCAGCGCGCCGGAGCCGCTGGTGCGACCTGCGTGATCCAGGGCGCGATGTCGACGACTTCGAGACGGTCGCCGCCGATCGCGACGACGTGATCGCCAGCGGCGTCGAGTGCGGCGCGTCCCTTCACGTCGACCGCGTCTACGATGCGCCCGCGGACCGGATCCAGCACCTGGAGTCCTCGTTCTCCGATCAGGAAGACGGCGCCGCCCTGCACGGCGGCGTCCGCGACGCTGCCGATCAGATCCGGCTTCGGCCGATCGAGCGCGCGCGCGCTGCGAGCGGCCGACACGTCGAAGCATGCGATGCCGCGCGCGCCCAGTACGACGGCGATGCCGCTGCCGACGCGAATGCCGCGCGGCGCAAGGCCGCGTCCGAGTTCCGCAGCGCGGACGAACTCGGCAGCTCGCGGATCGCGCGCCGATCCTGCGTAGAGCCACTGATCATCGAGCACGAGCAGCGTGTCCCCGTTGCGCGCGATGCCCCGCAGCGGTCGATCGAAGAGGCGCTCGACGGGTCCGCCATCGAGCGGCGTGCGAAGCAGTCCGCGCGTACCGGCTGCGATCAGATGTCCATCGACTTCCTCGACACCGATGACGGCCCCAGCCGCGCCACGGTCGAGCGCGAAGACGAGCCGGTACGCGCCGCCCTGGCGCGCGACGACCTCGAGCCCGTCCTCACCGAAGAGCACGACGCGATTGCCCACGCGCCGCACGCCGGAGAAGCTCGCAATTCCTGTCGGACGCTGATAGGTCGCGACGACACGCGGCGCGGTCGGGTCGGAGAGATCGAGTTCGCGGAAGCTTCCGTTCGGCGAAAGCACGATCGCGCGACCGACGCCCGCCGCCACGCCGGCGAGCCCGCCGCCGGCGTTCCAGTCCGATCTTCGAGCCACCTGCGTCGGCCAGCTCACGATCGGTACGAAGAATCGCTCCCAATAGGGCGCTGCGGAGTGGGAGAACAGCGCGGATTCACCTGCGCGACGGTCAGCGTCCGGGATGCGCACGCTGAATGGCTCGGTCCAGATCGGCTCCGCGTCGCCGTTGCGCCGCAACGACACGGTGGTCTCCGCGACCACGCCCGACTTCGCGAGTCGGCCGTCCTGATCGTGCGCCGACGCTGCGCGCTCGTCGTGGCGGATCGTCAGCGTTGCAGTTGCGGGGCCGTCGACGAGCGAAATACCGGCGGCGGCATAGGCCTCACGCGCGCGCTCCGCGAACAGATTGCGGAGTCGATCCGCTTCCCCGACGCCGGTCGCGATTTCGATGCGCAGTCGGACAGAACTCCAGCGGGAAGAACGTCGTGCATCGACTCCGGCGAGCGTTCGCTGCGCTTCGATCGTGTAGTCACTGGTCGGATGCTGCTGCACGAAAGCCGCGAGCGCGCCGGGCCGTCCGGAGAAGCCGCCTGCGCGCAAGTACGTCGCGTTTCCGCTCGCGCGCGCAGCGGACTCGCCCTCCGGGAATGTCGCAAGGAAGCGGTCGTAGGCGGCAGGCGTCGCTTCGGCGCGGGCGGATTCGAAAGCGCGCGTCTCGAGTCGGCGGGTCAGATCGGCGGTCGCCTGGCTATCGGGGTGCTCGCTGCGGAACCGCGCGAGCGCTTCGGCCGTGGGGTCGCGTTCCAGCTGCAGCACCGCGAGGCGTT
>CAYGWM010000044.1:0-31298 GCA_964353555.1 uncultured Spirochaetales bacterium
GGTCGACGGCAGCAGGCGCAGCGGGGACTCGACGGTCTCGCGCCGGACTCCTTCGTCAACATGGACATGTTCAACGTCGGTTGTCTCACGCTCTGTGCCGAGGTGGCCGCCGGCCTCGGCGACCGCGACCGCTGCGAGGCGCTGTATCGGAAGCTCGCTCCGGGCGCCGCGCTCCAGGCGACACTCGCGGATGTCGTCCTGCTGGGATGCATCTCTCGCCCCCTCGGTCTGCTCGCCGCTGCGCTCGGCCGAGGCGACGAGGCCGCGCATCACTTCGAGCGCGCGATCGAGGTCGACGAGCGCCTGGGTCTCCGGCCGTGGCTCGCCGAGACGCGCGTCGAGTACGCAAGCCTGCTGGCCGCGCACTGCGGCGCGAGGAATCGCGACCAAGCGCGCGCGCTGCTCGACGAGGCCGACACGACGGCTCGCGAGCTGGGCATGCCCGCCGTCGTCGCGCGCGCACAGGCGCTCCGCGAGCGTCGGCTGAACGACTCCTGATCCGCCGCGGGGCCGCCGTCCTCTCCGATCCTCAGGATTCCGTCAAGGTTTGCGTCCCCCTCGTGCCTAGCTTGATCGGCAACGAGGAGGAATTCCGATGAAGCTCCGAAGTGTCGTCTGGTCGGCAGCGAGGAATCACGCGGCGCGAATTGGCAATTCGTCGCGAGTCTGGAGCCGGGGCCTTCGCGTCGTCGCTGTGGCGATCCGTGTTGCGATCGCGCTCGCTGCGCTGGCCTGCATGGCTGCTCCTCTCCACGCGCAACTGCTTGCGCAGGTTCCCGGCGTGACCGACGACATCGTCGTCGCGGGCGATCTCGTGTACGTCGCCGGCGGCGCGGGCGTGCAGATCATCGATCTCGTGGATCCGGCGCAGCCGCAGCTCGTCTCGAGCTACGGCACGCCGGGCTGGCCGCTCGGACTCGACCTCGTCGGGAGCCGCCTGTACGTGGCCGACGGTACCGACACATCCGTGTTCCCTTACCAGATCGGCGCAGGCCTGCTCATCCTCGACGTCTCGAGTCCGGCCGCGCCGGCGGAGCTCGGCCGCTTCGAGACGCCCGGCATCGCGAGCGGCATCGAGGTGGCCGGGGCGCTCGCCTACCTGGTGGACGACAGTTTGAACCCCGTCCCGGCCGGCTTGCGCATCATCGACGTCTCGACGCCGGCCACTCCCATCGAGGTCGGCAGCGTGGTCGGCTTCTCCTCGATGCACGACGGCGATCTCGAGCTGCCGTTGGCGTTCGGTGTGTCGGCGTACGGATTCGGCATCGCGGACGTCTCGATCCCCGCGATGCCCCAGGTGCGGGTGGTGTTGCCGATCGCCACCTCGGCCGTGCATGCCGTGGGCAACCTCGTCTACGTGGCGTCCGGGTTCTTCGACTGGGATGCCGGTCCCGCGCTGCGCATCTACGACGTGTCGGACCCTACCGATCCGGTGTCGCTCAGCGAGACGCTCTCGGTATCGCAGGACGGGGCGGGCCGAGACATCGCGGTCGTCGGCACGACGGTCTATCTCCTCACCTCCCATCAGCTGATCGTCCTCGACGCGGCGGACCCGGCACAGCCTGTGGTGCGCAAGCGCGTCGCGCTCCCCTACTGGCTCTCTGGGAAGCAAGGGGCGCTCGCGCTCCGGGGCGACCTCGTACTCGTGGGTGCGGACCAGCTCTCCATCTATCGCGTGGATCCCAGCCTTCCGGACTGCAACGACGCCCTCGACAACGACGGCGACCGGCAGATCGATGCCGCCGACACGGGCTGCGTGGACGCGAGCGATTTCTCGGAGCGGCCGGCCTGCTCCGACGGCGTGGACAGTGACGGGGACGGTCTCGTCGACCTTTCCGACCCCGGCTGCAAGAACGCGAGCGATCCCTCCGAGCAGATGGACTGCGGCGACGGCGCGGACAACGACGGCGACGGCCAGATCGACGTCGCGGACCCCGGCTGCGACTCGGACGAGGACGTCTCCGAGCGGAGCGTGGCGCTCGCATGCGACGACGGGCTCGACGACGACGGCGACGGCCGCATCGACTTCTACGGCGCGAGCCCGGACCCCGGCTGCGTGGCGCTCACGGATCCGTCGGAGCAGGAAGCGACGCATGCGTGTGACAACGGCCTCGACGACGACGGCGACGGCGCCGTGGACTTCCGTCCCAACTGCTCCGCCACGTCGAGCTGCGACACGGGCTGCTCCGACCTGCTGGACGCGTCCGAGCAGGATCCGGCCGTCGCCTGCGACGACGGCGCCGACAACGACGGCGACGGTGCGATCGACCATCCGGCCGATGCGAACTGCAGCTCGCGGATCGACCGTTCGGAGGGCGAGTTCGTCGTGAACGGCGCCGCGGACGGATTCGATGCGATTCCCGGGGACGGTCTCTGTGCCGACGCCTCCGGTGCCTGCACGCTGCGCGCGGCGATCGACGAGACGAACGCTCTCGTCGGCTCCGACGACGTGATGGTGCCCGCGGGATCCTACGTGCTCGCGCAGGGGGCGCTCACGATCGACGACGACACGACGCTGAACGGTGCCGGCGCCGACCTCACGGTGATCGACGCGGGCGGCACGGACACCGTCGCGGTGATCGGCTCGTATGAAACCGGACCCCGCGTTCGCCTCCGCGACCTCACGATCACCGGCGGCCGTCTGCAATTCCCCGGGTTCGCCATCTTCGGCGCTGCGGGGATCAGCAGTCTCTTCGCGGATCTCGAGCTCGACGGCGTGGTGGTGCAGGGGAACATCGTGGGCGCCGAGCCCTTCCCGTTGGGTGCCGGCGGCATCCTCCAAGTGGGAGGGCATCTTCGCATTCTGCGCTCCACGATCGCCGGCAACGCGGGACGCTCGCCAACAGGCCTTCCGATGGCGGGCGGAATCGAGGTGATGAGCTGGACCGATGGCGGCGGGCCCAAGGCTCCAGGCACCCCTCCCAGCATCTGCTACCCGGCGGTGCTCGAGGTGGTGAACAGCACGATCGGCGACAACGTCGGCGGTGGCTTGGGCGTCGGCCGGATCTCGGGCGGGTGCGTCGCGACGGCAACGGTCACGAGCACAACGATCACCGCGAACGAAGGTGCGGGTCTCAGCGCCGGGAGCCTCGGTACGACGCTCACGTTGCGCAGCACGATCGTCGCGCAGCAGGCGAGCGGCGCAGACTGCGCGCTGCCGGCGTCTCTTGCGATGTCGGCCGGCCACAACCTCGCCGGCGACGGCAGCTGCCACCTCACCGATCCCACCGACCTTCCCAACGCCGACGCGATGCTCGGGCCGCTCCAGCACAACGGCGGCCCGACCGAGACGCACGCGCTCCTGCCCGGTAGCCTCGCGATCGATGCGATCCCGCTCGCCGACTGCACCTGGGACGACGACGGCGATCCGGGCACGGCAGAGGTACCGCTCGCAACCGACCAGCGCGGCGTCGCGCGGCCGCAGGGCGCGGGCTGCGACATCGGAGCGGTCGAGGTGACCGTCTGCGCGAACGGCCTCGACGACGACGGCGACGGCCTCGTCGATTACCCCGCCGACCCGGGCTGCAAGAGCGCGCAGAGCAAGACCGAGCGGCCGCAGTGCCAGGACGCCATCGACAACGACGGCGACGGCAAGCTCGACTTCGACGGCGGCGCATCGGCGAACCACGGCGTCGCGCTCGGGCCGCCCGACCCGCAATGCACGCAGCCGTGGCGAACCACCGAGATCCCGACTCCGAGCTGCGGGCTCGGGGTGGAGCTCGCCGCGCTGCTGCCCGCGATCGCCCTCCTGCGCCGGCGCAGGAAGCTGATCGCGCCGTAAGCGAGCTGATTCGACCCAAGATGAGCGTTCCCGGGTGCGTAGTCTCAAAAAAATGCGGCGCCTTGTGAGGAGCTGCTGTTGTGGGGAGGAGCAAGCGATTGTGGCGCGATCGTGATCGTTCGGTGGGGAGCAGGGGATTTCAGGTCGCCGCTTTGTCGTTCGGGTGCATGTCGGGCGCGGCGGGGGTGCGTGGGCCAGCTATGTGCCGGGCCCGGCCGTCATGGTTTCAGGGCCGAGCCCCTTCGAGAGCTGTACGGCCGACGCGCACATCACCACTCCCATCAATTTGCACTCGGAAGTCGAGCCCTGGATCGCCGTCGATCCCCTGGATCCGGATCATCTCGTCGCCGCGTGGCAGCAGGACCGCCGTGTGGAGGGAAGCGCGCGCGGCCACATGGTGGGAGTCAGCCTCGACGCCGGTGCGACCTGGCAGTCCGTCGTCGTGCCCGGCCTCACTCCGTGCTCGGGCGGGAGCTACGACTACGTCATCGACCCGTGGCTCAGCTTCGGCGCCGACGGGACGCTCTTCCACATCGCGCTGGTCTGGAACGACCCGCCCTCGGACCTCCACTCGATCGTGGTGAGCCGCTCTACCGACGGCGGCTTCACCTGGAACGACCCCGTGGTGCTCGACGAAGGTCTGTGGCCCGACGACTGGCGCGACAAGGAGTCGATCACCGCGGACCCCGAAGATCCCAATCTCGTCTACGCCATCTGGAGCGTGATCGGGAACACCGACTGGACGGAGGGGCACGCGATGTTCACGCGGAGCACCGATGGCGGGCTCAGCTGGGAGACGCCGCGCATGGTCTTCGACCCCGGCCCGGGCCTCAGCATGTTGGGATCGCAGATCTTCGTCGCCTCCGACGGCGAGCTCTTCCTGCTCTCGACGGAGAACGCGCACCTCGCGAACCGGCGGCTCGCCGTCTTCCGCTCGGCGGACAAAGGAGTCACCTGGTCGAGCGTGTCCTACGGGCCGAGCTTCGGCGATTCCAGGACCTTCTCGCCGGATCAGCTGATCGGTGTACGCGGCACGCTGACGTGGGCCGACTATGCGATGGATCCGGCGAGCGGCGCCCTCTACGCCGTGTGGCAGGACGACTCCTTCGGCGTGGCGAGGTTGGCTCGGATCGCGTTCGCGATGTCGACCGATGGGGGCGCGTCCTGGTCCACCAAGATCGAAATCGCCCAGACGCCACCGGGCTCGTCCGCGTTTCTGGACCAGAGCCACACGCCTTCGATCGAGGTGGCAGCCAACGGGACGATCGACGTCACGTACTACGACTATCGCAGCGACGTGCCGTTCGAGTATCCCACATCGACGGACTACTGGTTCGTGCGCTGCGAGCCGCGTAGCCGCGACTGCAGCGATCCCGCGAGCTGGACGGGAGAGCGGCGTCTGACCCCGGACTCGTTCGACCTCGCGGAAGCCGCGCTCACGACCAGCGGCGGGACGCAGATTCTGATGCTCGGCGACTACGTCGGGCTCGCCCGCGACGGGAATGACTTCCTGGCGCTCTTCGTCCAGTCCTTCGCCGGCGACCCGGGCAGCGTCTACTTCACCCGCCTCGCACTCGAGCCAGATTGCTCGGACGGAGAAGACAACGACGGCGACGGGCTCGTCGACTACCCGGCCGATCCGGGCTGCTTCAACGCGGAGATCTACACCGAGAACCCGAAATGCGACGATGACCTCGACAACGATGGCGACGGCACGATCGACTGGGACGGTGGCGCGGGGATGGGAACGCCCGATCCCCAATGCACGAAGGCATACCAGGACCGCGAGACGCCGTTCCCCGGCTGCGGCCTCGGCGCGGAACTCGTCCTCCCGCTCGCCCTCATGTGGCGGAGCAGGCGGCGCTCGGCGCGTAGAGGATCGAGTCTCTAGAGCCCGCGGTGAGACGCGGATCAGCACAAGGAGAAGCCAAGCCATGCAGGAAGTCGCTCGACGTTTCGGACTCGCAACGACGTGCTCGGTGCGTCCGCTTCGTGTGTTCCTCTCCGCCGCCGTCGTGGCAGCCTCGACCGCCGGCAGTGCTCCCGTCTGGGCAAACGACTTCGGCTTCGACTACGCCTTGGACGAGTTCCGCATGACGGGCAACGTCGCGTTCTTCGATGACTTCGAGGATGGCTCCCGCACGACGCCCCCGACGTCCGCCTTCGTGGACTACCGTGGCACCGTCACGGTCGAGGCAGGCGGCTTCCTGGTCCTCGACAGCGACAACGGCTCCTTCCCGCGCCCGGACCTCGGCCAGAATCTGGAATGGGTCGAGGGATTGGTCGACGCCCCCCAGCTCGTCGATGGCGGGAGCGGCGCCTCGACGATCTCGGCGAGCTTTCGTCCCGACGTTCCACCGCCCGGCTTCGTCGACGGAACCATGTTCAGCCACTACGGGATCTATCTCGGCACCGAAGGTCTCCAGGGCGTCGAGATCACCCTGGACCAGGCGTTCTCCGGACTCTTGAGGATCTCCTTCTACGACAATCGCCTCTTCCCCTCGGCAGCGGGACGCCTCGGAACAGCCGCCGTCCTCGTTTCCAGCATCACGGGCAACATCGTGCTCGAGCTGGTCATCGACCACGCCATCGATACGGTCTTGCCCCGCTACAGCGTGGACGGCGGCGCAACGTTCGTGGATGGGGTCGACTGGAATCTCCCGGCCCGACCCGGTCCGGTGTTCGATGTCGGAAGCGAGGCGTCCGTCTCGCTCTTCGCCTTCGGCGCAATTCCCGAACCCGGGACGGCGCTCCTGCTCTGCGGCGGTCTCATCGGCCTCGCGGCTCACGGACGACGCCTACGGCGAGTCGGATGAAGCTTCAAGGCGTCGGCTGGCTCGTATCCCGCAGCTAGCGCAGTCGCTCCGCATCTGTCTGACGAACGACTCCTGATCCGCGAGAAGCCGCGGCCCGCGTCGATCCTCATGGATCCGTCAAGGTTTGCGCCGATCGGGTGGATAGAGTGGCGCCAAACGCGAGGGGCTCGCGCGCGATCAATCGCACGGGAGGAGGCTGCACGTGCCGAAGCGATCCGGCTCGATCTGGCGCACTGTTGCAGGAATCGCGGTCCTGTCGGCGGCCGTGTTGGCGACGGTGCTCGCCGCGCAAGCAGGACGCCCGCGGACGCGCGTCGTCCCGGACGAGCGGGTCAGCCTCGATGACACCGCCGGCGAGGATGTCGTCGCGGTCGACGTCCCGAGCGGCGAGGACATCGAACGCCTCCGCGCCGCAGGATTTGGTTTGCTTCGCCGCCCCTACCCGCAGGCGAACGGCTCGCTCCGTGTCGAGCTCCTCGCCACCCCGGCCGGCCGTGTCCGGCTCGCAGCGCTCGGCTACCCCGTCGTCGATACGCTGCTCGGTGCGGACCACGCGGCTGCGGTCCGGCAGGAGCGCTCCGACACCTTGGCCCGCATTGCGGCGGCCGACGCGCTCGCCGTCGACACGTTGGACGTGCTGCGCGCGGACTGGTTCGTCGGTCCCGACGGCGCGACGTATCTCAACCTCGAGGTGCACTCGGACGCGGGCGATAGCGCGACCACGCAGCTCACGGCGACCTGGAATGGCCGCAGCGCCGCGCTGATCCGCTTCGTCGATGCGGGGTTCTACCTGGCCCACCGCCTCTTTCAGCCAGTCGATCTCGCGGCGATTCCGAGCGAGGTGACCATCACGAGCTCGGCCGGCGGGAGCGTCACCACGCCGGTGACGCAGTGGCTCGGCGAGCCGCTGAAGCCGCAGGGCCTCGACTACCAGACCGGCTTCGTCGACCACTACGTGGACGCCACCGAGGCGACCGCCAAGATCGAGGCGCTCGCGGCCGAGTTCCCGGAGCTCGCCGAGATCGTCGAGCTCCCCTACCGGAGCAACGGCTACCGCCGCAAGGGCATGGCCACCCTCGGCACGCTCGCGAGCCGCTCGGTGGTCGTAACCTCCCACGCCTGGGGCCACGAGGGCGGAAACGACATCACCGTGGAGCTCCGCAACCCCGGTCTCCCCTCCGCTCCGCTGTCGGTCTCCGTCGCAGGCCAGGCGATCGCGGTGTCGCTCGCGACGGACGCCTCCGGAGCGCTCGCGAGCACGGCCGCGCAGGTGGTCGATGCGCTCAACGCGGGCGCCGCCGCGCTGATCGCCGCCAACACCTATCGCGGCAATGCAGGCGACGGGATCGCGGAGGCGACGGCGGGGCCGGTGACGCTCTCGGACTTCCTCGCCGCGCCCGCATCCGTCTCGCGCGAGCCGTTCCCCATCAAGGCGATCCGGATCGGTTACACGCGCGACGGATCGAAGACCGGTGCGCTCATCGTCGCGGGGCACCACGGCAACGAGTGGGTGGGACCGCTCGTCGCGCTCGAGACGACCGAGCGGCTGCTGCGCAACGCCGAGAGCGACGGACAGACCCGCAAGCTGCTGCGCGATCTCGACGTCTTCATCGTCCCGGTCGCCAATCCGGACGGGCTCTCCTACGCGATCCATGACTACTCCGCGCAGCGCAAGAGCATGACCAACTACTGCGGTCCAGCCGCCAACGACCTCGGGAGGCGCAACCTCTGGGGCGTCAACCCCGGCCGGAACTTCAGCGTCGGCTCGCTCTTCGACGGCTACTCCGGCGCCTCGTCGGACTGCACGGACTTGAACTACGCGGGCCCCGCCGAGCTCTCGGAGCCCGAGTCGCGCAACGAGGTCTGGCTGACGCAGACCTTCGCGAACATCCGCTTCTACCTGAACGTTCACTCCTACGGTGGCTACTTCCTCTGGCCACCGGACTCCTACACGCTGCCGGAGCGCGAGACGCTGCCGCGGCTGCCGCAGGCGATGACCGACTTCTCGTGGGCGACCGCCAGCACGTTCCTCTCCCGCGTCCAGGAGCACCGCGGCACTGCGATCTGGCCCAGCCGCACGGGCGACGCCGATGTGTGGAACGCCTACGCGGCCTCCGGGACACCCGGCGACGAGCACTGGTACAACCGGGGCATCCACTCGTTCCTCGTGGAGGTCGGTGCACCGAAGCCGTTCCGCGACGAAGAAGGAACATTGCTCGGCTGGATCGAGGGGCGTCACGCGCCGGACTTCAGCGAGGAGGGCTACGACGAGGCGCAAGAGTTTGCGGGCGGCGCAATCGGCTTCCTCGAAGTGGCGCGGGCCTTCGGCCGCGACACGACTCCGCCGCAGAGCACGCTCGTGCCGGCGGGAGCGGGCTTCAGCTTCGAGACCAGCGAGCCGGCGGCGGTCCACTACACGATCGACGGCTCGCGGCCCAGCTACCAGTCGCCGCGCCTCGGCTCCGCGGGCTCCCGCGCCGGCCCGGAGACGATCCCGCTCCCGCCGGGCAGCACCGTGGTCCGCTGGTTCTCGGTCGACCCCGGCGGCAACGTCGAGGGGCGCTACGAACCGAACGGCGCCGGCACCAACTACCGCGAGCAGGTCGTCACCGTCGAGTGACGGCCGCCGGTGACTCCGCCGAGGAGAGGAGGATGCAGATGTCGAAGTTGCTTCGAGCCCTGGCGTCGGCAGCGATGGTGCTGGTCTTCGCGGGAGAGGCTTCCGCGCTGAGCTTCTCGTTCACGGGCACGTTCGCCGGCGACGACGACGTCGACCTCTTTCTCTTCACGCTCGACGCGCCCGCGACCGTCACGGCGATCACCTACTCCTACGCGGGAGGAACCCAGGCGAACGGGAACGCGGTCCCCGCCGGTGGCTTCGATCCCATGCTGACGCTCTTCGACGCGACCGGGCTGAAGCTCGCCGACAACGACGACGGAATCGCCGCTCCCTTCGACCCGAACACGGGCGATGCGTTCGACGCCGAGCTGTCGGCCGCGCTGCCGGTTGGGGCCTACCTCCTCGCCCTCACCCAGTACGACAACTTCTCGCTCGGCGATCTCGCGGACGGCTTCGCCGAGTCGGGCCACCCGTTCTTCACGGCGCTCTACGGCTGCTCGAACGGCCAGTTTTGCGACAACAGCGGCGACGACCCCTTCGACAACCGCACCAGCGCCTGGGCGCTCGACCTCTTGAACGTCACGAGTGCGGTTCCCGAGCCCGTCACCGCCGCCCTGTTCGGCCTCGGGCTCGGCAGCCTCGGGGCGTGGCGCAGGCGGAGCGCGTAGATCCGCCGAGTTCGCCGCGCCGCTCGCCGCCCGGCGAAGGGCCCGCGGGCGCTAGCGTCCGCCTCGTTGGTACGAGTCGAGCGGACGCTGGTCGGGATGGTGGCGCCGATGTCGGAAGTCGCGCCTCGCAAGAACGAGTCCTCGATTCCGTGCACGACTCCACGCTGGCGTGCAACCCCGATCGATCCCACACCGACGGCAACGGCGTCGGAGACGCCTGCGCGCCGTAGCACGAGATCGTGACCGTTCGCGCGTCCGCGCGGGTCGCGGCTGATTGGCACCCGGCGAGTCGAATCGCCACAGCGGCGGCGACGAGCCCGGCCGCTTTGGCTTCGCCGGACTCGCTGTAGCCGCTGGCAGCGGCACGACTGTTGCTTCATTGCTCTTCGGGCAGGCGCTGGTTCAGCGTGCCCGAGGACTCGATGATCTTCGCATTTGCCGATTTCGAGCTGGATGAAGGCCACCGTGAGCTGCGGCGCGGGGGCTCGTTGGTATCCCTCGAGCCCAAGCCCTTCTCCGTGCTGTGTCATCTGGTGCGCCAGCGCGAGCGGATGATCTCGAAGCGGGAGCTGCTCGAGACGGCCTGGCCGGACGTGATGGTGGCGGAGTCGTCGCTCGGTTGCGCCATCCGGAGCGTGCGAAGGGCGCTCGGCGATACCGGTTCGCAGCAGCGCTTCGTACGGACGCTCTGGCGGCGCGGCTTCCGGTTCGTGGCGCCGGTGGAGGAACGCCTCGTCGAGATGCCGCGGGTGAACTCGGCGACTACAGCAGGCAGCGTTCCCTTCCAACGCGCCGCTGTGGCGGCGAAGCTCGAGCGTGCGCTGGCCGACGCGTCGGCCGGCCACGGTCGCATCGTGCTCCTCACCGGCGAGCCGGGCATCGGGAAGATGGGGACAGCCGAAAAGCTTGCCGAGTGGGCAGCGAAGCGCTCCGCGCGGTTGGTGACCAGCCGGGACCAGACTCCCCAGCCCGATGTTCCCTACGGGTCGTGGCTACGCGTGCTGCGCAGCCTCGTCGGCCTCGCAGACGACACCACGCTGCGCGGCGGGCTCCGAGCCGCCTGCGTCGAGCTGGCCGCGCTGGTCCCCGAGCTGCGGATCCGCGTACCCGACCTCGCCGAGCCGGCCGCAGGCTCACCCGACGACTTGCAGTTCCGCCTGTGCGACGCCGTGGCGTCCTTGCTGCGCGCGGCGGGCCGCGACCGACCGCTCGTGCTGATCTTCGACGACATCCAGTCGGCGGATCGATCCTCGCTGCGCCTGCTGGAGTTCCTGGCGCGGGAGATCGCGGCGAGCCGGATCCTGCTGTTGATCGCGGTCCCGGACATCGCGATGGAGCCAGCCGATCCCATCGAGCAGACACTCGCCGAGCTCGCTCGCAGTAGCGGCTTCGAGCAGATCTGATTGGAAGGGTCGGGACGGGACTCGATCGCGGCGCGGCCACGGCGCAGTTCTTCCCCTCGTGCGGTCGCAGCGAACCGGCGCGTGCGTCGGGCAGGTCGTCTCCGCTACCAACCACCGCGATCGCTCTCGCTGGCGGAGGAGACGGGATGCGCACCTGGCTGCGACTCGCTTTGCTCGCCGCGGTGCTCGGGGTGGCGGGATACGCGATCTCGCGAGCCGCAGCGCGCGACGACTCGACGCTCGCGAGCATCGACCCCGCCGTCTTCGCCGACGCCGCGAAGGACGCCGAGCCGCCCGCGGCGGTGATCGCGCCGTCGGGCGATGCGGGCGCCGTCGCGCGGAAGCCCAACATCGTGCTGATCGTCGCGGACGATCTCGGCTGGGGTGACCTCGGCTCGTACGGCGCGCGCGGTCTCGCGACACCGAACCTCGATCGCCTCGCCGGCGACGGTGTGCGCTTCACGGACTTCTACGCGAGCGCGCCGGTTTGCTCGCCGTCGCGAGCCGGGCTCCTCACCGGCCGCTACCCGCTGCGCACCGGCATCAGCTACATCATCTTCGCGAGCGACGTGCCCTTCGCGCAGCGCGTCTCGCTCGCGGCCGCCAAGCTCGGCACGCGGCTCGGCGCGAGCGACTTCCACGACTCGTACGTCGCGGGTCTGCCGGCCTCCGAGATCACGATCGCGGAGGCGCTGCGCGTTGCGGGCTACGTCACCGGCATGGTCGGCAAGTGGCATCTCGGCGACTTCTCGCACGATCGCCAGTACCTGCCCACGCGCCACGGCTTCGACTTCTTCGAGGGCATGCCGCACTCGAACGACGAGTTTCCTGTGGCGTACTGGCACGGTGAGGAGGAACGCTCGCCCAACCTCGGCCTCGATCAGCAGCACGTGACCGACGATCTCACGCGCGCCGCCATCGGCTTCATCGACACCAATCGGGATCGCCCGTTCTTCCTGTACTTCGCGCACAAGAACGTGCACATCCCGCTCTTCCCCGCCGAGCGCTTTCGCGGCACCTCGGCCGCGGGCGTCTATGGCGACTCGGTGGCCGAGCTCGACGCGAGCGTCGGCGAGATCGTGAAGGCGCTCACCGAGCGCGGCCTGCGCGAGAACACGCTGTTCGTCTTCACCAGCGACAACGGCCCGTGGTTCCAGGGCAGCGCCGCGGGGCTGCGCGGCAGGAAAGGCATGCCGCTCGAAGGCGGCATGCGCGTGCCGCTGATCGTCTCGTGGCCGGCCGAGCTACCGGCGGGCCGCGTGGTCGAGGCGCCGGCGATGAACATCGACCTCTTTCCGACGCTCGTCGCGCGCGCCGGCCTGACGCCGCCGCGTGACCGCGTGCTCGACGGGCGCGACCTCTGGCCGGCGATGACGCGTGCCGACGCGCCGGCGCCGCACGACGCGCTGCTCTTCTTCCACGACAAGGAGATCGACGGCGTGCGCGCGGGCGACTGGAAGTACTACCGCCACGTCAACCGCTTCTGCTGGCCGCTGCCCTACGACGAGCCGGGCACGCTGCCGGGCCGGCAGACGGCTGCGTACGTCTACACCGATCCGAAGACCGGCCGCAGCGCAAACCTGCTCGACGCGGGCCCGATGCTCTACGACCTGCGCAACGACGCCGCCGAGTCGTACGACGTCGCCGACCGACATCCCGACGACACCCGGCGTCTCGAAGCGCTCGCCGCCGCGTGGGAGGCGGAGTTTCGCGCCAATCCGCGCGGCTGGCGCTGAGCCGATCCACTTCGTTCGCCTCCGAGCACAGGCGGAGCAAGATCCTGAATGCCGCTTTCGCAAGCGCTGACGCAGCGGATCGCGCACGCCACTCATCCAAAGCTGCGCAGGGGAGACCCGGATCGGGGCTCCCCTGCGGCTTCGGTCAGGATGAATGGACGATCACTGCGGCCAGGAGGTGACGCCCTTCTTGGCCTGGCCGGGAGGGATGTCCTTGGGACCCTTGCCGGGGTTGCCCCCCATCGGCTGGTAGCTCCCGGGCACGATGCGGATCCGGTCGACGCCGTCGATCGGTACCCCGTCGTAGGTCTCGCCGCGGAGCCGAGCGCGGCAACCGTGCCGATCGCTGCAGAAGTCGGCCTTCTGCGTGTAGAAGTGGCACACCAGATCGCGCCGGCCGTCGCGGTTCACGTCGGCCTCCTCGCCATCGTCCCCGCCCGTGTTGCAGAACGCGAGGCTTTCCTCGTCACCCGTGGCGCCGAAGGTCAGTGTGGAGGGATCCAAGTCCACGGCCGGGTCGAAGCCCGGCTCGCCGAGGATCGCCACCGGGATCTTCCCGCGGCTCTTGCAATTGACCGAGTTCGGGAAGCTGTGGGGCTTTACATCGATCTGCACGCGAAAGGCGTCAGCGGTACGCACGCTGGCCAGGCCTTCGTTCTGCACCGTGCCCCCCGCCGTATCGACCGCCACGCCGCTGATCGGCGTCAGCGACTTGAAGCCGACGAACTCGAACGCGTTGGGCTCGGTCGCGAGCTCATCGTCGCCGATGACCTGCGTCGACCCGTCCTCGAAGGTGACGGTCACCTCCTCGTCGGCATCGGCGTTGGTGAGCAGGTCCAATCCCACGGCGTAGACCGGCGGATCGAATGAGAGGTCGTAGTCGTCCTCTCCGTCTGCGACGATCGTCGGCTTGTAAGGCGTCGGGTCGATGTTGGCGAGCCCGCCGTTCCACTCGGGCCCGAGGAAGCAGAGATAGCTCGCGCCGGGCGACGCGACGCTCGCGGTCGGCGAGGGCGCCGCGAACGGCAGGTCGATGCCAGGCACCGGGGCGGTGCAGCTATAGCCGACGTAATCGGGGCCGAAGGGCTGCTCCGGAAGCGCCGTCGCGGCGTCCATCGGAAACGCCAGCATGTGGGCGCCGGTGGCGAGCTTGAACGGCTTCGGTTGCAAGATGATGGACGCCTGCTGTGCCGAAACCGCCGGCGCGACGAACCCGGATGCGGCCAGGACTGCCGCGGAAATCCCAAACGAGACCAGTTTGTGCAACATGCTGAGTCCTCCCCATGAAGTTCTATTTGAGCCGAGTTCAATGTTAGGCGAAATTGCCATGGGTTGAAATACCCTCATATTCCTCCCTAGCGACTCGAGTCGGCTCGGCGACGATCATCCGGCCAGCATTCCAGCATCGCGATGTCCCCGAAGGGGCGGCGTCGGGGTGGGCCGGCGCGTCGGCGCAGGCGATCGGGACGGCAGGCGGACTCACGAGAGACTCACGCTCGCGATCCCAGCATCCCGATCGTTCGCGCGCGGGGCATCCAACCGGGCCCGGAGTGGGGCCACGTGGTGAGGGTTGGCTCCAGCGTGACCCCACCCAGGAATGCTCGGCTCCGTGTGTAGGCTCGCCGCGCGCGGCGCCGGCCCTACCTCGCCGCTCGCCGCCTCCGCGTCCTCGCGGCGATCGCGCACAGGCCCGTGGCGAGGAGCGTTAGCGTGCCCGGCTCGGGCACGGCGTTGATGATCACGTCGTCCAGCACCAGTTCGGTCGTGAAGTTCGACCCACCGTACGGGCTCAGATCGAAGTGTCCCCAGTTGATGAAGTTGATGTCGACGGGCAACAGCGGATTCAGCGGCGTGAACGAGAACTCATAGAGATGCGAAACGCCGAAGGAGTTGCCGACGCCATTGGGAACGGTGAGGAACTGGATCGGATCGCCGGCGAGGACGTTCGTCAATTGCAGCCCGAAGATGCCGCGCTCGGTGAACTGCTGGCCGTTCACGGCTCCCTCGCCTGAAACCCAGAACGAGAAGTCGTACGACGGCGCCGGGGTGGCGGGCGTATTGATCGACTGCGTCAAGATCACCGGCGCCGTCGCGTAGAACAGCGTGAAAGCCGGCGGCGACGGAAAGGACACCGTGCCGTTGGCGTTGAACGTGGGAGGCTGGCTCACGAAGACGGGCGCGCCATTGCCGAAGTACATGCCCGCGCTGCCATCCGGCAGTCCGTCGCTCCCTTGGAGGGATTGAGGGAGCGTTGCGTCGTTGCCCCACAACGCATAGGACGATGCGGCGCCGGAGCTGGTCCAACCGGGCGGGACGGCAAAGGGCGTGAGCGAAGTCCCGGTGGCCCAGTACAGCGTGTTCGCGGTTCCGCTTGGCGGCGCTCCCGTTTCGAAGCTCCCGTTCGTGACGAGGTTGCCGGCGTGGGTCGTTCCCAGGCCGCTGGTGATGACGAGCGACGCTCGAGCTCGATCGGCGGCGCCAGACACGAGAGCAAAGCACAGGCAGCCCAACATCAACGAGCGCGCACGACTCATCAGATCCTCCGAATGGGACATGCGTCACGCCGGCTCGCTTGCGTTCCTCGCAAGCACCGACGTCTCGCAGCGGACCGAGTGGGAAGGGAACCGGAGCGAGGGGCAACGACCTTTCCGAGACAATTCGGGAGATCCACCCGCGCGGGGCGCTCCCCTTCCCGCCCGCGGGCTGACGCAAGTCGCGCGCCGGGAGGACGAAGGCGGGAGCGAGAGCTGGAGAACCCTGTCGAATCGCGACGTTGCCAGCCTCCGCCGGACCTGCGACAGCGCGTCGGCTGCGAGCCTCCCGCGGAACGGTTTTGCCGCGAATGGGAACGGGCGTTCCTATTCGCCTCTCGCCTCACATACGGCGACCTCGTCGAGTCCTGTGACGCAGAAGGATCTGCGCGACGCGTTCGCCTCGCAGCAACGCGGACATGCCGACGTGAGCGTGACGGCGCGGACCCCGCGCGCTGGTGCGGCGGCGGCGACTACCGCGAGCCGCCGGCGCTCACCGACGGAGAGATCCCGCCTATGCTGCCGCAGCGCAACGGGGGAACGACGATGAAGCTGATATCACGTGGCTGGCCGATGCGAACTACGCCCAGACCTCGGGCTACGATGCCGACGGCCGGATGACCTGGCCGTTGGCGCAGGACTGGATTGCCTCGCTGAATACGGAGAATCATCTCGGCGTGGATGATTGGCGGCTGCCGACGATCGTGGATACGGGTACACCGGGTTGTGACTACGGCTACGAACTCACGGACTGCGGCTACAACGCGGACGTTACGACCAGTGCGATGGCCCATCTGTTCCATGACACGCTGGGCAACACCGCTTACTACGATGAGAGTGGCGCCCAGACGGGATGCAGTAACGCCTCGCCCTACTGCCTGACCAATCGCGCTCCCTTCTCGAAGCTGCAGCCCTACTTCTACTGGTCCGGCACGGCGTATGCGCCCAGTGCCGACTCGGACAGCTGGTACTTCCGCTTCGCCTACGGAAGCCAGAACCACAGTGCCACGACCAACGAGTACTACGCGTGGGCTGTGCGCGACGGCGATATCGCGCTGGTACCAGAGCCTGCAGCCGCCTTGCTGTTCCCCTCGGCCCTCGCGGCGCTGGCGTGGTTGAATCGGAGAATCGTCGGCGCGACGCGCGGCCTTCCAGATGACGCACCGCAATGACGCTGAGATTCGATCGGGCGAGCGAGGAGACTCTCGCTCGTCGTCGGTCTTTCGGAAGTGCTTCGGCAGTCAAGCGATCGGCAGAGAGCGCGCGCGAACACCACTGTCTTCGACACTCACGATGGCTCCCGACTCGAGTTCTGTTGCGATCGCGACCAGCACTTCCTGGAGACGTTGATTCACACGCTCAATACGCGACGAAGACAGGCGCAGGGAGATGACGCTCGGCCGGCTTCGACCCGAGAGCGCAACGAGGGCTGAGAAGTCGAGATCGTGTGTAAGGATCGTACGCGCCTCATGCAGCGCAATCTCGACAATCTCCGCATCGGAAGCAGTGCCAGGGAGCAAGGCATCGGAACGAACGACGTCGTGACCGAGGGAGCGAAGGAACTCGACCGTGCGCGGCGCGACGTTCAGATCGGCGAGCAGCCTCACGCGACTGCGGAGGTCCGCTCGCTCGCCAGCCACGCGCCAAAGCGGGCGGCCTGGAAGACGTCCTCACGCTCTAGCTCCGGATACTCTCGGACGATCTCGTCGGCGGTGTAGCCGTCACCAAGGAGCTTCAGGACGAACTCGACGGTAAAGCGTAGGCCGCGAATGGTGGGCCGACCCTCGCAGACACCGGGAACGACGCGGATGCGGTCGAGCATGGTCGGACCGTACGCCGAGCCCGCTGGGCGTGCAACTCGGCGAATCCGCTGAGAATGCGCAGAGAATGAATGGGGTGAGCGAGGGGACTCGAACCCCCGACCTCCGGGACCACAACCCAGCGCTCTAACCAACTGAGCTACGCCCACCGCGGGTTGGGCAAGCTAAGGCGGTGGGCAGAGGGTGTCAATTCAGCGCTACTCGTCGTGGCCGCGCGCGCGACTGCTAGTTTTCCGCGGCTCCCGCGCGCCCCGGTAGCTCAGTTGGATAGAGCAGCGGATTTCTAATCCGCCGGTCGGGGGTTCGAGTCCCTCCCGGGGCGCCATTCCCAGACGAGACAGGATTCCGACGAGACCTGAACGCCGCGCGCTGCGACTAGAGCACGCCCGGAATGATCGCCTTCCGCTCGCGCGGGTAGTCGGGGAACTTCTCGCGATACCAGCGGTGATGCGAGAGTGCGCGCGGCAGCAGGTTCGCGAGCGTGAAGAACGCGAAGGCGGCGCCGGCAAAGGTCCAGGTGGCGAGCGCCCAGCCGCACCACTCGATGATCTCGCCCAGGTAGTTGGGACACGAGACGAAGCGGAACAAGCCGCCGCGCGGGATCTTGTAGCCGGTCTCGCCGGGCTGGCGCAGGTTCCGCAAGATCGTGTCGGATTGCAGGTTCACGGCCCAGCCAAATAGGAACAGCGCGACGCCGATCGCGAAGCGCGGATCGCTGAACCAGGACTCCACATGGCGCAGTGCGCCGTGGCTGATCGCGTAGCCATTGAGGCTGGCGTTGGTGATGTTGAAGAGGATCGCGAGCGCCACAGTGTCGAGCGGCGTGCGCCCCGCGCCGACTCGCATCCGCAGCGGGAACACGAAGGTGCGCTGCAGGTAGTGCAGCTCCCACAAGAACAACAGTACGAGCGGAACCGGGCGGAAGGCGTGCTCGCCGCGCAGGAACACGATCGCGAAGAGCAGCGGGGCGGGGAGTTCCTGGAGCACCCAGGCGAGGCGCGTCGGCAGAGTTGGACCGAAGCCCGCCCGCTCGTGGCGGCCGTACGGCGCCGGCACGAAGAGCAGCGCCACGAACGAGACCGCTCCCGCGGCAACGAGGGCGACAAGTCCGTAGAAGTACCAGCGATCCGGGTCCATCGGGACGCGCATACTAGCGTGGCAATCGATCAGCAAAGGGACCGCTGCGCCGCGTGCCTGCCACGCGTGCGGGGCACCGAGCCACCTCAACGACATGCGCACCGCACTCGTCGCTCTATCGCTCGTGCTGATCGCGTCCTCCGCCGAAGCGCAGCCGGCCGTGCAGATCGGGGTCGAGTTCACCGGCCCGACGGGCGCACAGAGCGCCTTCGTCCCGCCCGACACGATGGGCGCCGCCGGCGACGAGCACGTCGTCGCGCTGCTGAACGGTCGCTACTCGGCGTATCGCAAGAGCGACGGCCAGCCGGTCGCGACGAGCACGCTCGACGAGTTCTGGAGCGACGCCGGTGTCGCGACGAGCCACAGCTACGACCCACGCATCGTGTACGACGCAGCCACGGATCGCTGGTTCGCGCTGTCGGCCGAGAACGCCAACTCGGCGCACGCAGCCTTCCTGGTCGCGGTGTCGAAGACGTCCGACCCGACCGCCGGCTGGACCGCCTTCCGGATCGACGCGGACGCCACCGACGCGACGTGGGGCGACTTCCCGATGCTCGGCCTCGATGCGGAGGGCGTCTACATCTCTTCGCCGGCGTTCCCGGTGAACGGTCCCGATGCCCCGAGTGGCAACAACTTCGTGGCGCTGCCGAAGGCCGACCTGCTCGCAGCGGTTCCGAGCATCGCGAACGCGACCTTCTTCCCGAAGCAATCCCTCGCGAAGGCCGGCTTCCAGCCGCAAGCCGTCGTGAACCTCGACGGCGGCGGTACGCCTGCGAAGTTCTACGCGGGCACACTCACCTTCCTCGGGCAGATCCAGCAATCGGAGATCAACGGCCCGATCACCGCGCCCACCTTTACCGGCGGCGGCTTCATCGCCGTCGACGCGATGCCCGAACCGCCCGATGCCGAGCAGCCCGGACCGAAGCGGAACCTGGACTCGGGTGATAGCCGCTTCTCGTCGAACCTGGTGCTCCAGAACGGCGTCACCTGGGCGGTGCAGTCGGTCAATCAGGACGGGCGCGCGGCGGTTCGCTGGCTGCAACTCGATCCGGAGAACGACATCGTGCTCGACAGCGGCGTGATCGCCGCCGATGGCCTCGATCTCATTTCGCCCTCGATCGCGGTGAACGAGTTCGACCAAATCGTGATCGGCATGACCGGCTCGGGCGAGGAAATGTTCCCGAGTGCGTACGCTGTGGTCGGCGACCTGATCGGCGGCGTCACCACCTTCGGCGATCTGCTGCTGCTCGCCGAGGGGATCGACAGCTACCAGAACAGCAGCACCCGCAACCGCTGGGGAGACTACAGCGCGACGGTGCTCGACCCGAGCGACCCGCACGCGTTCTGGACCTTCCAGGAGTTCGCGCTCGCGAACAACGTCTGGGCGGTGCGCGTGACACAACTCGTGCTGGTGCCGGAGCCCGGCACGCTCGTGCTGCTCGCGTTCGGAGTCACCGCGATTGCGACGGGGCGCCGCAGCTGAGTCGTCGATGCCGGGTAAGCTCCGCGCATGCGCGAAGAACCGATGCGGCTGCAGGCACGTGCCACCACCGCGGTGGCGATCGCCGCGGGCGTCGTGCTGACGGTGCTCGCGTACGCGCCGTATCGCGTTCCCGGTCTCGGTCTGGTGATGCTCGCGCCGATCGCGTTCGCGCTCGATACGGCAACGCCGCGTCGCGCGTTCGCGCTCGCGTGGCTGTACAGCGCGACGTTCGGATTCTGGTTGGTGCGCTGGGTGATCTACGCGCTCGTCGTCGAGTATCACGTCGCGGCGCTGCCCGCGTGGCTCTTCACGGCGATCGTGGTGTTCGGGCTCGCGCTGGTGCCGGCAAGCGCCGGCGCGGTCTACGCCGCGCTTCGACCGCGGCTGCGCGACGCCGCCGCGCCGCTGGCGTTCGCGGCGGTCTGGACGCTCGGCGAGTGGGTGCGCGGCTCGCTGCTCGCGACGCCGTGGCTGCTCGCCGCGCAGACCGTCACGCGCTTCCCGCTCGCGATCCAGGTGGCGGATCTCGGCGGACAGTATCTCGTGTCGTTCGTGTTGCTGGCGATCGGCGGCGGCATCGGCATCGCGGTGCGGCGGCGCAACGGCTTCGCGCTGCTGGCGCCGCTCGCGATCGCCGCGCTGTGGCTCGGCTACGGCGCGTTGCGCGTTGCAATGCTGACGCCGGGCGACGCGCCAAAGCTGCGCGTCGGCATCGTGCAGGCTTCCGTTCCGCAGTCCGAGCGCTTCCAGCCCGGCTCGGCTGCGCGCAACGTCGCGCGTCATGAAGCCGCGACGCGAACGCTCGCAGCGAGCGCACCGCTCGACCTCGTCGTCTGGTCCGAGACTGCCGTCGACATCGATCTCGACCGGACGCCGAGCCTGCGCGCACAGCTCGAGCGGCTTGCGAGCGAGATCAACGTGCCGATCGTCACCGGCGCGCCGCGGTCGACGGGTACTCATCACAGCAATGCGGTCGTGCTGTTTGCGCCGCAGCGCGGCCTGGTCGAGTCGTACGACAAGCAGCAACTGGTGCCGTTCTCCGAGTACGACCCCGCGCTCGGCGGCGCGCTCGCGGTGCTGATCGGCCCGGTCGTCGAAGGCGATCCGTACCTACCGGGCACCGAAGCGACCGTCTTTCGGACCACCGCGATTCCGTTCTCGACACCAGTGTGTTTCGAGATCACCTACCCGGATCTGGTGCGGCGCTTCCGAACGGCGGGCGCGCGACTGCTGGTGAATCTCTCGAACGATGCGTGGTTCGGTCGCATCGGGTATCCCGAGATGCACTTCGACCACGCCATCTATCGCGCCGTCGAGATGCGGATGCCGGTGGTGCGCGGCGCGAATACGGGCATCTCGGGCGTGATCGACGCGGCGGGACGCGTCGGCGCCGAGATCCCCGTATTCGAGGAAGGCACGCTGCGCGTGGACGTCGCAGCGGCCGGTGCGCCGCCGCTCTACGCGCGCACTGGCGACTGGCCGCTCGTCACGGCGCTGTTGCTGCTGCTCGCGGCGACGCTCCGATCGGGACCAAAGCGCCGGCGGCGAGGAGGCTCGTCGCAGCGCGGACGGCTAAGCTAGTGATCCTTTTGTGCGGTTCCGGCTTGTTGAGCGGTTCCGATCGATCCAACGGAACCGGAAGCGACGATTGCCAGGAGGGCGGAAATGTTCGGACGGCGACCCGACGCAACGCTGGTGCGCGATCTGTCCGCGGTGCGCCGCTTCATGCCGTTCATCTCGCCGCGGCGCAACGAATCGGTGGTCTACTTCTCGCACACGCTCGACGTCGAGCGGGCCCTCGCGTACCTCGAGAAGCTCAATCAGGATCGGCCGCCCGAGCGACCGATCACGTTCTTCCATCTGGTGCTGCACAGCCTGATGCGGCTGTTCCACGAGCGGCCGCGGCTCAATCGCTTCGTCGCCGGCGGACGCCTGTGGCAGCGCGACGGCATCTGGATCTCGTTCAGCGCGAAACGCGCGTTCGACGACGACTCGCCGATCCTGACGGTGAAGCAGCGCATCGAGCCGACCCATTCGCTCCCCGAGATGGTCGACAAGATGCTAGATGCACTCGGCTCCGGTCGCGCGGGCAACAAGACCACGTCGGACACCGAGGTCGACCTGCTGCTGCGACTGCCGGTGCCGCTGATCCGCGCGGCGATGTGGCTGGCGGACAAGGCCGACGCACTCGGCGTGCTGCCGGCCGGCATGATCCACTCCGATCCCTTGTACGCATCGGCGTTCGTCGCGAACCTCGGTTCGGTCGGCCTCGATGCCGGCTATCACCATCTGTGGGAACATGGCAACTGTCCGATCTTCTGCGTGATCGGTCGCATCGCGCCCGACGCTTCGGGACGTCGCCAGGTGACGCTGAAGTACAGCTACGACGAGCGCATCGAAGACGGCCTCTACTGCGCGCGCTCGATCGAGAAGCTGCGCGGCTGGCTCGAGAACCCCGAGAAGAGCTGACGACGATGGCGGCGCGTCGCGATCTCTACGAAGTGTTGGGCGTCGCACGCGGCGCGGACGCCGACGCGATCCGCACGTCGTATCGCGCGCTCGCGCGAAAGTTTCATCCCGACCTGAACCAGGGCCGCAGCGAATCCGAGGAACGCTTCAAGGAAGTCTCCGAGGCGTACGCGGTGCTCTCGGATCCGGAGAAGCGCGCGCTCTACGACGAGTTCGGCGCGGTTTCGCTCGATGCCGGCTTCAACGCCGAAGCCGCGCGTGGATCCCGCAGGTTCGGTGGCGGCTTCGGGCAACCCGGCGGCGACGGCTACGGCTTCGACATCAACGACGTGCTCGGCAGCGTGTTCGGCGGACGCGCGCGCCGCAGCGCTGTGTCGTTTCGCGGCGAAGATCTCGAGGTGATGCTCGAACTCGAGTTCCTCGAAGCCGCGCGCGGCACGACCCGGCAGATCAACGTGATGCGACCCGGTCGCGACGGCCGGCCAGCATCTGAGCGCGTCACGGTGCGAATTCCGCCGGGCGTCGACGACGGCGGGCGCATCCGGATTGCTGGCAAAGGCGCCGAGAGCCGCGGCGGCGGCCCGGCCGGCGACCTGTTCGCGAAGATCCGCATTCGCCCGAACGCGACCTTCAGGCGCGATGGCCGCGACCTGCTGCTCGATCTGCCGGTGACGGTGAGCGAGGCGACGCTCGGCGCGCGCATCGAGATCCCGACACTCGACGGCAGCGCGACCGTGACGATCCCGCCCGGCAGTGATTCGGGGCGCCGGCTGCGACTGCGCGGCAAGGGCATCGCCGATCCGAAGAGCGGCGCGCGCGGCGAGCTCTACGTCACCGTGCAGATCCGCGTTCCGGTCGGCCTCGATCCCGACGCGCGCGCGAAACTGCATGAACTCGCTGCGTTCGACCCGCCCGGCATTCGAAAGGAATGGGAATCCGGCAAGGAATCGGAATCGTGAGCGAGCGCGATCCGCACGCGGCGCCTGACGTCACCATCTACGGACCCGCGCAGGCGCCGTTCGTCGTGAAGGTGGGCCTCGCGCTGCGGATGAAGAAACTGGCGTTCGAGATCGTGGAGCCGTCGGGCGCCGCGGATTTCCAGCGTTGGAATCCCGAGACGGGTCTGTTGCCGGTGATCGACGTGGATGGCACGCGCGTCGCCGACTCGTCGAAGATCCTCGACTGGCTCGATGCGCACTTCCCCGAGCCGCCGCTGCTCGCGCGCGACCCGCGCACCGCCCGCGCACAGCGCGCGCTCGAACACTGGACCGGCGAGACCTTCTACTACTACTGGCTGCGCTGGCTGCGTGCGATCTTCGACTTGCCGGCCGTAGCGGAGCTGCCGACGACCGGCACCAGCCCGATGATCGGCGAACTGGCACGGCTCGGTGTCTTGTCGCGCGTGCGCGAAGCGATCGCCGAACGCTCCGGCGCCGTGGATCTCAGCCATCTCGATGCCGAGTTCGAGCGCCGCCTCGACGACCTGCTCGGCTTCCTCGGCACGCGGCCGTTCTTCCACGCGGATCGCCCGAGCCGCGCGGACCTCACCGTGGTCGCGTTCCTGCGCAGTCTCCAAACGGGGCACATCCCCGGCGGCCATCGCATGTTGGCCGCACGGCCCGGCTTGGGCGAGCTGATGGCGCGCGTCGATGCCGAGATCGGCGGCTAGTAGCCTGCCTGGTTGCGGTGAGCGAGCGAGCTTCGCCATGCTGGCCGCGTGGAACCGACCCCGCAGCCGACGCGCCCGCCGCTGCGCCCCGACGATGGGCGCCTGGTGCGCGGTCGCAAGAGTCGCGCACGCATCCTCGCGGCGGCGCGCGATCTGTTCCACGAGCACGGCTTCGACCGCGCGACGCTGCGCGCGATCGCCGAGCGCGCCGGCATGGGCGCGAGCTCGATCTATCGCCACATCAACTCCAAGGAAGAGCTGCTGATCGACGATCTCGCCGCGCGCCAGGAAGAGGCGTGGCGCCGCTTCCGCAGCAGCGAAGACCGCGCAGCCGCGACACGCGAACGCGTGCTCGCGTTCTTCGCCGAGCAGCACCGGCTGCTGTCGGAAGACCCGGACTTCACGACGATCGCGCTGCGCGCGCTGACGCATCCGGAGGCGCGCGTCGCGAAACGGGTGCTCGCGCTGCACGACCGCACGATCGGCCTGCTCGCCGAGATCCTGCTGCGTGGCCGCGTGCGTGGCGACCTCGCGCGCGACGCCGACGTGCTGCTCGGCGCGCGGGCGCTGTTCCACGCAGCGCTCGGCGCGCGGATCTCGTGGGCGAACGGCCTGGTCTCTGCCGACGGCTGCGCCGCGTCGATCTCCTCGTCGGTCGATCTGCTGTTCCGCGGGCTCTCGTCGCAAGCGCCAGCGGCCTGCTAAGCCTCCGCCGCGACGCGCGGCAGGAACACGCGCATGCGCGTTCCGCGACCCGGCTCGCTGTCCACCTGCAGGAATCCACCGCAGCGCTCGACGACGCGGTAGACCACCGCGAGACCGATGCCGCTTCCCTTGCCGCTGGGCTTGGTGGTGAAGAACGGCTCGAAGAGGCGGTCGCGCGTGGCGGCGTCCATACCGGATCCGGTGTCGACGACTTCGAGCAGCACGAAGACGCCCGATTTGCCGGGCCCGTTCGCGACCTGCTCTTCGCGCACGTCGATGCCGATCTCGCCGCCGCGCGGCATCGCGTCGCGCGCGTTCAGCACCAGATTCAGCAACACGCGCTCGAGCTGCGAGCGATCGACGAGCACGCGACCGATCGGATGCTGGCAGCGCAACCCGATCGGATGCGTGCTCGAGACGGCGGTGCGCAGCACGTTCGCCATCGACTCGACGACCTCGGCGACGTCCAGCACGCGCGGCGCGCGCGGCTCTTCGCGACCGAACGCGAGCAGGTCCTTCACCAGCACGGCGGCGCGCTCCGCGGTTTCCAGGATCTCGCCGGCAGCGTGGCTGATGCGCGACATCGTGCTGGCGCGGCGGATCTCGTCCGCATAGCCGACCACCACGCTCAGTAGGTTCCGGAAGTCATGCGCGACACCAGCCGCGAGCCGGCCCAGCGCTTCCATCTTCCGCGCTTCCGTGAGATAGGAATCCTGGGCGTGCAACCGCGCCTCGGCGTCGATCAGCGCGTCTTCGTCGAGCAGGCGTGCCGCCGCGTCGGCCACTGCGGCGGCGAAGTCGCGCTCCTCGTCGGTCCACTGCCGCAGCGCGGTGTGCTCGTGACAGACGACCCCGACCACCTCGCCGGAACGGAAAATCGGCGCGTCGAGCAGCGCAACGATGCCGAGCGGTTCCAGATACGAGGCGCCCAGTTCGTGCGTGAGTTCATTGCTGCGCGCCGCGCCGGCGGGAATGTCGCGGCGCTCTTCGAGGGCGCGGCAGTAGTCCGGGAAATCGGCGACGCGCAGCGTCGCGCCTGCAGAGTGCGCGTTCGTGCTGCGCTCGAACAGAAACTCACAGCGCAGCGCACGACGGTCGTCGACGAAGAGCCAGATGCTGACACGGGCCACGTCGAGCGCATCCGCGGCGATTTCGGACGCGCTGCGGAAGGCTCCGGCCAGCGTGACGCCGTCGCCGACGTGCAGGCGTGCGAGCCGCAAGCGCACGGCCTCGTGCTCGCGCAGTCCGCCCGCGCTCGTCGGGTCGGGGTCGACCATCGCGCGACCCTATGCGAGCCCGTCCGAGCCCGCCACCTGCGTGCGTCTTTCGATCCAGCGCACGTAGAAATCCGGCGGAAGGAACGCGAACCAGAGCGCCCACGCACCGACCAGGCCGAGCACGCTCACGCCGAGCAGCGCGGGCGTCCACGCGAACACCAGCACGCCCTTCTCGATGTTGGTAACGAGGGCAGTCGCGAGAATGCCGGCCGTGCACGCCAGCGCGAAGCCCCAGAGTCCGAAGCGGTGGCAGGTGAAGCGATCGGCGAGGCCGAGCGCGAGCCGACGCCGCAGCCGGCGGTGATACAGCAGCGCGGCGGTCGCGCCCCATGCGCTCGCGAACGCCCGAGACGCCACATGCAGATGGAACCAGTTCGTGAAGCCCGTCACGCTGGTGTGGGTACCGGGCAGGATCACCGCCATCCAGGAATCGAAGAGCAGTGCCGACGTGAGCACGCACAGGTAGAACGCCCAGCGGCGCTCGGGATGGAAGACGCGCCAGATGGCGAACGACAGGCTCGACGCGCTCGCGCTGTGCAGGAACAGCGCGACGACTTCCACCGGGTAGGCCGCGTCGACGTGGCCGGCGCGCGCCATCTCCATCGCGGTAACTTCGAGCACCGCGGCCAGTGCGAGCGCGGTGACCGCGAGCCCGAGAAACGACTCCGCCGCGTGACGCGAGTCGTGCGCCAGCCAGAGCAGCCGACCGCCGACCGCGAATCCCGCCACCAGGGTCGCCACGAAGGACAGTGCCGCGAGAAGTTCCAGGCTTTGCATCCGCTTGGTCGCTTCGGAGCCCGGGAGCGCTGCCTTGAGATGGCGCAGCTCGGGCAGCCTACTCTTCGCGTGAAGCCTCGAATTGCTCCCAGAACAGGCACGCGTCCACCGACTTTCGTGGCGGGCGGCCGTAGCGCCCGATTGGCCAGCCGATCGGGAGCAGCGCGCAGGTCTGTCGATCGTCTGGAAGACCCAGGTACGCATCGATCTCGGCGCCGAACGCGCGGTGAACGGTCGTCAGCGACGCGCCGAGTCCCACCGCGCGACACGCGAGCAGGATGTTCTGCACCGCGGGAAACAGTGCTTGCGATTGTGGCTCGCCGCGGCGCAGCCAACCTGCGACGAACAGGTGGACAGGCGCCTCGTGTATGTGTTCGGCGAGATGCAGCGCCGCCTGCATGTTGCGGCGCTTCGCTTGCGGGAACGACGGATCCACCGCCGCTTCGAGCGCCGGTGCGATGTAGCTCGCAAACGCGCGCCGATAGCGATCGGCGACGAACGCGCGCCGCTCCGGATCGGTGACGGCGATGAAGCTCCACGGCTGCCGATTGCCGCCGCTCGGCGCGAAGGTGCCCGCCTCGCAGACCTTGCGAACGAGCGCACGCGGAACCGGATCGGGCCGCAGCCGGCGAATCGCGCGCGTCGTGCGGATCGCTTCGAGCAGCGGCACGTCTTCGCCGATCGTCGCGATGTCGATCTCGCGCGGCACTTCGCTCAAGCACGTCCCTCCACTGCGAGGCCACGCTAGCATGCGCGTTTGCGGAGGAACCGAATGCGCGCCGTCGTCGTCGATCGCTGGATGGAACCCGCCGAACTCGTCGTGCGCGAGCTGCCCGATCCCGTCGTGGGACCCGGGCAACTCGGTGTCGACGTGAAGGCTGCGGGTTGCAACTTCTTCGACATCCTGATCGTGCAGGGTCGCTACCAAGTGAAACCGCCCTTCCCGTTCATTCCGGGCGGCGAGATCGCCGGCGTCGTGAACGAAGTCGGAAGCGGCGTCGTCGGGTTTGCGGTCGGCGATCGCGTGCTCGCGTCGGCGCCGATGGGCGGCTACGCCGATCGCATCGCGATCCCCGCGGCGTTCGCGCACCGGATGCCGGATGCGATGAGCTTCGAAGAGGGCGCGTCGTTCCCGATCGTCTATCCGACTTCGTACGCGGGACTCGTCTACCGCGCTGCGCTGCAACCCGGCGAGACGCTGCTGGTGCACGCCGCGGCGGGCGGTGTCGGACTCGCAGCGGTGCAGATCGGCAAGGCGCTCGGCGCGCATGTGATCGCGACGGCCGGCGGCCCCGAGAAGGTACGCGTCGCGATGGAAGCCGGCGCCGACATCGGCATCGACTACAACAGCGAAGATTTCGTGGAGCGCGTGAAGGAGATCACCCGCGGCAAAGGCGCCGACGTGATCTACGACTCGGTCGGCGGCGACATCTTCGACAAGTCTCTGAAGTGCATCGCGTGGTGCGGGCGACTGCTGGTGATCGGCTTCGCAGGCGGCACGATCCCGAGCGTCGCGGCGAACCGGATCCTGCTGAAGAACGTCTCGGTGGTCGGGCTGCACTGGGGTGCGTATGCGAAGTACGAACCGGCGCGGATCCCGGAGACGTTCGCGGCGCTGTTCCAGCTCTATCAGCAGAAGAAGATCCGGCCGGTGATCTACCGGAGCTATCCGCTCGAGCAGGCGGCGGAGGCGCTGGCGGCGCTCGGGTCGCGGAAGACGCACGGGAAGGTCGTGCTGGCGCCGTGACGGTAGGTCCGCTGTGGCAGCCTTCGCCCGAGCGCGCGGCTGCGACCCAGCTCGATGCGTTCCGCATCGAGGTCGAGCGACGCTTCGTCGAGTCTCTCCCCGACTACGCATCGCTCCACGCGTGGTCGATCGTAGAACGCGCCGGGTTCTGGTCGGCGATCTGGGATTTCTGCGGCGTCGTCGGCGAACGCGGAGAACGCATCGTGCTCGATGGCGACCGCATGCCCGGCGCGCGCTGGTTTCCCGACGCGCAACTCAACTTCGCGGAGAACCTGCTGCGCCGGCGCGACGGCACGACCGCGCTCGTTGCGCGCGACGAGCGCGGCGTGCGGCGCACGCTCACGTGGGCGGCGCTGCACGACGAGGTGTCGCGCGTCGCACAGGCGCTGCGCGCGACCGGCGTGCGATCCGGGGATCGCGTCGCGGGCTACCTGCCGAACGGCATCGAGGCGATCGTCGCGATGCTCGCGTCGGCGAGCGTCGGCGCGATCTGGTCGTCGTGCTCACCCGACTTCGGCGTGCAGGGCGTCGTCGATCGCTTCGGGCAGATCGAGCCGCGCGTGCTGTTCGCGTGCGATGGCTATGCGTACGGCGGCAACACGCACGACCTGCAGGGGCGCCTCGCCGCGGTGCTCGCGCAGCTGCCGTCGGTGCAGCGCTGCGTCGTCTCGGGGAATCTCGAAACGCGGCCGGCGCTTGCCGGCCTACGCGATGCGACGACGTGGAACGAGTTCACCGGTCGCTTCGCGCCGGACGCGATCGCGTTCGAGCGGCTGCCCTTCGATCACCCGCTCTACATCCTCTACTCGTCCGGCACGACCGGCGTTCCCAAGTGCATCGTGCACGGCGCCGGCGGCACGCTGCTGCAGCATCTGAAGGAACAGCGGCTGCACACGGACCTGCGCGCCGGCGACCGCTTCTTCTACTACACGACCACCGGTTGGATGATGTGGAACTGGCTCGCGTCGGGACTCGCGAGCGAAGCGACGCTGGTGCTCTTCGACGGTTCGCCGTTCCATCCCGGCCCCGGTGCGCTCTTCGACCTCGCGGTGGAGGAACACATCGACGTGATCGGCGTCTCCGCGAAGTTCCTCGACGCGGTGCGCAAATCGGGCCTGCGACCGACGGACACGTACGATTTGTCGCGCGTGCGCACGATCCTCTCGACCGGTTCGCCGCTGGTGCCCGAGAGCTTCGACTTCGTCTACGACGCAATCGCAAAGGACGTGCAGCTCGCGTCGATCTCCGGCGGAACCGACATCGTCTCGTGCTTCCTGTGCGGCGATCCCAGCGGCCCGGTGTGGCGCGGCGAGTGCCAGCGCCCGGGTCTAGGCATGGCAGTCGACGTCTTCGACGACGCGGGTGAGCCGGTTCACGAAGGCGCGGGAGAGCTGGTCTGCACCAAACCGTTCCCGTCGATGCCGGTCGGCTTCTGGAACGACGACACCGGCGCGCGCTACCGAGCGGCCTACTTCGAGCGCTTTCCCGGCGTCTGGCACCACGGCGACTTTGCCGAGTGGACACCGCACGGCGGCATGGTGATCCACGGTCGCAGCGATGCGACGCTGAATCCGGGCGGCGTGCGCATCGGCACCGCCGAGATCTACCGGCAGGTGGAGCAGCTCGATGAGGTCGTCGAAGCGATCGCTATCGGCCAGCCGTGGCAGGACGACGTGCGCGTCGTGCTCTTCGTGCGGCTGCGCGAGGGACTCGCGCTCGACGACGCGCTGCGCGACAGGATCAAGCGCCGCATCCGCGACAACGCCACGCCGCGCCATGTGCCCGCTGTGATCGCGCAGGTCGCAGACATCCCGCGCACCAAGAGCGGCAAGATCGTCGAGCTGGCGGTGCGCGACATCGTCGCGGGTCGCACCGTGAAGAATCGCGAGGCACTCGCGAATCCCGAAGCGCTGGAGCTGTTTCGCGATCGCCCCGAGCTGTCGGCGTAGCCAGACGAAGAGGCGCCGCTACGCTGCGCCGATGAAGCTCTACGACTTCCCCTTCGCGCCCAACCCGAGAAAGCTGCGCGTCTACCTCGCCGAGAAGGGCATCGAGATTCCCCGCGTGACCGTGAACCTCACGAAGGGTGAGCAGGTCGCGCCCGAGTTCACCGCGAAGAACCCGATGGGCGGCCTGCCGGTGCTCGAGCTGGACGACGGCACCTGTCTGCGCGAGTCGCTCGCGATCATCGAGTACCTCGAAGAGCTGCACCCCGAACCGCCGATGATCGGCCGGACGCCGCTCGAGCGCGCCCGTGTGCGCGCTCTCGAGCGAACCGCAGACGTCGGCCTGTTGATGGGCGTCGCGCGCGTGTTCCACAACACGCACGCGGTACTGCCCGGGCGCGTGCCGAATCCGGAGCTGGCCGCGATCGCGCGACGTGATCTCGAGAAGCCCGCGCACTTCCTCGACGCGCAGCTCGCCGACGGTCGCGCCTTCGTCGCGGGCGATCACGTGACGATCGCGGACTGCACGCTCTTCGCGGCGATGGAGTTCGCGCGCACCGGCAATCTCGGCATCGAGTGGCCCACGCAGATCGCCTGCTGGTACGAGCACTTCCGGAAACGCCCGAGCGCCAGCGCCTGACCTCACCCGAATAACCTGACAAAAAATAACCTGACGCCCGGCACCCCCTCAGGGAGTGAGGTCGAGTTTGTCG
>CAYGWM010000045.1:0-30871 GCA_964353555.1 uncultured Spirochaetales bacterium
ATCAGGCTTCGAACCTGAGGGTCGGGGGTTCGAATCCCTCCCGGCGCGCCAATCGATTCTTCGGAGCACTTGCGCGGTCATTCGATCGCACAAAGGGTTCTCGACCTCAGAGTCTGCCCGCGACGCCTCCAACCGGCGCGCGAGCGGCGGCCGCTCTCTCGTCTCGAGCGTCACTTCGCGGCGGCCCGAAACTCGAGACCCGTGAAGTCGCCGGATTTGCGCCACGCGTCGATGTACTGGAAGAACGCGACGGGGCCCTGGGGATAGCCGCTCGCGTTGAGTCGCTCGCGCCTTCCCAAGGGTTTGCCCTCGTTGTTGTAATAGCCGGGCGTGCAATCGGGGTTGCCGAGGAACGACTGAGCAGCGCCCTCGAGGCTGCGCACCCATGCGTGCTCGGCCTCCTCGGTCACCTCCACCTCGTTTGCACCGAGCGCCTGCGCATGGGTGATCACCGCTGCGATCGTCGCGCCGGCATCGGTGAGGTTGTGGGTGATGTTCGAGATCAGGTTCGCCGCCTGGCTGAGCCCCACGATGAACAAGTTGGGGAAGCCGCGGACGTGCATGCCATGCAGCGTCTGCATGCCGTCTTCCCAGTGCTCCGACAGCGTGATGCCGCCGCGACCCACCGTCTCGTAGCCGGCCCTGCGGCTGTAGCCGGTGCCGACCTCGAAGCCCGACGCGAAGATGAGGCAGTCGACCTCGTAGTGGACCCCGCCGACCCAGACGCCGCCTTTGTCGATCCGCTCTACGCCCTTTCCGTCGGTGTCGACGAGGTGGGCTCCCGGCTCGTTGTATGCCTGCAGGTATTCGTCGTGGAAGCACGGCCGCTTGCAGAGCTGCCGGTACCAGGGCTTCAGCCCCTCGGCCGTCTCGGGATCCGCGACGATGGCGTCCACCCGGGCGCGGATCTCGGTCATCTTCTCGTCGTCGCTGTCCTCGTAGGCGCGCTGGATCATCTCGGGGCCGAAGGTCGCGCCCGGCTTGCCCATCTCGGCGACGACGCGGTCGCGGATGCGCTGCGCGATGTCGGTCCAGCCGTCCTTGACCAGGTCCTCGTCCGCGAACCCACCGGTCTGCAGCGTGGCGAAGTTGATCAGCCACTTCTGCTGCCAGCCCGGCCCGAGCGTGGCGAACCACTTCGGGTCGATCGGGTGGTTGTTGCGGACGTCGATCGACGACGGCGTCCGCTGGAACACGAAGAGCTCCTTGGCGTCGCGCGCCAGGTGCGGGATGCACTGCACCGCCGTCGCGCCGGTGCCGATGATGCCCACCCGCTTGCCCGCCAGCTTGTCGAGCCGGGCACCGGCCGGATCGCCGCCGGTGTAGGCGTAGTCCCAACGGCTGGTGTGGAAGCAGTGCCCGGCGAAGGTCTCGATGCCCGGGATGCCCGGCAGCTTCGGACGGTGCAGCGGCCCGGTGCCCATCGCGACGAAGCGGGCTCGCATCTCATCGCCACGGTTCGTGCGGATGATCCAGCGAGACGACGCTTCGTCCCAGTCGAGGCTCGTGACCTGGGTCGAGAACAGCGCTTTGTCGTAGAGCCCGAAGTGGCTGGCGATGCGCCTCGCGTGCTCGAAGATCTCGGTGGCGAGGGTGTACTTCTGCGTGGGCATGTGCCCGGTCTCTTCGAGCAACGGCAGGTAGATCATCGCTGCGGTGTCACACATCGCCCCCGGGTAGCGGTTCCAGTACCACGCACCGCCGACGTCGCCGCCGCCCTCGATGATGCGGACGTCGGAGACACCCGCCTGTTTCAGGCGGGCGCCGGTGGCGAGACCGGCGAATCCGCCCCCGATGAGCGCCACCGTCACCTCGTCGAAGAGCGGATCCCGCGGGGCCGGCTCCACGTACGGATCGTCGAGGAAGTGCGCGAAACGGCCGGTCGGCTCGATGTACTGGTCGTTCCCATCGTCACGCAGGCGCTTGTCGCGCTCCGCACGGTACCTGGCTCGCAGAGCCTCCCGGTCGATCGCTTCGGTCACCGGTGCCTCCATGATGAAGTCTCCCATCCGCGTCTCACTCGAAGACGATGACCTGCCGCGCCGCTTCGCCCTTGCGCATCCGATCGAAAGCGGCGTTCACCTCGCCGAGCGGGATGCGCGACGAGATCATCTCGTCGAGGCGCAGGCGTCCGTCGAGGTAGAAGTCGATGTACTTCGGCATGTCGAAGCGGAAGCGGTTGGAGCCCATGTAGGAGCCGGTGATCTTCTTCTCCGACAGCGTGATGTCGGCGGCCGAGATCGAAACGAGCTGCTGGATCGGAACGACGCCGACCAGCACAGCGGTGCCGCCGCGGCCCGTCATCGCGATCGCCTGCTGCACGGTGGGAACGACACCGATGCACTCGAAGACGAAGTCCGCACCGCCGCCGGTGAGCGCGTGCACCGCGGCGACCGGATCCCCGGCCTTGGCGTCGATGCAGTGCGTGGCGCCCAGTTTTTGCGCGAGATCGAACTTCCAGGGCTGCGCGTCGACGGCGATGATCTTTCCGGCGCCGACGATGCGCGCCCCCTGCAGCGCCGAGAGCCCCACGCCGCCGCACCCGATGATCACGACACTCGAGCCAGCGGGGATGTGCACCGTGTTGAGCGCGGCGCCGAGACCGGTCGTGACACCACAGCCGATCAAGGAAGCCCGATCGAGCGGCATGTCGTTGCGGATCTTCACCAGCGAACGCTCGGGGCAGAGCATCTTCTCCGCAAACGACGAGAGATTCGCGAACTGCGCGATCGGATCGCCGTTCGCCGCGCGCAGTCGCGGTTTCGCGCCGCCGGGACGGCCCGCGAACTGCGTGAGGCACAGATAGGGCCGGCCCTGCGTGCAGAACTTGCAGACACCGCACCACGCCGTCAGGCAGCCGATCACATGATCGCCCGGCACGAAGTCGGTGACGCCGGCGCCCACCGCCTCGACGATGCCGGCCGGCTCGTGGCCGAGGATGCAGGGCGGCGGCACTGGCAGGCCGCCTTCGATCACCGTGAGATCGCTGTGACAGATGCCGGAGGCGGCAGTCTTCAGCAACACTTCGCCCGGACCGGGCGCGTCGATCTCTACGTCCTCGATCACGAGCGGTGCGTTGTTCGCCCGCATCACGGCTGCCTTCACGACGACACTCCTTTCGCTATTCGCCCTTGTACACGGGCTTGCGTTTCTCGGCGAAGGCGCGCGGACCTTCCCGCGCGTCCTTCGTGGCGAAGACGGGTCCGCCGATCTCGAGCTCCTTCGCGAGCGCGTCGGCTTCGGAATAGCTCTCGTCGATCTCGCGCAGCATCCGCATCAGCGCGCGGATCGAGAGCGGTGCGTTGTCGCAGATCTGCGCGGCGACCTTGTTGGCTTCGGCCAGCGCCTGGCCGCTCGGAACCAGCCGGCCCACCAGTCCGAAAGCCAGCGCCTCCTGCGCGGTCACGTGTCGCCCCGTGAGCAGGATCTCGGCCGCGAGCGTGTAGGGGATCTGGCGCCGCAGCCGCACGCTGCTGCCGCCGAGCGGGAAGAGCCCGCGACGCGCTTCGGTGACGCCGAAGATTGCGTCCTCGGCCGCGACGCGGATGTCGGTGCCCTGCAGGATCTCGGTGCCGCCGGCGACCGCGTAGCCCTCGACCGCCGCGATGATCGGCTTCGTCGGCCGGTTGTGCCGGAGCAGCGCCTGCCAGTGCAGGTCCGGCACTTCGGCCATCAGCTTCTGGAACTCCTCGTCCTTCTCGCCGCCGCCGCCCATCGCCTTCAAGTCGGCGCCGGCGCAGAAGACGTCGCCGCGACCCGTCAGGATTGCGACGCGCAGCTCGGGATCCGCATCGAGCAGCCGCCACGCGCGATACATGCCGGCCAGCATGCCGCTGCTGAGCGCGTTCTTCGCCTCGGGTCGGTTCAACGTGACGATGAGCACGTGGCCTTCGCGCTCGAGCAGACAGTGATCGGTGTTCATGCGAGATCCTCTTCAGCGCATTTCATAGTCGCGGAGCTGCGGCTCGCTCATCTCTTGCCGGAAGCGATCGAAGGTCCACGGCCACGCGGTCGGCAGGCCGTTGCGATCGAGATACCAGCTCTTGCAGCCGCTGTTCCAGATGGTCCCCTTCGCCGCCACCTTGCGCTCGGTGTCGAAGCGTTCCATCGCGTCCCGTGAAGCGCAGATCTCCGTGCACGCGCCCGATCGAACCTGCTCGACGAGCTTCAGCATGTAGCCGACCTGCAGCTCCGCAACCTCGATCAGCGAGAAGTTTCCGACCGGCGAGTTGGGGCCGTTCAGCAAGAAGAAGTTGGGGAAGCCGGGAACCGAGATCGCCAGATACGCGGACGGCCCGTCCTTCCAAACCTCGTCGAGCTCCGCTCCGTTGCGACCGAACACCTGCATCGGCCGCACGAAGCGATCGACGCGGAATCCGGTCGCGAGCACCAGCACGTCGAGTTCGTGCAGGCTTCCATCGCGCGTTCGCACGCCGGCCTCTTCGATGCGCTCGATCGGCTCCGTCACGAGCTTCGCGTTGCGACGCTGGATCGCGTCGTAGAAGTTCCCCGACAGGATCAATCGCTTGCACGCCGCCCGGTAGGTGGGGCGGAGCCGCTCGCGAAGCTCCGGGTCGGCGACGTTGTTCTCGAGGTTCGCCTCGCAGGATTGCTGGATCGCCCGCAGAACGGGCGACTCCGCGTCGATCAGCACGTTTGCGAAACCGTCCGTGAAGGCGCGTTCGACCTGGGCTCGAATTTCCTGCATCGCCTCGGGCCGGCGCCGGAACTCCGCCTTCGCCTCATCGCTGTAGGCCGGGTTGTCGGCGTGCGCGACCCACTGCGGCGTGCGCTGGAAGAGCGTGAGTTCGGCGACTTCGTCGACGAGCGCCGACACGATCTGGATCGCGCTCGAGCCGGTGCCGATCACGCCGACGCGCTTGCCGGCGAGCGCCACGTCGTGATCCCAGCGCGCGCTGTGGAAGCGCGCGCCAGCGAACGAGTCCAGGCCTTCGATCTCTGGGTACGCTGGATGGTGCAGCACGCCCGTCGCGGCGATGACGAAGTCGCCTTCGTCCGTCGATCCGTCGGCCATCGCGATCTTCCAGCGCCCATCCTCGAACGCGCAGCGCGTGACCTGCTTGGCGAAACGGATCCGCGACGCGACCTCGTAGCGGCGCGCAACGTCCTCGAAATAGGCCTGGATCTCGGCGCCCGGCGAGAAGCGGTGGCTCCACTCCGGATTCGGCGCGAACGAATAGCTGTAGAAGTGCGAGGGCACGTCGCAGGCGATGCCCGGGTAGGTGTTCTCGCGCCAGGTTCCGCCGAGGCGCTCGGCCTTCTCGTAGATACCGAAATCGTCGTAGCCGGCTTTGCGCAGCTCGATCGCACAGAGAATGCCCGACATGCCGGCGCCGATGATCAGGAAGCGGGGATCTTTGCGGGCAGAGGTCATGCGGCGGCGTCCCTGGAATGGTGGCGGGGGAAGGTACCGGGAAATCGGGCGGCCGGGCCGGGCCGGTTCGGTGCGGTCTCGTTGCTGGTCGAATCCGGCCACCGCGCGGGCGCACGATTCGGGCGCTGGGGTGGCCGTTCTCGCACTGCGCGCCCGACTGCGCGGCCAGAGTCCGAGCGCGTATCAGCGGCCGAGCATTCCCGATTCCGAGAGCGCCCGCTCGAGCAGCTCGGCGAGTTCGAGGGGCGCCGCCCAATGGCGGAGGTGTGCGAGGTCGAGCCGTTCGGCCTGGACCTCGAGCACGCCCAGTACGTCGCGCCACGCCGGTCCGAGACGCCGCCGCCTTGCCGGTACCAGTCGAGCTTGCGGAGGATCAGATCCTCCGGGCTCGATACGAAGACACGCCGACCCGATCCCTCGAGCGCCGGCGAGAGACGGCGCCCTTCGAGCTGCGCGCGGTCGAACGGCGCATCGCCGAGCATCGAACTCGCCAACGACCCGCCGAGGAAGTAAGGCGTACCGATTCGCTCGAGCCGGGGATGCGTGGCCCGAGAGTGTGTCGAATTGGCCATGATTTCCCGGCGCCCCCCGCGACCGGGTCTCGGCCCGCGCCTCCGTTGTGCCGCTCCGATCGTTCTAACCACGGGTGCCCGATATGCCGATGCATCGCTGGGCTCGCGAGACTCGCTCGATGAGCTATCTCTAAGCCGCGGCGCGCAGCCGCAGAGCGCCGATTTCGGCAGCCGGCGCCAAAACCAGGAGGATCCCGAATGCGCTCGATGGCTTATCTGGTCGTGTTGACGATGGCTCTGTTGCTCGGCGCCAACGTCGCGTCGGCTGACGGCCCGTACGACGTCAACCACTATTGGCACAACCCGCTCGACCTCAAGGCGTATGATCCGCCGGGACCCGCGTGGGGCACCGACGGCACTGGCGATCAACTCCCCGCAATAACGCCCGGCCGTGCACTCGGCATCTACCCGCCGCGCCCCGCCGATCCTGCGCTCCTGGCCGATCCGAATGCAGTGCGCTGGCCCACGCTCGACAAGTCCGAGTGGGAAAAGTACAAGAACCAGTACACGATTGTGCCGGCGCGCTAGCGAGCGCAGCTCGATCAAGCGTCGCCGGTTGGGCCCTCGCTCTCAGGCGAGAGTTGTCATCAAGTAGGGTGATCAACGACAACTATTTTTGCCGGTACAACTACTGCGTGGGACACACTTGGCTTTGACAATCCCCGCCGGGGAGCGAGACCAGCACCCGGTCGTGATGACTGAGTTCGAGACCCTACGCGGGAACCTCGGCATCGAGGAGTTCTCGAGCCCGGCGCCGTAGGCGGGCGAGAGACCCGCGGACGGAGTTCGGCCGGGCAATCCAGGCGGTCGCCGATCCGCGGGGCTGCGCCTACTCTGCTCGCATGATCGTCCTCGGCATCGCCTGTCCGTTCTGGCACGACCCGTCCGCCGCCATCTTGGTGGACGGCGAGACCGTCGCCGCCGTCGAGGAGGAGCGCTTCACGCGGGTGAAGCACGCGCCGCGGGAGCTCCCGCTCCACGCCGTGCGCTACTGCCTCGACGCCGCCGGCGTGACGCTCGACCAGGTCGACGTCGTCGCGTTCCCGTGGTCTCTCGAGAACATCACCCGCAACCGCTGGGCCTACGCCCGCCGCGCCTTCTCGCGCCAGCCGAGGAAGGCGTTGCGTTCGCTCTACCGGGGCCGCCGCAAGAAGCGCTACCGGGTGGGCAAGCTGGAGCGCACCCTCGACGCGCTCGGCGCCGACCGCTCGAAGTTCGAGATCGACCTCGTCGAGCACCACCTCGCGCACGTCGCCAGCGCATCCCACTTCTCGGGCATGGACGAGTGCGCCGTCGCCACGATCGACGGCGTCGGCGAGGTCACGACCTGCCTCTTCGGCGACGTGAAGGACCAGCGCTTCACGCGACGCTTCGAGGTGCAGCGCCCGGACAGCCTCGGCCTCTTCTACGCCTCCATCACGGAGTACCTCGGCTTCGACGTCAACGACGGCGAGTTCAAGGTGATGGGGATGTCCTGCTACGGCGATCCCTCGAAGGCCGACCTCTCGGACATCGTGAAGGTCGTGGACGGCGACCTGTGGATGGACCTCGACTACGTCTGGGCGCCCCGGGAGAAGCGCTGGAAGGGATCGAGCTTCGGCAAGAAATTCGTCGAGCGCTTCGGACCGCCGCGGGTCGGCGACGAAATCGACGAGCCGTACATCCACATCGCCGCCGCTGCGCAGAAGGTGCTCGAGGACTGCTCGATCCAGCTGATCGAGCATCACCTCGGTGACTCGCTCGAGCGTCACGGCAACCTCGCCCTCGCCGGCGGCTGCGCGCTCAACGTCGCGATGAATCGCAGGCTGATGGAGCACCCGCTCGTGCGGCGCCTCTACGTGCCGCCGAGCCCGGGTGACGCCGGCACCGCCATCGGCGCCGCTGCGTACGCTGCCGCCCAGCGCGGCGATCGTGTGAAGCCTCTGCGGCACGCCTACTGGGGGCCATCGTTCACCACGAAGGAGGTGTGCGAGGAGCTCGACTCCTTGCGCATCCCCTACACGATCGTGACCGACGCGCCGGCGGCGGCCGCCGATCTCCTCGCTCGGGGCGAGGTGGTGGCGTGGTTCCAGGGGCGCATGGAGTGGGGCCCGCGCGCCCTCGGCAACCGCAGCATCCTCGGCAACCCCGGCCACCGCGGCACGGCCGACGACATCAACGCGCGCATCAAGTACCGCGAGCGCTGGCGTCCGTTCTGCCCCTCGGTGCTTGCCGAGCGGGCGGAGGAGTTCCTCGGCTCGGCCCACCCCGCGGAGTTCATGACGCTCTCGTTCCGGGTGCCGGAGAAGTGGAGCGCCGAGACACCCGAAGTCGTGCACGTCGACGGCACGGTTCGACCCCAATCAGTGTCGGCTGACGCGAACCCCCGCTACCACCAGCTGCTGCGCGAGTTCGACAAGCGCACGGGCCTGCCGTGCGTGATCAACACGTCCCTCAACCGCCGAGGCGAGCCGATGATCTGCGCGCCCAAGGACGCCCTCGCGATGTTCTACGGCTCGGGTCTCGAGCACCTCTTCCTCGAGGACGTGTACGTGACGAAGGGCCGGAAGAAGGCGTGACACGCCGGGCGCTCGTCGCCGCACCGCCAACGCCACCGGCTCGAAGTTCTGCGCTGCGTGCGGCGCGCGTTCGGCGGCTGCCTGCGTCCGCTGTGGTGCCGAGCTTGGGCCGAGCGTGAAGTTCCAAGAAAAGCGGCAGCCCTCTCGATCCGTAGGGCTGGACTCGAGTGCGTCGACACCGCGGCGGAACCGGAATTGCCGTTTGGCCCGGAGGTCACGGCTGGTGCGCGCCCTCTTGCCGCGGCAGCGAGGGAACGGGCGCGTTCACCGAGCCCAGTTTCAACACCTCCCGCAGCTTCTCCTCGAGCGTCGCAGCGAGGATCTTGTTGCCCTCCGCGTTCAAGTGGCAATGGTCGGAGAACAACGTTTCACCGGGAACGCCGTGTGGTTCGGCTCTGGTGATCACGGCTTCCACGTCGGCAACTGGCAATTGATTGTCCGCGGCAATGGCCCGGATGATTTCATTCTCCCGTGGCGAAGACTGGTGGCGGCCCACCGCATCGCGCAGGACCTGCTTGCCAAGCGCTTCCGCTTCCGCGTATTTCCGCTGCTCGAGCAATTGCCACACCGGCGCGTAGCTTGCTTGCGCTTCTTCAGGCAGATAGGGCTTGACCAGATTGGAGGGAATGGTCCCGATGATCACAGGAACACCGCCCTGTTTGAAGAATTGCACGATATGCTGGAGGTTGCCGCGGAAGGCCGTCATGCGGGTTTCCACGTCCTCGCGTGTGAACTTGTATTTCCACGCACGCGCATGACTCGGACGCTGGCGTGACAAGATGCGTTTGTTGTGATCGTCCTGGAGCAGGCGCAACTGGAACGCCAGCAGCCGGTCCCGTGACAGCCGCACCAGTGCCGAGCCGGCAAGAGTCTCCTGCAATGCCGATGTCTCCGGGAACGTGACGACGAGCTGCTCCACCTCCTCGAACTCGTTGTGGCCCATGTAGACCACCACGGCGTCCGGCTGGTACGCGGCCATTTCCGTCGCCACGATCAGCAGCCGCTGGGAACCGTACGCCCGCCCGCCGGCATTCAACACCTCGATCACCGGGCCGGACGGGCCAACACTCCGCTGCATACGCGCCGCCATCGCCTGAAGTTCCTCGTCGAGACGCGCAATGGAGGATTCACCGATGACCACGATGCGCAGCGTGCCTTGTGGCTTGGGATCCTTGAAGGAGTGGGTTTCAAACGTCCTGCGCTTGCGCGGGTTGGTGATGAGGGTTCCGGGCGCGTTGTCGTCGGGAATGAACAGGCGCGTGTTCGAATCGAACCCGTTTCCGAAATCAATGGGCGCGGGTGGGAACCAGCGTTCGAGTATGCGCGCGGCGCCCTCAGAGAGCCCGAGCAGGATGACGAGCGGGAGCAGCGAGAAGAGGATCGTCTTCTTCCAGCCGATCTTCCGGGTCTCCAGCGACTGCGGCGAATCCATGGCTGAACGTCTAGCCGGAAACGCCGTGGTGTGCCCGTTGGCTATGACGCCCCGGTAGGACTTGTGATGAACCAAAGCTCGTTCTCGGAAAAAGCCCTGAAATCCCGAGCCAGCCGTGCGTAAGATGCGACGGGGAGCGAAGGAGATGACCGTGTGTGCTGGTGTCGTGCCGGGCGGTTCCGTGCGGGCTGACCTCTTCATGGTGGCCGATCGCGTGGGGCTGCTGCTGGGATTCGCCCTGCTGGCGAGCAGCTCGCTCGCGCAAGCGGGCACTCTCCCGTTCACCGCGGAGTTCGGCATGACGATCGCGCTTCTACCCGAGGTGGTCGTCACCGGATCGGGGGTGGCGCAGATCAACGGCTCGGGTCCGCTCGGTCATATCGTGCAGGTCGGCTTGCCGGGCGGCGAGGTCGGTACGACCAGGCGCACGATCGAGATCACCGACACGGCCGCCTACCCGCTCAGAGGCGTCCAGTTCACGCTGGCCAACGGTGCAGGGAACTTCGCCCCGACCGGCATGGGCCGCCTCGGCGGCATCATGCCCATCTTCGGAGTCTCGAAGGTCTGCCTCTTCGGCGACTGCGACTCGGCGATCGCCAATCTGGTCGTGCCGCTCTCGGTGGTTGGGATGGGGGGCCTGGCTGCCGCGGACGGAGTCGTGAACGTGACGGTCCAGGGCGCCCCCTGGACTACCGGGACGGTCTTCGTGGGCTTTCCCAGCATCGGCGCGACGGCGATGGGATTCGCGCACGGTCCCGCGTCGGGCACCAGCAGCACGGGTCTACCGGGCGGCACGCTGCAACTCGTGACGCCGATCCTGTTGATCACGGATCTCGGCGCCGACAACCTGATTACGGCCACGGCGCGCTTCACGCTGCACTTCCTGCCGGAGCCCACGACGCTCGTGCTGCTCGGGAGCGGGATCGTCGTGCTGGCGGCTCGGGGCCTGGTGCAACGGCGCTGCTGACTCCGATCCCACCAGCTCAAAAAAATCGCCCGGCCCGCGCTGCTCGCGGTGATGATGCGCGAGGAATTCGGCGGCCGGTGCGGCCGCGTCGATGGCCACGGCCAGCTGCGGGTCGACCCGGTAGCATCAAAAGGATGAACGATGCCCTCCAGCGATTTTTCGTCCCATGATCCCGCGTTCAGCCCAGAACGAGTCGCGCAGTGCGCGCGCTCCAATCCTTCCGCTTCGCGTTCGATCACAACCATCCCAACGACGTGCTCCCAGTCAACCCGGCGACGGGCGAGTTCAATCCGATCGCGCCAAAGCTCGCGATGGCGGTGGACGGCAACGAGCTGGTCACGCACTGTGAGTTTTCCAACTGCTACGAGAGCGGTCCCGGCACGGTGCAGCGCGGCATGGTCGCGGCCGTCTACGACCAGTTGCTGGCTTACGCCGTGATGGCCAGCGGGCGGACGGGGCCGATGCTGTGGTTGAAGGTGTCCTACTTGAAGCCGACGCCGATCAATCGACGGATGCGCTTCGAATGCTCCGTGGCATCGATCGATGCAAGAAAGTTCTCGGTCACCGGAAGCTGCCATCACGGCGACGAGAAGCGCAGCGAGGCCGAGGCCTTGATGCTGGCGGCCCATCCGCTCGAAGTGACGGGCGGGGGAGGGCGGGCGTGAGAGTCAACGCCAGCCTGATCGCCGACCTCGAGTCGGTGCCGACCCGGATCCGCGCGATCGAAGCACTTGGCTATGACGCGGCCTTCAGCGCGGAGATCAACAGCGATCCCTTCTTGCCGTTGCTGCTCGCTGCGGAACACAGCGAGCGGCTCGGTCTGACGACTGCCATCAGTGTCGCTTTCGCGCGCACTCCGATGACGGTGGCGAACGTGTCCCACGATCTCAATCAGTATTCGCGCGGTCGCTTCAGCCTCGGGCTGGGCTCGCAGATCGAGCCCCACATCACCAAACGCTTCAGCATGCCCTGGTCGCAGCCAGCCGCGCGGATGCGCGAGTTCGTGCTGGCGTTGCGGGCGATCTGGGATTGCTGGCTCCACGGTACGGAGCTCGATTTTCGCGGTGAGTTCTACCAGCACACCTTGATGACCCCGATGTTCGTGCCCGCCAAGCGCGAATTCCCGGCGCCGCGCGTAAAGGTCGCCGCGGTGGGGCCGCGCATGACCGAGGTGGCGGGTGAAACCGCCGATGGACTCATCGCGCATGGCTTCACCACCGAGAAGTACCTGCGCGAAGTGACGTTGCCGGCGCTCGAACGGGGACTCGCGAAGGCCGGTCGCTCGCGCGCCGACTTCGAGGTCAGCGCGCCGATCATCGTGGTGTCGGGTATGGATCGCGAGGCTCTTGCGAGGAGCCGGCAGCTCGTGAAGCTGCAGCTCGCATTCTACGGGTCCACGCCGGCCTACAAGCCGGTATTGGAGCTACACGGCTGGGACGAGTTGCAGCCGGCGCTGAACCGCTTGTCCAAGCAGGGAAAGTGGCAGCAGATGGGCGAGCTGATCTCTGACGACGTCCTCGACGCCTTCGCGATCGTTTGTGAAGACCCGGCACAGATCGCCGCCCGCTTCGCGCAGCGCTATGGAAACCTGATCGACACCTGGCAGTGCACGGTGGACCTGCCCGATCGCGACGCGCAGTCCGCGTTGCTGCGCAGCCTGCAGCAACTGTCTCGTAGGTCCGGGTCCGGCCGATCGCCCGTGTGATGCCGACCGTCGAGTGGCGGATCGGATCAACCCCGCGCAATCTCCTGCCGCTAGAATCGGTTGGGTGCGCGTAGCCAAGGGCTCGTGGCTCGCCAAGGTTACATGGGGAGTATCCTGATCAATGCGTGAGTTCTCCGTTCTCATCCATCGCGAGCCGGGCCTCGAAGGCCAGTGGGTCGCGCATTGCTTGAACTGGGATCTTGTGAGTCAGGGCGATTCTCCGGCGAACGCCGTCAAGATGATCGTCGAAGCGATCGTTCTGGCGATCGTCGAGGACGCAAAAGAAGGACTCGACCCGAACGACCGCCCGCCCGCCCCGGATGATCTCTGGAAGCTGTTCGCGAACACACAGCAGCACGGGACCCGGATCTCTCCCGGCGACGTCGACACACTAGCGGCACAGTCGGGAGAACCTGTCATCGCTGCCGTGATGTACATGCACCAGATTCACGCCGGCGAACGCTTCGTGCGTGCCGACGAGGTGCTCTCCTCCGCACCGCCTCCGTTCATGATTGCCGCCCTCGGCGACGACCGAGCCTCCACCTGAGTGGCGGCTCGGCTCCGGCGCATCCAGGTCGTCGCCTCCGAGTACGGGATCACGATCGCCCCTCCGACCGGCGGCGGATCGCACTGGATGGCGAAGAAGGCGGGGCACCGCACCTACCCGATTCCCGCGCATCGCGGTGAAAACTCTGAGATCGGGGATTCCTACATCCGGGGGTTCTGCCGGAACTTCGGAATCGATCCGGCCGAGTTCCGGAGCAAGCTCTAGCAGCGTCTTCTGGGGCTTCGCGGCCGATGGCGAGCGCAATGGAAAGCCCCCGGTGGCGTGGGTGCCACCGGGGGGCTTTCGTTCCGAGTCGGGATCCAGCCTGGATCGAAGCGGTTGACCCGCATCCTCACGTCGTAGCTACCGCGGTAGCGAGTCCATTCGGGGAGATCGAGCGTCGGCCACGCCGGCGCACCGGTCCCGAAGCGGCAGCAGAGTTGCGCTCGAACGGACACAAGAATTGTCGCCGCGGCGCATGGGCAACGCGTTACGCGTCCTACGGCGGCGGCCAGAACCGACTCGCGATACGCAGCGACGACGGCCGCGTTGCCCCGCCTCACCGCACCGGGTTCGTCCCCAGCGTCTCCAGCGCCCACTCGTAGAGGCGCATGCCCACCGAACGGATCGGCTCCGGGCCGAGATAGGGCATCCGTTTGTTCACGATCGGGAGCTTCGTGAGGGCATCCTGCTCGCCCGCGACGAGACGCGCGAGGATCATGCCAGCGAGCTGTGTCATCACGACGCCCTCGCCGTTGAAGCCGACCGCGTAGAAGACGTTCTGCATGCCGTCGAGGTTCCCCACCGACGGCACGAAGTCGCGCGTGAACGCCATCGTTCCGCCCCATTCGTTCGTGAAGCGCACGCCCTCGAGCTGGGGGAAGGTCGTCAGCAGGCTCCGCTTCAGCTTCTCGATCGAGGGCCGGTAGTTTCCGGTGCTGGGCGTGCTGTCGTAGAAGTACGGCGAACTCTCACCGCCGAAGACGATGCGACCGTCGGCGCTGCGCCGCAGATACATGAACTGCACGCGCTCGTCGGACAGGCCCTCGCGGCCGGACCAGCCGATCGCTTCCCACTGCGCCGCGGAGAGCGGCTCGGTCGCGACCACGTAGTTGCAGAGTGGAAGGATGCGATCGCGGAACAGGCCGAGCTGCGGCGCGTAGCCGTTCAGCGTGACGACCACTTGCGGCGCCTCCACCTCTGCAAACTCGGTGATGATGCGCACGGCGGATCCGGGCTCGATGCGCAGCACCTTGGAGCGCTCGGAGACGACGACCCCGAGCGACTCGATCGTGCGTCGCATGCCGAGTGCGAGCTTCGCCGGGTTCAGGATCGCAGGCCCGGGAAGGCGCAGCGCTCCGACGAAGCGCTCGGAATGCACGATCTTGCGCAGCGCCGCGCTGTCGAGGATCGACGACTCGATCCCCATCGCGTCGAAGCGGCGCTTCTTCTCGGCGAGTTCGTCGACGTGCGACTGCTCGGTGGCGAGTTCGAGGCTGCCGTTGTGCTCGAACTCACAGTCGACGCCGTGCTGGCTGACGAACGCGCCGATCTGACCGAGGCCGAGCAGCGTCGCGTCGTAGTACGCGCGTGCGCCCTCCGGCCCGCGCGTCTGGTACACGTACTCGAGGCCCGGCATGCCTGGATCCGCGAAGCCGCCGTTGCGCCCGCTGGCGCCGTAGCCGCAGCGCGCGCCCTCGAGCAGCACGATGCGTTTCTCGGGGAAGCGTCGCGCCAGGTGGTACGCGGTGGACATGCCCGCGAAGCCGCCGCCCACGATCGCGACGTCTGCCTTGTGACGGCCGCGCAGCGCTGGGCGAATCGGGTCCTCCCCCATCCCCGCCGACTGCATCCAGAAGCTGTCGACGTAGAACTCGTAGAGAGCCGGCGGCCGATCCGGATCGTTCGTGAGCAAGCGCCGCGGGAGTACGGCCGCCGCCCACATGCCGGCGCCGCCCACTGCGGTGCCCGTCAGAAACGCGCGGCGCGAGATGCTGCGCTCGTTGCGATCGCGCTCACGCATGCGCCTCCCCTCGCGGTCTTGGCGCTCAGCGGCTGGCGCGCCAGGGATCCCAGTCGGCGACGAGTGGCGGCAGCCGGCCCGGATCGCCGATCCGCTCGCCGCTGCGCAGCATGCCCAGCAGATCGGCTTCGAGAACCGCGCTCGCGGCGATCACGCCGCTGCGCAGCACGCCGCCGATGCCGTGACCCGAGGGCGTGCTCGCGCCGGCGAGATAGAGCCCGCCGACGTCGGTCGCGGGCCCCATGCGCAGCGGGCCCATCTGATCGGTCGCAAACTCGATGCCGTAGGACGTTCCGCCCGTCGACTGCGTGAAGCGCTCCTGTGTCACGGGTGTCGCGGACTCCTTCCACACCACGTGCTTTCCGAGTCCGGGGATCACGTCCTCCGCGATGCCGATCAGCCGTTCCACCAGCTCCCGCTTGATGCGTCGGTACTCGGTGTCGAGGTGGTAGCGGTTGCTCTTCGCGTCGTGCGGCCCCTGCTCGACGTGCCAGAGCGCGTACTCGCGCGGGACCAGCGTCATGATCTGCAGGTTGGTGTGGCCGCGCGGCGCGAGGTGCGGGTTGGTGGGATCCTTCAGCGATGCCGCGGTGACGTAGGCCAGCGGCGTCGACGTCATCTTGCCGCTCTCCAGCTCCGCGTAGACGGCTTCGAGGTCGTAGCTGCCCCAGATCCAGTAGTTGGTGTTGGGGACACCGAGGGAGGCCAGATCCACGTCGAGATCGAGGTAGGCCGCGAAGAGTGGCAGCGACATGCGGAAGCCGCGCACGCGCTCCACCGACGCGGGCTCGAAGTGTTCGGCGCCGACGAGCTCGAGCACGGTGCGCTTCAAGTCCGCGTTCGAGACCACGACCGGTGCGTCGATGCGCTCGCCGCCCTTCGCCAGCACGACGCCGCGCACGCGGCCGCCTTCCACGACGATGCGCTCGACCGCGGCGCGCACACGCACCTCGCCGCCGTAGGCGCGGATCGCCTCGATCAGCCGCGCCGCCATCACCTGGCCGCCGCCTTCGGGATAGAACGCGCCGCGCATGTAGTGATCGGTGAGACCGGCCGCGAGCATCGCGGGCGTCTTCGACGGCCGCACCGCGTAATCGCCCTGCTCGCCGAGCAGCACCGCCTGCGCGCGCTGCGAGAGTTCGTGCGCAGCGAACAGTTCCGTGATCGGCCGCAGGCCCCACTGCGCGACGTTCGGCGCCGACGCGAAGAGTTCCGCCATCCCGATGTCCTGATTCTGGAGCCGGCGGCCCTGCTCGCCGATCTCGCGCATCAGATCCACGACGCGGCCTAGTGGCAGGGCCTCGTCCGGGAAGGTCTCGAGTAGCCGCGCCCGGTAGCGATCCCAACCGACCGGCACGCGGAAGCGCAGATCGGGGAAGACCAGCGTCGAGAAGCCGTCCGGGTCGAGCGGCCGGAACACGATGCGTTCCGCGAGCCCGATGCCGTTCAGGATCCGCGTGATCAGACCGTCCGGACCGCACTCGCCGATGTAGTGGACGCCTACGTCGAACTCGTACTCGCTGCCGCGCACGGTGCGGCGGAACACCTGCGAGTTGCCGCCGGCCACGGAGTGCGACTCCAGCACCAGCGTACGCTGGCCCGCCGCACAGAGATACGCGGCGCACGTGAGCCCACCGAGCCCAGATCCGACGACGATCGCATCCCAGTCCTGCGGCATCGATCCCCTCGACACGAGCGCTCGATACAAGGTACCACGGCGGGAGCGTACGATCTCGCTGCGTTCGGCTTCGACCGCTGGAACGTCGGCGAGCCGACTGGATGCTGCACACAACGAACGGAACACAGCCATGACGCGATCACAGAAGGTCGTCCTGATCACCGGCGCCTCGTCCGGCTTCGGCAAGGCGATCGCCGAAGCACTGCACGCGCGTGGTTTCTGCGTGTATGCGACGACGCGAGCGGTCCCCGCGCCGGATGATGCTGGCAGCTACCGGTCGATCCCGATGGACGTCGACAGCGAAGTGACGGTGGCCGAAGGCGTCGAGCGGATCTTGCGTGAACAGGGGCGCATCGACGTGCTCGTCAACAACGCGGGGTTCGGCGTGGCGGGCGCGATCGAGGACACGACGGTCGAGGAGGCGCGCGCCCAACTGGAAACCAACTTCCTCGGCACGCACCGCCTGTGTCGCGCCGTGCTGCCGATCATGCGCAAGCAGCGCGGCGGGCGCATCGTCAACATCAGCTCGCTCGCCGGACTCGTGAGTGTGCCGTTCCAGGCATTCTACTGCGCAACCAAGTTCGCGGTCGAAGCCTACACGGAGGCGCTTCGCATGGAGGTGCGCCCTTTCGGCATCCACGTGTCGATGGTCGAGCCGGGTGATTTTGCGACGGGCTTCACCGCGAAGCGACGCATGGTGCGCGCGAGCGGTCCGTCATCGCCCTACGACGCGCGCTGTCGTGCCGCCGTCGGCCGCATGGCCGAGGACGAACTCCGCAATGCGGACATCGGGCCGGTGGTGCGCAAGGTGGTCGTGGTCGTCGAATCGGCGAGGCCGCGACTGCGCTATCCGGTGGCGAATCTTCTGCAGCGCACGATGGTCGCGCTGCAGCCGGCGCTGCCTGCGAACTGGTTCGAGTCCCTGATGATGGACAACTACAAGATCCGTTGAACCAGCGGCCGAACGCCGACTGCGAGCTGCTCCGCCCTTCATCAACAACTAGCTGGGTGTCGCCGATTCGCTGCGAGCGAAAGGAACGGCAGCAGCACCACCAGCTCCGCGCCGAGACCACAGCCACCGGGACGGACGGGGTCGGAGCCGTTGAAGAAGGTGACGCCCGGCTCGTTCGCGACGGCATACGCCTCGGTCAGAAAGGGGGAGTAGAACAGGTTGCCTTGGAGGTGTCTGTTGAAGAACGAAACGGCGTAGAGGTTCTGCAGGCGAACGGCCTCCTCGATGGGAAGGGCGGGTGGCACACAGGTCTGGTTGTAGGGGGCGACCAGTGCGCCCGCGCCGAACCGCGGCCAGAGGTTGATCGTGATGTTGAGCCCCAACAGCACGTTCGCGATGTCGCAGATGTTCGCGAAGTGCGTGTGGGTCGCTTCATGGATGTCCGCGCGGTAGACGAAGCTCGAGTCCGAGAGGTCGAACGGGCGCGTCGAGTTGGGGACGATCGGGACCGACGTATCGAGCGTGCCGCCGAGCAGCAGCATCGGGATCTGGATGCCCGCGAGTTCTGCGTCGCTGAGCAGGCCCGCGACCCCCGAGATCGGCAGGATGGCAACCACGCGCGGATCGGGGGGCACCGGGCCGAACGCGCTGCCCGCGTAACCGGCCGCCATTGCGAGAGCCGTGAAGCCGCCCAGCGAATGTCCGGCGACCCCGATCGTCAGGGGGCTGATCGATTCGAAGAACTCGTCCGCCGGGTCGGCGCTCCGAGCGAGCAGGTGATCGATCAGGAACGAGATGTCCTTCGGACGATCGGTCGCCACGTCCTCGTAGGGCAGGTCTACGCCCGGAACGTCGCGGAAGGAATTGCCGACGTGGTTGGGTGCCGCCACGAAGAAGCCATGGCTGGCGAGGGTCTCCATCAGCGTGACCGATTGGATGTTGATGCCACCCGAGCCATGCGAGAAGAGCACGAGCGGCAGGTGGGGGCGCACCGTGATGGGAGCGCCTTCGATGGCAACATCGGAGGTGATGCCGCGGGGGCCGAGGATGTCGATCAGCTCGTAGAAAGCAGCATCGCCGACCGCGTTCTCCGGATCGATCGGGTACCAGAGTTCGACCGGCAGCGTGCGATCGCCGCGGGCGGCATCCACGGCGAAGTCCGTGGTGTGGCCGACGGCCCAGGGTCCAGTCGTGCTCGGATCGGGCTGATCCGCCAGCGCCGGCGTGGCGAAACCAAGGCCGAGAAGGAATGTGAGAATCACTGCGACGCGGCCGCGGTCGACGTAGCAAGTCATGGGCGCTCCGGATGGATGACCAGTCCTTCTACCATGATCCAAGCGGCCGGTGCCATCACAATCCGAACCTGCGCGTCCTTCGGCACTGGGAAGCCTGCTGGGAAGATATTCATCTCCTCCCGCAGCTTGCTCCTACACTCCGCTCCATGGAACATGCTGCCGACCGGAAGCCGCTTCGCCTCGTGCGGGTGCTTCCACTGCTTCTCATCGGCTGCGGCAGGCTCGACGCGCTTCTCTACGAGCCGCCCATCACGCCCGCGCAGTGGTGTCAGCAGCGGCCGTGCGTCGAGCTCTCTTTCGGGAGCATCCTGAACGAGCCCTTCGGCACCACGCTGGTCTTCTTCCTCGCCGGGCTCTGGATCGCCGCCGGTGTCTACGAGTTCGCGATCCGTGACGCCCAGAAGTCGCGGGTGTGGCTCGCCATCGCGCTGATCCTCGGCGGCGTCGGCGCCGCGCTCGCCGGCACGAGCTTCCAGGCCTTCAGCTACGAACTGAAGTGCGCCGGACGCGAGCGCTGCCTCTGGACCAACGGCTTCGAGATCGGATACAACCTGGCCCAGGCCGCCAGCGTGAGCGCCATGCTGATCGCGGTGGCCTACGCCTGCACCACCGGTCGCGTGCGACGCGGCCTGATCCGTTACTCGATCGTGAACGTCGTCGCCTACTTCGTCGTGACATCCATCGGTGTCTTACGCGCCGAGCGCTTCCTGCTCTCGTTCGACATGCTGATGCTTTTCGCGCTCCCCGGGCTGATCGCCGTGCTCGCGATCAGCGGCCTGCGCTACCGGCGCCTCCGCGACGGCATGGATCTCGCCCTCCTCGGCGCGGGGGTCTGGCTCGTCGCCACCTTCGTCTCCTACTACGGCTACTACGCCGCCGGCCTCACGCAGGCGTTCTGGAGGGGTGGGCAGGGCTTCTACTTTTCCGAGAACGACGTCCTTCACATCGGCATGGCCCTCTGGATCGTCTACGTCGCGCTGTTCCTGGCACGGCGGCTCCGCGATGCCGACGACACCGGCGCCGCCTTCGAGCACCGGCTCGCTGATGGCGAGCCGTGAGGGTGGAGGGGGCGCGTTCATATATCGATAAAGTCGTCTTTTGATCATCTTATTATCTATTGGACCGATGATTGGAACGCGGCGATGATGTTCCTCGAAAAGGAGGACATGAAATGCGACTCGAACTCGGCTCGACCCGGCACGCACGGCCTGAAGGAGAGACCCTGATGAACGACCTGCGCAAGATCGACGCCAACAAGATCCTCGGACAGCTGCTCTCGAATGGCGCCGCGACGGGAATCGCCGGTGCGCTCGCGGGCGGAATGCTCGCGAGCAAGCGGGGACGCAAGCTGGGCAAGAAGGCCGTCGAGCTCGGCGGGCTCGCCGCGGTCGCCGGTGTCGCGTGGATGGCTTGGAACCGCTACCGCGGCGGCGCAGCGAACGCCGCGACCGCGGGCGTCGCACCGATCGACGAGATCACCGCAGCGACACAGGCTGGTTTCCTGCCGCTGCGCTCCGAGTCGCAACGCACACAGCAACTCGGACTCACGATGATCCGCGCGATGATCGCCGCAGCACGAGCGGACGGGAAGCTCGAGGGACGCGAAGGCGAAGCGATCTTCCGCGCGGTCGGACAGCTCGAACTCGACGCCGACGAGAAAGCGCTGCTGCTCGAAGAGCTCGGAAGGCCGGTGGACATCGACGCGCTGGTTGCCGCAGCACAGACGCCCGAGATAGCGGCCGAGATCTACGCGGCGGCACTGCTCGCCATCGAGATCGACACCCCTGCGGAGCGCGCCTGGCTGGCGATGCTGGCGGCGCGACTCGAACTCGCCGAGCCGCTCGTCGCGCAACTCGAAGCCCGTGCAGATTCCGAGGTCGACGCCGTCCGCGCGACGGGATGAACCCCTCAGCCGCCATCGAAACTCCCAACCGCAGGAGCCACTCGTGAAACGAATCTTCCTGTTCGCCGCCACCAACGTGGCGATCCTGGCCGTTCTCGCGCTCGCCGCGAACCTGCTCGGGCTCGAGCGCATTCTCGACGATCGCGGTGTCTCGCTCAACCTGACGAGTCTGCTCGCGTTCGCCGCGGTCTTCGGCATGGGCGGCTCTTTCCTGTCGCTCGCCATTTCGAAGTGGATGGCGAAGCGCATGACGGGTGCGCGCGTCATCGCGCAGGCGGCGACGCCGCAGCAGGCGTGGCTCGTCGAGACGGTGCGCGCACAGGCGCGCGCCGCGGGCATCGGGATGCCCGAGGTCGCGATCTACGAATCGCCGGAGCCGAACGCCTTTGCGACCGGAGCTCGCCGCGACAGCGCACTCGTCGCCGTGAGCACCGGTCTGCTGCAGACCATGGACCGCCGCGAAGTCGAGGCGGTGCTCGCCCACGAAGTGAGTCACGTCGCGAACGGCGACATGATCACGCTCGCGCTGATCCAGGGCGTCGTGAACACCTTCGTGCTCTTCCTGTCGCGCGTGATCGGGCACGTCGTCGATCGGGTGGTGTTTCGCACCGAAGAGGGACACGGTCCCGCATTCTTCGTGACTTCGATCGTTGCGCAGCTGGTGTTCGGAATCGCAGCGTCCGTGCTGGTCATGTGGTTCTCGCGGCAGCGCGAGTTTCGCGCCGACGCCGGAGCCGCGCGCATCGCCGGTAGCGTCGGAATGATCGCGGCGCTCGAATCGCTTCGGCGCCATGCGGGTGGCCGTTCGGATCTGCCCGACCAGCTGAATGCCTTCGGCATCGCGGGTGGCGCAGGCGCCTTCACGCGTTGGTTCTCGAGCCATCCGCCCCTCGAAGAGCGGATCGAACGGCTGCGCAACGCGGCCTGACGGGGGATACTGCCGCCGCGCGGCGCGCTCGGTCGAGCGGTTTGCGCGGCGATCGATCATGGACTGGCTCAACTACCACCATCTCCTGTACTTCCACACCGTTGCCAAAGAAGGCAGCGTTTCGCGCGCTGCGAAGTCCCTCCGACTCGCGCAGCCGACGCTGTCCGGGCAGATTCGCAAGCTCGAAGAAGCGTTCGGCGAGAAACTCTTCGCGCGCTCGGGCCGCCATCTGGTGCTGACGGAGATGGGGCAACTCGTCTTCCGTTACGCGGATGAGATCTTCACGATCGGCCGCGAACTGACCGACACGCTGCGCGGGCGGCCGTCGGGGCGACCGTCGCGGCTGCTGGTCGGAGTTGCGGACGTCGTGCCGAAACTGATCACCGCCCGTCTGCTCGAGATCGCGTTAGAGCTACCCGAGCCCGTGCAGATCGCCTGCCACGAAGGCAAGTCGGACCGGCTGCTCGCCGATCTGGCCGTGCACGGCTTCGACCTCGTCATCACCGATGCGCCGCTTTCCCCTCATCTGAACGTGAAGGCCTACAACCATCCGCTCGGCGAGACGCCGGTGAGCTTCTTCGCTTCGCGCGAACTGGCCGACCGCCACCGGCGCCGCTTCCCCAAGTCGCTCGAAGGCGCGCCGATGCTGCTGCCGACGCCCAACACACAGCTCCGTCAATCACTCGACAAGTGGTTCCAGGACCACGACGTACGCCCGCGCGTGGTCGCCGAGTTCGAAGACAGCGCGCTGCTGAAGGTCTTCGGCCAACACGGACACGGCATCTTTCCCGCGCCATCGGTCCTCGATGATGAAGTGCGCCGCCAATACGGCGTGCGCACGATCGGCTGCGCCGACGAGGTGATCGAGCGCTTCTACGCGATCTCCGTCGAGCGCCGCATCAAGCATCCCGCCGTCGCCGCGATCACCGAAACCGCGCGCGAGCGCATCTTCAAGCGTTCCTGACCAACGCCGAGATCGCTCGATCGACCGTCGCTTCTCAGGGACGCTGCGATTCTGCTGCGCATCGCGCGTCATTGCTGCAGCGCCGCAGCCGATGGATTCGTTCCGATCTTTCTATTGGTGTCGCTGGCGGGTTGCGCCGTAGGCTTCTCTCGAACACGAAAGAGGAGCATGTGATGGTCGTCGGACGAAGATCAACGAAGCAGAGTTTCGATCAGGGTTCCGTGTCACGCCGTGCCGGATCGATTGCGCGCGACGTGCGCCGCCGCCACGCACCGTTCGACGTCGGCGTTCCGCCGATCGAGGTGGCGCTCCCCGGGCGACCGCTGGGGGCGTCGCTCGCGCGCGTCGCGCTGGTGCGCATGGGCGCGGACCGGGATGACCGCGTGGAGCTGCTGCACTCGCTTGCTGCCGCGGCGCATGCGCGCGTCGAGTGGAATGAGCCGGCTGGCGCTGTCGACGCCGCCGTCGCCCGTGCGCTCGCGGAGAGTGAAGCGGTCGTGGTCGACGCGCTGCCGGCGCTCGGCGCCGGCGCGCGCGCGCTGCTTCCGCGTTTCCACTCGATCGTGGGCGCACCGAGCGCGTTCGGAAGCACGTTCGCAGCGTGCTCGACGCGGCGCTCGGACCTGCTGCTGGTGGGCGCTGTCGCCGTCGGCGCTGCGGCGTGGGAGCGAAGCGTGAGGCTCGCCTTCGAATGGGCGCGCAGCGAGGGACGCCGCTCCGTGCACTGTGCCGTGCGGGATCCCGGTTGGCCGATTCTCGCTTCTGAGCGCGCCAGCCGCTTCCGGCGCATCGCCGCCGAGCATCCGAATCTGGAAGCGCGGAGCGGGAGCTTCCAGGACGCGCGCCGGCGGCTCCACTGCGAACCGCACGCCTTCGAGACGCTGGTCGCCGATGCGGGCGACTTCGAGCCGCTCGTGCGAGCAGCGTGCGCGGGCGTCGGCTGGTCGAATCGCGTGCCCTGGATCCTCGTCGGCGATCAGCGCGCGCTGGTGATCGTCGGAACGGCAGCGGAGCGATCGCGTTGCGCTGCGACCGGCGAGACGACCGTCGCGATTGCGAACGCCACCGTGCGCATGCTGCGCAGGGTTGGCGAAGTCGGTGCCGCGCAGCGTCTTGCAGAAGCGCTGCGCGCCGAACTCGCGCTGCGTCTCGAGGCCACGGGTGATCTCTGGCTCGATCTCGCGAGTGAGACGCCCGCTCGCTTTGCGGACGCGATTCGCGCGCGGCTGGCGGCGGGCGCCGCGCCGAAAATCGGGAAAAACGATGTGAACTGATCCAAGTATCTATTTTTCAGCAGACCCGAGGAAGGCGATCCTCCCCGCATCGATTGCCGGGAGGGTTCGCGTGTCTGCCGAGGTCCTGCTCTTTCCGTTCACCGAGTACTGGTGGTTCTATGCGGCCTTCACCGCGCTGGTGCTCGCGCTGTTGGCGCTCGACCTCGGCGTCTTCCACCGCAACGCGCATGCGGTGTCGATCCGCGAAGCGAGCGTCTGGACGCTGGTTTGGATCTCGCTCGCGATGCTCTTCAACGTCGCTCTCTGGTACTACGCGCACTGGAAGTTTCCGCTGGACCCGCGCCTGCTCGCGATTCCGGGCTTCGATCCGCATGCCGCCGCGACGAGTGTGGGCCTCGAGTACCTGACCGGCTTCGTCGTCGAGAAAGCGCTCGCGGTCGACAACATCTTCGTCTTCGTGGTGGTCTTCTCGTACTTCGCGATCCCGCCGCAGTATCAGCACCGCGTGCTCTTCTACGGAATTCTCGGTGCGCTCTTCTTCCGCTCGATCTTCATCGCGATGGGCTCCGTGTTGATGCAATACGAAGCGGTGGTGATCTTCTTCGGCGGCTTCCTGATCCTCACCGGGCTGAAGATGCTGTGGATGGCGGACACCAAGCCCGATCCCGACCGCAATCCGATCGTGCGCTTGATGCGCCGCTTCATCCCGCTGACGGACGGATTGCGCGGCCAGCGATTCCTGGTTCGCGAGGACGGCAAGTGGCTCGCGACGCCGCTCTTTCTCGCGCTCGTGCTGATCGAGGTGACCGACATCATCTTCGCCGTGGACTCGGTTCCCGCGATCTATGCGCTGACCAACGAGCCGCTGCTCGTCTTCACCTCGAACATCTTCGCGATCCTCGGCATGCGATCGCTCTATTTCATGCTGGCAGGCGCCGTGGATCGTTTCCATCTGCTCAATTACGGCCTGGCGCTGGTGCTGGTCTTCGTCGGTCTCAAGATGGTCTGGCTGAACGCGCACTTTGGCGGGAAGTTCCCGATCGCGTGGTCGCTCGGGATCATCGGTGCCCTGATCGCCACCTCGATGGTGCTCTCGGTGCTCTTCCCGAAGCGCGACGAACGACCGGCCGCGATCTAGAAATAGTCTATAGACTATTGAATATTCGACGACGGCGGGCTATCCAGCCGCCATGCCCGAAACCGCCCCCGAGACCCGCAGCGACTGGGCGCTGCGGCGGTTGCGAACGGCGATCCTGACCGGCGAGTTTCCGCCCGGAACGAAGCTGCGCGCCGAGGATCTCGCCGAGCGCTGGCAGGTGAGCCCGACCCCGCTGCGCGAGGCGTTCCAACGGCTCGGCGGAGCAAGGCTCGTGGAGCTCAGTCCGCAGCGCGGCGTGCGCGTGGCCGCGTTCACGCTCGACGACGCAGCCGATCTCTACGCGCTGCGGCTGCGCCTCGAGCCACCGGCGCTCCGACAGTCGCTGCGCCGCAGCGACGACGCGCACCGCCGCGAAGTCGCCGTGGCGCTCGATCGGCTCGAAGCGGCGTGCTCGCTCGAAGAAGGCACCGAAGCGCACCTCGATTTCCACACCGCGCTGCTGTCGCAGTGCCCGTCGCCGTGGACGCGCCGCATCATCGGCGTGCTCGCCGAGCACGCGCAGCGCTACGTGCTGCTCGGCGCGCAGAAGTTTCGGAGTGGTCGCGGTCCGGCCGTCGAGCACAAGGCGCTGCGCGACGCGGCGCTCGCCGGCGACATCGACCGCGCCGTCACAGTCCTCGAAGACCACCTGCGCGGCACGCTCGATTCGGTGCGCGCCGCGCTGACGAAGGTCCCGGCGATTTCCCAGCAGAAGAGCGCCCCGAAACCGAGGAGATCCTCCCGATGAATCGAGACGAACGCCGCGCCTTCGTGCGCAAGCACCGGACCGCCGTCTTCGGCTATGGCCGCAAGCACGACGGACCCGCGCAGTCGGTCGTCTACTACGTGATGGACGGCGACGACATCCTGGTATCGACGATGGGCGCCCGCGCCAAGGCGAAGGCCGTCTCGCGACTCGGCAAGGTGTCGCTCTGCGTGCTGGACGAGCAGTGGCCGCCCTCGTACCTCGTGGTCTACAGCGACGCGAAGGTCGAGACGGAGCCGCCGGCGGTCGTCGATCTGATGATGCGCATCGCAGGCGTGATGGCGGGCAAGGAGATGCCCGAAGCGGTGCGGCCGATGATCGCCGAAGGCGCCAGCCGCGAAGGCCGCGTCGTGCTGCGGCTGCGCCCGTACCAGACCTTCCACTCGCCGCCGAAGCACGTGCACCAGGCGAGCGACGTGAACGAGAAACTGCTCCACGGGCTCGGCGATTCGCTGCCGTGGTAGGACGCGAGGAGATCCTGCGATGAAGCTCTGCACCTTCCGCCACGAAAACTCTGCGCGCATCGGCGTCGTCACCGACGACGGTGTCGTCGATCTGTCGATCGCAGCGCCCGAGCTGCCGCGCGAGATGGTGGCGCTGCTCGCTGCCGGACCGGATGCGCTGCGTCGCGCCGCGAGTGCGGCATCGAACGCGACGAGTCGCATCGCGCAGGATTCCGTCTCGCTCTGCGCGCCGATCCTGCGCCCGCCGAAGTTTTTGGCGATCGGGCTCAACTACGCCGACCACATCGCCGAGGCCGGCATCGAGGCGCCGAAGCACCCGACCGTTTTCAACAAGCAGTCCACCTGCGTCACCGGTCCGAACGACCCGGTCTGGATGCCGCGCATCTCGCACGTGCTCGACTACGAGGGCGAACTCGGCTGCGTGATCGGCCGGCGCTGCCGCCACGTGCCGCGCGATCGCGCCCACGAGGTGATCGCCGGCTACCTCGTCGTGAACGACGTGACGATCCGCGACTGGCAGTTCCGGGTTCCGACCTGGACGATGGGCAAGTCGTTCGACACGCACGGGCCGATCGGCCCGTGGATCACCACGGCGGACGAAGTGGGCGATCCGCACGCGCTGCGGCTGCGCACCTTCGTGAACGGCGAGCTGCGCCAGGACTCCAACACGAAGCAGCTGCTCTTCGACTGCTACGCGCTGGTCGAGCACCTCTCCGACGGCTTCACGCTCGAGCCCGGCGACGTGATCGCGACGGGTACGCCCGGCGGCGTCGGCATCGCGATGAAGCCGCCGAAGCTGCTCGTCGTGGGCGACCGGATGCGCGTCGAGATCGAAGGGCTCGGCGCGCTCGACAACACGGTCGTCGCGGAGCCATCAGACACACTCCTGTAGAAAGGAACGAGTCCCATGCCCGCACTCGAACTCCATCACAACGGACTCTCCAGCTGCTCGCAGAAGGTGCGGCTGGTGCTCGCCGAGAAGAAGCTCGATTTCATCTCGCGCGACGTGAACCTCGTCGCGGGCGAACAGCACAAGCCGGAGTACGTGAAGCTGAACCCGAGCCACGTCGTGCCGACGCTGATCCACGACGGCCGCGTGCTGATCGAGTCGTCGCTGATCAACGAGTACCTGGAGGAGGCGTTCCCCGCGGTGCCGCTCGCGCCGCGCGATCCGGCGGCGCGCCACGCGATGCGCCTGTGGGTGAAGCAGATCGACGAGAAGGTGCATCCCGCCGCCGGCGTGGTGACCTACGCGATCGGCGCGCGCACGGCTGCGCTCTCGCAGCCGGCCGACGTGCGCGAGGCGAACCTCGCCGCGATCCCCGACGCGGCCCGCCGTGCCGCGCGCCGCAGCGTGCTCGAGCACGGCGTGAAGGCGCCCGAGTTCGCAGGCGCGCTCGGTGCCTTCCTCGACCTGCTCGACCACATGGAGACCGCGCTCGGTGCCCAGCCCTGGCTCACACGCGACCGTTTCGGTCTCGCCGACGCGGCAGCACTCCCGTACGTGCTGCGCCTCGACCACCTCGCAATGACGTCGCTCTTCTCCGGGGCGACGCGACCGCGTGTCTCCGACTGGCTCGGGCGCGTGAAGGCGCGCCCGAGCTTCGAGACCGCCGTCGCCGCGTGGGCGCCGGCGCCGATCCTGCAACTCTTCCGAACGCAGGGCGAAGCGGTCTGGGCCGACGTCGAGCCGCTCACGCGTCGCGCCTGAGGAGAAACCATGTCGCTTCACCGCCTTCGCTCCATCACGGTCGGCGTTCCTTCCGTCGAATCGGTGCGCGGCTTCTACCGCGACTTCGGTCTCACCGAGACGAGCGCGGGCCGCTTCGAGACCAGCGACGGCGGTGAGCAGCTGCGCCTCGCCGAAGCGCCGCGCCGCGCGCTGCTCGCGCTCGCGATCGGCGTGGACGACGCCGACGATCTCGGCCGCGTCGCTGCCGCGCTCGCCAAGCTCGGAGTCGCTGCGGAGCGCGATCCGCACGCGCTGCGCGCCGTCGAGCCGGTGACCGGGATCAGCGTCGAACTCGTGATCGAGCCGCGCGTCGCGCAGAAGCCGCCGGCACGCGTTGCGACCAACCTCCCGGGCGAGTCGGTGCGCATCGACGCGCGCTCGCCCGCGGTACCGCCCGCCGTCTCGAAGCCGCGCCGGCTGCAGCACGTCGTCGTCACGTCCAGCGAGCCCGCCGCGTCGCGGCGCTTCTTCACGGACGGCATCGGCTTCCAGGTGAGCGACGAGATCCCGGCGATCGGCGCGAGCTTCATGCGCTGCTCGACGGACCACCACAATGTGCTCGTGCAGCCGGGGCCGTTCTCGTTCCTGCATCACACCGCGTGGGAGATGGACGACGTCGATGCGGTCGGGCGCGCCGCCGCGGCGATGGTCGCGGCCGATGCGTCGCGCCACGTCTGGGGCCTCGGCCGACACGCGATCGGTTCGAACTACTTCTGGTACCTGCGCGACCCGGCGGGCAACTTCGCCGAGTACTCGAGCGATCTCGACGTGATCGCGGACGCCGAGGCGTGGAAGGTGGCGGCGTCGATGCCTGCTCACGGGCTCGCCGCGTGGGCGCCGCCGGTGCCGCGCGCGTTCCTCGCGCCCGATGACATCGTGGCGCTGGCCCAGGGGTAATGGTCGCTACGCATCCGAGGCTGCTGCGGTATCGTGCGCGCGTGGCTCTTTCCGATCGCGATCGTCGCTTGGCGTGGGCCGTGCCGGTGCTGATGGTCGCCGTCGCCGTTGGGCAGATGGGGCTCGCCCGGATCGCCGACCTCTCGCCGTGGAAGGGCGCGGGCTTTGGGATGTTCTCGACGGTCGATGGCGTCGATGCGCGCTTCGTGCGCGTCACCGGAATGCGGCAAGGCGCAGTGATTCCGCTCCGGCTGCCGCCGAGCCTCGAGCAGCGGGAGTCGCGGCTGCGCACGCTGCCTTCTGCGAGCGGACTCGGGGCGCTCGCCGACCGCATGGCCGTTGGCACCTGGGAGCAGATCTCGCTCGGAGACGCGATGCGGCGTTACCAGAAGCAGCGCGACGAGGGGAGGCTCGAGCCCCGCGACACTCGTGCGCTCGAGGAGCTGCGCCGCGCGGCCAGCCAGGGGAGCCGGCCCGTCGGGGCCTCACTCCCGCTCACCCGGATGCTCGAACGCGCCGAGACGGCCACGCCGCCCGGCGAGGTGCTGGTGCTCGAAGCCATCGAGGCGGCGGTCTGGCGCTTCCGCTTCGATCCGGCCGGTCCCGCACTGCGCGCCGAGCCAATCCAGGTGCTCCGCCGGCCGCTGCAGCCGGAAGGCTCGTAGACGAAGCAATGGCACGGCGCTCCCGAAAGGCCGCGACGCCCTCGGTGTCATCGAACCCGGAGCCCTCCGGATCCTCGAACAGCGAGCGCGCCGCCCCCGGAGTCGGCACGCTCGACGTCTGCGCGATGCTGGCCCTGGTGATCCTGCTGCTGCACGTCGACGAGACGTGGTGGGTCCGGCTTTCACTCACCGCGCTCGCCATCTCGGGGTTGCTCTTCCCCTCGATCCGCCTGCGCTGGGAGGTCTGGCTCGTCGCAGCGCTGGTGGTGTTGGCTGGCGACCTCGCCAACTGGGAGTCCGCCGACAACCACAAGTTCCTGATCGGCTATTGGTGTCTGGCGTTCGCGTGTGCGCTGCGCGCGGAGCGCCGCGTCGAGACGCTGGCCACGGCCGCGCGCTGGATGATCGCTCTCGCGTTCGGGCTCGCCGTCTTCTGGAAGCTCAGTTCGGGCGACTACCTCGACGGCTCATTCTTTAGCTACGAGCTCCTCATCGACCCGCGCTTCGCCAACGTCGCGCGCCTCTTCGGGGCCGTGACGCCCGACGTGCTGGCAGCCAATGCCGCCGCCAGGGCGAGCCTCACCGCCTGGGACGGCACGCTCACCAGCGTGGCTCTCGAGGTGCCCGGCGCGCTCCGACCCGCCGTGCTCTTCCTCACCTGGTGGACGCTCGCGATCGAGATCGCGATCGCGCTCAGTTTCGCGCTCGCGCCGCGCCTGCGCGCAGCCTGGTGGCGCAACGGCCTGCTGCTGCTCTTCGTCGCCGCGGTCTACGCCATCGCACCCGTGATCGGCTTTGGATCGGTGCTCACCGCGATGGGCTACGCGCAGTGCCGGGAGGACGAGCGCCGTTGGCGCATTGCCTACCTGCTCGGGTTCATGCTGCTGCAGGCCTACCGCGCGTCGTGGAGCGTGCTCAACGACGCGGTCGTGCGGGTCCTGCAGGCCTAGCCAGTGGTCGCTACTTCGTGCTTCCATGGGCCTCCGAATCGAGAACGCACCCGGAGGCCCCATGCTTCTCCACGACACTTTCGACTACAGCGCGCGCGAGCATCC